>CCMO02000001.1:5176950-5532028 GCA_000751295.2 bacterium YEK0313
CCCCTGCCGCCGGCATCGACCTGCCGCTCGAGCCGGGTTCCGGCGCGCCGCGCCTACGCGCGCCCGCACCGGGCGCCACGCCGATGGGCGGCTCCAAGGCCGATTTCATCGCCGCCGCGCGCCGGGCCGCCCAGGCCGCGAGCGAGGCGAGCCTGTCGGCGCCGGCCTCGGCCGACGACAAGCCCGCCTCCCTGTTCGCCCGCATGCGCGGCGCCTTGGCCCGCGGCAAGGCCGAGCCGGCCGAAACGCCGGCCGCCACGCCGGCCCTCGCGCCGACGATCAGCGCAGTGCGCACGGTGCGCGCGACGCCTGCCGCCGATCCGCTGCCGGCGGCCGTCGCGGCCCTGACGGCCGAGCGCGACGCCCCGGCCACCGACGAAGCCGGCGCCGGTTCGCGGCTGACCGCGAGCCGCCGGACTATCGTCATCGGCGTCGCCGCCGCACTGCTGGTGGTCGCGGCCGGCGTTTCGACCTGGCAGAACCTGCGCTCCAGGACAGCCGATACGACGAGCGGCACGATCGCGCCGCCCGACGCCGCGCCGCAGAGCGCGACGGACGGCAACGCGGCACCCGCCACGGCTCCTGCCGCACACGAGGAAGCGCCGGCCGGCACTCAGCCCGACGCGCCGGCGGCGAGTGGCGACGCGACACCGGCAAGCCCGGCAGAGCCGGCGACGCCGGCTGCTCCGACAGTTCCCCCTGCGCCGCCGCGCGAGGACGGCAGCGCCCCGGCGACGACCGGCTCGATCGCCAGCCCGCCGCGGATCGGCCTGCCCGGCACCTCGGTCTCCTCGTCCGGCTGGCAGGCGGTCGGCCGCGCCGGCGAGCGGCCGGCAACCATTCCGGCCGCCCTGAAGAGCGCCGCCGAAGGCGGCAACCCGGCGGCCGCCTTCGAGCTCGGCACGCGCTACCTCGAAGGCCGCGGCGTCCAGGTGAGCGCGGCCGAAGCCGCCAACTGGTATCAGCGCGCCGCCGATGCCGGCCTGGCACCGGCTCAGTACCGGCTGGGCAGCCTTTACGAGAAAGGCACCGGGGTGACCCGGGATCTCAACCGCGCCCGCGGGCTCTACGAGAAGGCCGCGGCCGCCGGCAACGGCAAGGCGATGCACAACCTCGCCGTCATGTTCGCCCAGGGCGCGCTGTCGGAACGTCCGGATTACCGGACGGCGGCGCAGTGGTTCCGTCGGGCGGCCGAACACGGCGTCACCGACAGCCAGTTCAATCTCGGCATCCTCTATGCGCGCGGCCTCGGCGTCGATCAGAGCCTCGCCGAGAGCTACAAATGGTTCGCCCTCGCCGCCCTCGGCGGCGACCAGGATGCCGCCAAGAAGCGCGACGAGGTCGCGGCCCGCCTGGACCAGCAGACCATGGTGGCGGCACGCCTTGCGGTGGAAACCTTCCAGGTCAAGGCCGAGCCGGAGGCCGCCGTGCGCGTGGCCATGCCGGCCGCTGGCTGCTGTCACGAGCCGCGCGCGGCGCCGACGCCGCCACCGCCGCATCGTCCGGTGCGTCCGGTCTCCTCGCGCTGAACGCGTTCTGCGCCGCGCTGGCTCCTGCGCCGTCGCGCCGCGCCGAGGGGCCGGCGCGGCCGGTCCGTGATGCCGGTTGACAGAGCCTCGGCCGGGCCCCTCAATGCCGAAAAAGACGAGGGGCGCTCATCCATGACCGAAGCCGCATCACTGGCTCCGATTCCGCATCCGCCGAAGAAGCCGGTGGTCGGCAACATGCTGACCGTGTCGAGCGAGACGCCGCTGCAGAGCCTGATGCAGCTCACCCGCGAGCACGGGCCGATCTTCGGTCTCGACATGATGGGGACGCCGCTGATCGTCGTGTCGGGCGCGGCCCTGATCGACGAGCTCTGCGACGAGAAGCGGTTCGACAAGGCGGTGCGCGGCTCGCTGCGGCGCATCCGCGCCATTGCCGGCGACGGCCTGTTCACCGGCGATACCCAGGAGCCCAACTGGGCGAAGGCGCACAATATCCTGCTGCCGACCTTCTCCCAGCGCGCCATGGTCAACTACCTGCCCATGATGCTGGATATCGCCTCCCAGCTCATGCTGAAATGGGAGCGGCTGAATGCCGACGACGAGGTCGACGTCGTCCACGACATGACCGCGCTGGCGCTCGACACGATCGGCATCTGCGGTTTCGACTACCGCTTCAATTCCTTCTACCGGCGCGACTATCACCCCTTCATCGACGCGCTGACCCGCACGCTGGAAACCTGCATGATGCAGCGCGGCCTGCCCTTCGAGGGGGTGCTGCTGCGCAAGCGGCTCGGCCAGCTCAAGGACGATGTCGACTTCATGAACAAGCTGGTCGACGACATCATCCGCGAAAGGCGCCGCGGCGGCGCGGCGGCCGGCCAGAACGATCTCCTGAACTACATGCTGGCGGGCGTCGACAAGCAGACCGGCGAAAGCCTGTCGGACGAGAACATCCGCTACCAGATCAACACCTTCCTGATCGCCGGCCACGAGACGACCTCCGGCCTCCTCTCGTTCGCCATCTATTTCCTGCTGAACAATCCCGACGTGCTCGCCAAGGCCTATGACGAGGTCGACCGGGTGCTCGGCACCGATATCGGCGTGCAGCCGACCTATGCCCAGGTGAACCAGCTCACCTATGTCGCCCAGGTGCTGAAGGAGGCCCTGCGGCTGTGGCCGACCGCGCCCGCCTTCGGCCTCTATCCCTATCAGGACGAGGTGATCGGCGGACGCTATCCACTGAAGGCGAGAACCTTCGTCACCGCGCTCACCCTGATGCTGCACCGCGACCCCGCGGTCTGGGGCGACGATCCCGAAACCTTCGATCCCGAGCAGTTCTCGCGCGAGGCGGAAGCCGCGCGCCCAGCCAATGCCTACAAGCCCTTCGGCAACGGCCAGCGGGCCTGCATCGGCCGTCAGTTCGCGATGCAGGAGGCAACCCTGGTGCTCGGCATGATCCTGCAGCGCTTCCAGCTGTTCGATCACACCAAATACCAGCTCAAGATCAAGGAAACGCTGTCGATCAAGCCCGACGGCCTGAAGATCAAGGTGAAGCCGCGCCCCGGCCGGACGCGCTCGACGACGGTCGCCGCCTCCGGCGCACCGGCCGCGGCCCGGCCGAAGCACGGCACCGCGCTGACCGTGCTCTACGGCTCCAATCTCGGCGCGACTGAAGAGATCGCCCGCGCCATCGCGGAGGCCGGCGAGGTCAACGGTTTCGACGTCACCTTCGCCGAGCTCGACAGCCATGTCGGCGACCTGCCGGCCAAGGGGGCGGTCGTCATCGCCTGCGCCTCCTACAATGGCGGACCGCCCGACAATGCCGCCCGCTTCCAGGCCTGGCTCGCCGAAGCGAACGACCCCGCGCTGCTCGAAGGGGTCAGCTACGCCGTGTTCGGCTGCGGCAACCGCGACTGGGCCTCCACCTACCAGTCGGTGCCGCGCCAGCTCGACGAGCGGCTTGCCGCCCTCGGCGCCCGCCGGATCCGCGAACGCGCCGAGGGCGATGCCCGCGAGGATCTCGACGGCCAGTTCCAGGCCTGGTTCGAAGGCCTGTTCCCGGCGGTCGGCGCGGCGCTGGGCCTCGACATCGATTTCAGCGAGAGCCCGGCGGCCGAGCCGCTCTACGTGGTGGAGACGCTGGCGCGCGCGAGCGGCAATCCGGTCGTTGCCGCCGTCGGGGCCAAGGCCATGACCGTTCTCGCCAACCGGGAGCTGCAGACGAAGGCCGGCGCGACGCCCTCCGAGCGCTCGACGCGCCATGTCGAGGTCGCGCTGCCGCCGGGCACGCAATACCGGCCCGGCGACCACCTGAGCGTCGTGCCCGTCAATGGCCTTGCCCTGGTCGAGCGGGCCGAGCGTCATTTCGGCTTCGCTCCGGACGCCCAGATCCGGCTCAGGACCCAGGGCGGGCGGCGCAGCGCCCTGCCGGTCGACGGGCCGCTCAGCGTGCGCCAGCTCCTGACCGAATTCGTCGAGCTCCAGACGGTCGCGACACGCAAGCAGGTGCAGGCGCTCGCCGACCATACGCGCTGCCCGATGACCAGGCCGCGGCTTGCCGCCCTCGCCGGCGACGGCGAGCCGGGCGGCTACAAGAGCGAGATCTGGGCGAAACGCCGTTCGGTGCTCGATCTCCTGGAGGAGTTTCCGGCCTGCGAGCTCGGCTTCGCCGACTATCTCGAAATGCTGCCGATGATGACGCCGCGCTATTATTCCATCTCGTCCTCGCCGCTGGTCGCCGCGGACCGCTGCAGCATCACGGTTGGCGTGGTCTCCGGCCCGGCCCGATCCGGACGCGGCCTCTACGAAGGCATCTGCTCGAACCATCTCGACCGTTCGCCGGAAGGCAGCCTCATCCACGCCACCGTGCGCGAGACCAAGGCCGGCTTCCGCCTGCCCGACGATCCGGCGCGGCCGATCATCATGATCGGGCCAGGCACCGGCCTCGCGCCGTTCCGCGGCTTCCTCGCCCAGCGGGCCCAGGTGAAGGCCGGCGGCCAGGCCATCGGGCCGGCCATGCTGTTCTTCGGCTGCCGCCACCCCGACCAGGACTTCATCTACCGCGACGAGCTGGAGGCCTATGCGCGCGACGGCATCGTCGACCTGAAGGTCGCCTTCTCGCGCCTCGACGGCAATCGCACCTATGTGCAGGACCTCGTGCGGGCGGAGAGGGACAAGGTGAAAACCCTGGTCGAGGCCGGGGCCATCATCTTCATCTGCGGCGACGGCAGCCGCATGGAGCCCGACGTCAAGCGCACGCTGGTCGGCATCTACTGCGACGAGAAGGACGTTTCGCTCGCCGAGGGCGAAGCCTGGATCGACCGCATGGGCCGCGAAAACCGTTATGTTCTCGACGTCTGGGCCGGCACCTGAGCCACGCCCGGCCGCATCGGCACGGCGGCCATGCCGATGCGGGCATATCGTCGCATTGACTTGTATGCTGCAGCGCACAATATGAAGGCTCTAGGGAAGTGAGCGCCCTCGGGGATTCGTTATCCACGAGGAGACCGCCACAATGGCACGAGCATTCTCAGCGCTCGGCTCCATCCGTGAACTGACCGGCTCGGAGCAGGCGCTGCATCGCGATCACCTGATCCGGCTCGACCCGGAAGGGCGCCGGGACCGTTTCAACGGGATCGCCGACGACAGCTTCATCGCACGCTATTCCGAACGCTGCTTTGCCGGCGTCACGCGTGTTTTCGCGCTGGTCGACCGCGACGGTCATGTCCGCGGCACGGCGGAGCTGCATCCGCCGGTGGGCGGCGAGCCGGCCGACATCGCCTTTTCGGTCGAGCCCGACTGGCGCCGTCAGGGCATCGCTTCGGAACTGTTCGCGGCGGTGATCACGGCGGCGCGGCTTGCCGGCTATGCGCGACTGAGGATCACCTCGTCGAGCGACAACCACGCCATGCGCGCGCTCGCCCGCAAGTTCGGCGCACGCTTCACCTTCAGCCAGGGTGAGACGGCCGGCACGATCGAGGTGGCCCCGGCCGCGCCGCCGCTCGCCGCCGAGCGCGACGGCATTCCCGGCTTTGCCCGCAGCCGTGCGCTGGCGCTGGCGGGCTGCTGAGGCCGGCATTTCACACATGGTGTCGATGCGCGGGAGCCCGCCTCCCCGGGCGGGCTTTTTGCCGGCCCCGTGGACGGCGGCTCAGACGAGCTCTCTGACCCCCTGGGGCGTTTCGATATGCGCCCGATATCGCGGCCCGGCGCCCTTTGCGATCATCGGCGGCCGATCGATGTCGAACTGCTTGTAGAGGGACGCGATTGCCGCGGGCTCAGGGTGCTCCAGGACGAAGGATTTCAGCCTCGCGCCGCGATCGGCGATCCTGGTCATGTCGCGCGCCCTGCCGCGCCGGTCGATGATGCAGGGCACAGCGCCGTCGCGGGGCAGGCTGCCGTCATCGGCGATCGCGAAGTCGAAGGCCGGGCTGTCGGGCGGGAGCGCCACGGCCTTGCCGAACAGGCTGCCATGTCCGGCGATGAGCGCGGCGATGTCGTCCGTCCTTGCGACCCAGCCCCGCAGGCGCCGGCCCGCGTCCCAATCCGCCCTCACCTTGGCCCGGTCGTCGAGACCGAACCAGCGCGGCCGCGCCGGCGCCTCGGCGTGCGGGTCGATGGCGACGATCTCCAGATAGGTCGTGCCGCCGAGCCGGAGGAGATGGTTGCAGGTTCCCATATAGCCGTGGCGCTGGCCGAAGGGGACATCGAGATCGAGGCAGGCGCGGACATGGGCGACGCCCTCTGCGAGATCCGGAGCGATGACGGTGAGGTGGTCCAGTTGCAACATCCGTTGATGCTAGCATGGCAGGCCGGGATCATGATGCAGGCCATGCAGGGTCTCGACTGAAATGGCCAGGATCGGGCAGCATGACGCTTCGTATCGATGATCTGGCGCCCGCGGATGTCGAGGCTGTCGTCTCCGTCGACGGCGGAAACGGCTGGAACTCCGACCGCATATTGTGGGACCGCTACCTCGCCGAGCAGGCGCACGGGCTGCGCACGGTCCTCATTGCCTGGTCGCACGATCATCCCATCGGCTACGGCACCCTCGCATGGGCGTCGGATTACGCCCCTTTCCGCCTGCGCGACATGCCCGAGATCAACAACCTCTGCGTCGCGCGCAGCCACAGGCAATCCGGGGTGGCCACGACCCTCATTCGGACACTGGAGAATAAAGCGAGATCGTCCGGCAAGGCCGGCATCGGTATCGGTGTCGGGCTTTACGCCGACTACGGCAATGCTCAGCGGCTCTACGCGCGGCTCGGGTTCCGGCCGGACGGCGAAGGCGTGACATATCGAGGACGCCGTGCTGAGCCCGGCAAGCAGGTGTGCCTGGACGACGATCTCATTCTCTGGCTGTCGAAGGACCTGTAGAGCGGCGAGCCGTCGTCCCGCGATGGCCCGGCCGGACCGCTCGCCGAATTGGCCGGCACGGCACCGATCGCCCGATAGCAAAAGGCCCGCCGGCGTGGCGGGCCTTTCGTCTGTCGCAATTTCGAGCGTGTCGGGCTCAGGCGGTCTTGCCGAAGGAAGCCAGCTTGCCGGCCTCGGCCTGCAGCGCCTTGGCGCTGTCGGTGGCAGCCTGGCGAACCGCATTGAAGGCGTCCTGGGTGCGGACGATGTTGGCCTGGCCGAACTCGCGGACGAAGGCGACGTAGCGCTGCGCGGCATCGCTCGGGCAGGACGCATCGGCCAGCGACTGGATGCCGCCGAGGGTCAGGTTGACATTGGCGATGGTGGCATCGATCAGGCCGCGCGACACCGAAGCGCCGGCGCCGACCACGGCGACCAGGGCCTTCTCGACGGTAGCGGTGGCATCGAGCGCGCCCTTCTCGGCGGCAGCGGTCCGCTCCTTGGCGGTCTCCGCATTGCGCTTGACGAATTCACGGGCAGCAGCCGGAACCTGGATCTTCTCCTGGGCGCTCTTCAGCGTCTCCATGATCTTGGCAACCGGCGCGAAAGCGTTGGTTTCGGTGGCCTGGGCTTTGGCCTTCGAGGTCTTCTCGGTCATCGTCGTCTCCATCCTCGTCTGAGCTATGGTCCGCCCCGTCCGACATTGGCCCGAGGCATGCACAGTTTATCGCATGAATTTTTGTGCAATGCAACATAAATCTATATTGCATCGCAAAGTCGTCAAAACACCCGCAATACCAATAACTTGAAAGCGGGCATGGGATGCGCTGGAAGCTGCTCGGCAGAATTCGGACCAGGACCGGCGGCACAGTGGCGGCCTTTCCGCCGGGGCGCGCCGGGCCTATGTCGGAACCGACGCCGCGTGTCATGATTTCGCAATTCATCGCACGCCCGATATCGCGGTGCGGCGCGTTTCACATCGAGGATACCAGCCGGAGGTAGTGCATGGCTCTCCCGGACACCGCGCCGTCAGGCGCTCCTGCCCGACGCATGATGGCCGGTGCGGACCTCACCGAGCGCGACCGGGAAAAGCTCGGCGCGCTGAGGCGGGTCAAGATCGTGGCCACCAGCCTGCTCGCCGGCAGCGTCTCGCTCATGGTGGTCGCCAAGCTCCTGGAGCATCGCCACCCCGCCTGGGGTTTTGTCGCCGCCTTCGCGGAAGCGGCCACCATCGGCGGCCTCGCCGACTGGTATGCGATCGTCGCCCTGTTCAAGCATCCGCTCGGCCTGCCCATTCCGCACACGGCGATCATCCAGAGGAACCAGAGCCGCATCGCCGACAGTCTCGGCGAATTCGTCGAGGTCAATTTCCTGGCGCCGGGGCCGGTGGAGGCGAAGCTGCGCGAGGTCGACTTCGCCCGGCTGATCGCCGACTGGCTCGCCGATCCCGCCAAGAGCGGCAATCTCTCGCGCTTCGGGCTCAAGCTGCTGCCGCAGGCGATCGCCGGCATGGACCAGTCGGGTATCAAGGAGTTCATCTCGGCGCGCATGATGGAGCAGCTGAACGCGCTGAAGATCGCTCCCCTCGCCGCCCAGATCCTGACCTCGATCACCGACGACGGCCGGCATCAGCGGCTGCTCGACGAACTGCTCACGGCGCTGAAGGGGCTGCTCGCCGACGAGCCGACGCTGGAGAGCATCCGCGAGAAGATCCGCCAGGAGCTGCCCTCGCTGTTCAACCTGTTCAAGGCCGACGCCTATCTCCTGCGCAAGATCATCAAGTCCACCCTGTCCTTCCTCGACGATGTCGGCGCCGACCCGAACCATGCGCTGCGCGGCGAGTTCGACCGCTTCGTCCAGGCCTTCATCGTCAACCTGCGGGAGAGCCCGGACTATGCCGCCAAGGCCGAGAAGCTGAAGCAGGACCTTCTCACCCGCAAGGAACTGCGCGGCCTGGCCCAGGACCTGTGGAAGAGCCTCACCACGTTCCTGGAAAAGGACCTTGCCGGCCCGCAGTCGATGGTCGAGGCCGCGCTCGGCAACTTCCTCACCGACCTCGGCCGCAAGCTGATGAACGACCCGCGCATGGGCGCGGAAATCAACCAGGGGTTCGTGGTGGCCCTGACCACCTTCGTCGAGGCGCAGAAGAGCGGCGTCTCGCGTTTCATCGCCGAACAGGTGAAATCCTGGGACATGCAGCAGCTGATCCGGCTGATCGAGATCAATATCGGCCGCGACCTGCAATATATCCGGCTGAACGGCACCCTGATCGGCGGCCTCGCCGGCCTGCTCCTTCACACGATCGAGGTGCTCTTGAAGATCGCTTGAAACCGCTGGCGCGGGCCCTTAGGCTTTTTGTCCGTGAAGCATCGACAGGGCGCCCCATGCCTCTGAAACGTTGCTGAATGGGACCGGCCAATCGGGAGAAGCGACATGACCCAGACGCAGCAGTCGATCCTGGAGATGTTCACCAAGCTCGGTCAGGATCTGAAGATCCCGTCCGTCGACATGGAAAAGATCATTGCCCATCACCGCAAGAACCTCGAGGCCCTGAGCGCCAGCGGCAAGGCCGCCGCCGAGGGCGCCGCGGCTTTCGCGGCCAAGCAGCGCGAGATCGTCGAAGCGGCGATCAGGGACATCCAGTCGGCGGCGCAGAACTTCAAGATGCCGGGCAGCCCGCAGGAGGCCATGGCCGCCCAGTCGGAATTCGCCAAGAGATCGATCGACGCCGCGATCCAGAACACCAAGGATCTCGCCGAGCTCGTGCAGAAGTCCAATCAGGACGCCATGCGGATCATTCAGGACCGCATGAAGGAGAGCTTCGAGGAGATCAAGTCGAGCTTCACCAAGAAATAGCGCCGCGCGCTGCGAGCCGAGTGAAAAGGGCGGGACCAGCCGAGAGGCCCCGCCCTTTTGTCTGATCCGCCCGCCGTCCCCCGCGCATCCGCTCAGTGCGGACGCGCCGGGTCGGGGTAGAAGACCTTGCGCCAGCCGCTGCGGTCGAACGGCGTGAACGTGCCTTCCGGCTGCGCGAGACGATCGGCAACCGCATAGACGGCCGCCGGATTGTGGCCGAGCCCGCAATGACTGCCGGGCACTTCGATATTCTCGGTGATCGGGCCTTCCACCTCGACGCAGCACTGCCAGGCGCAAATGCCGTCGGTGCGGCTGTAGATGGCTGTCGTCGGCACCGGCGGCGGCGCGGCGATGGCGCCGCCCATATGGTTGTCGCGATCGTCGACCTTGTGGCCCGAGGTGAATTCGTAAAGCCGCCAGGCATTGGTGGCACGGGGCGAGCCGGCGAACGGACTGCCGAGGGTGATCACCGAGCGCACGCTGTCGGGCAATGCCTTGGCAAGCTGGCGGGCATAGATGCCGCCGAGGCTCCAGCCGACCAGGCTGACCTTGCGGCCATATTCGTCGTTGAGCTGCTTCACGCGGTCGACCATGCGGCGCTCGAACCCCGGCAGCAGGCCGTAGTTGCGGCCGAGCTCCCAGCCATGCGCGGCATAGCCCTGGCCGGCCAGGAAGGTGCGCAGCGGACCGGTAGAGCGGTCCGACGTGATCAGGCCCGGCAGCACCAGAACCGGGTGGCCATCGCCGCGCGGCGCGGAGGCGATCAGCGGATAGGCCGCGACGAAGGCGGCCAGTTCCGGCAGTGCCCGCCCCTCCAGGAGCAGCAGGGCTGTCGACGGCGGTGCGAGATGGGGGGATGCTGATGCCATGCCGCTTCCTCTCTTTCGCGGGGGCGGCATTCGCGCGAAGCCCGCTTCTTGGTCCGAGTCGAGGATGACCGGACCTCCAAGAAGATCATTCCGTAGCCGTCTCGGCAAGCCGGCCTTCCGCAACGGCGACCGACAACAGGACTGACGGTATCGAGTCTTGGTACATAGGAAGCGCGGACGGGCAGCGAAAGAGCACGCGCTCTTCGCCGCCGGCCGTCTTGATACGCGCGGCGTTGCCACGGTGAGCTCCCGACGGGTCTTGCGACCCGGTCGGGATCTACTCAACCGATGTGACTGACCTTCCGCCTCAGGTCAGGACGCCGTGAACCTCTCGGCCCTCGGCGCCTGGCAGCGGTCACTTGGGGGCGGCGGCAGCGGCCTTTGCGGGGGCCTTGGCCTTGGCCGCAGCCTTCGGCTTTGCAGCAGCCTTGGCCGGAGCCTTGGCCTTGGCAGCGGCCGGGGCCTTCGCGGCAGCGGCCTTCGCCGGAGCCTTGGCCTTCGCAGCGGCCGGAGCCTTTGCAGCAGCGGCCTTCGCCGGAGCCTTGGCCTTCGCAGGGGCCTTGGCCTTGGCGGCGGCCGGAGCCTTCGCGGCAGCAGCCTTAGCCGGAGCCTTGGCCTTCGCAGGGGCCTTGGCCTTGGCGGCAGCCGGAGCCTTCGCGGCAGCGGCCTTCGCCGGAGCCTTGGCCTTCGCGGCAGCCGGGGCCTTCGCGGCAGCGGCCTTCGCCGGAGCCTTGGCGGCAGCCGGCTTCGCGGCGGCGGCTTTCGCCGGAGCCTTGGCCTTTGCCTCAGTCTTGGGTTTTGCCTCCTTGGCAGCACCCGCCTTCGCAGTCTTCGCCGTAGTCTTCGCCATTGCCGTCTCCTTGGGCTCTGTAGCGACCACGGCCGCAGCTTGAGGCGCGGTTTGGGAACCGAACCTTTTCGCCACGGCCGCCTTCAGTTCGTCCAGGGCGTCGCCGAGATAGTCGGCGAGCCTGACGATATCCGGAACCGCGCGTCGGTCGGCGGTCAGGCCGAAATCGAGCTTGTCCAGATAGCTCTGCACTGTGAGGTTGAGACCGATACCGTGCACCGGGATCGACACGGGATAGAGGGCCAGCACCTTGGCGCCGGCGCAGTAGAGCGGGAACGGTGGCCCCGGCGTGTTCGAAATGACGACGTTCGCGCCCATCGGGATGACATCGGCGAGACCCGACTTCGCGAACAGCTGCATCATCTGCGGCAACAGCACTGGCGCGCCGAGCATGGTGAAGTCTTTCGGCGCGGCATCCTTGGCCGCGCCCGCGAGCGTCTTGGACGTCGTCGCCGTGCGCTGGATCGCGATCAGCCGCTCGAGCGGATCGGCGACATCGGTCGCCAGCGAGCAGCTCATGCCGAACACCTGATTGTTGATCTCGGTATCGCCCGCCTCGCGCAGCGAGATCGGCACGAAGGCGACGAGCGGCGTTTTCGGCAGGGCCTTGCGATCGATCAGATAGCGCCTGAGTGCGCCCGCGCAGATCGCCATGACCACGTCGTTGATCTTGGCGCCGGTGGCCTTGCCGATCGTCTTGGCATCGGTCAGCGACAGCGAGCGCGCCGCATAGGAGCGCTGGCCGGTGATCGTCACGTTGAGTGGCGTCTTCGGCGGCAGCAGGTTCGGCAGGGCCGGTGCCCCGCCCGCCTCCTTCTCGTCCTTGGCGCGGCCGCCCGGCATCAGCATGCCGGCGACCGTCGTGAGCATCTGCGCGCCCGCGGCGAGCACCGTGAAGTGCTGTCTCACGGCATTGGCCACCAGCGTGTTCAGATTTGCGAGCGCGCGCTCGGCGGGCGCGGGTTTCGGTTTTTTCGGGCTCGGCGCAGGGGCCGGTTCGACCTCGCGCGGGGTCGGCGTCACGTCGTAGAGCGCCTTGGTGATGACCATGCCGGCGCCACCGTCGACGGCCGCATGATGCACCTTCGAATAGAGCGCGACGCGTCCGTCGGCGAAGCCCTCGATGACGGTGAACTGCCACAGCGGGCGCGACCGGTCGAGCACCACCGAATGCAGGTCGCCGACCATCGCTTCAAGCTGCGCGAAGCTGCCCGGCTTCGGCAGCTGGGTGTGCTTGATGTGATAGTCGAGATCGACATCGCCGGCATCGACCCAGCCGGGATGATCGAGGTCGAGCACGGTCCGCGCGAGCTTCTTGGAGAAGATCGGGACGAGGTGCACGCGGCTTGCGAAGAAGGTGCGGAAGTGGTCGTAGAACGAGCCCTTCAGACCTTCGGGTTTTTCGTAGACGGTGAGCCCCGCTACGTGCATCGGCGTCTCGGGCGTTTCCATGTAGAGGAACGTCGCGTCGATGCCACTGAGCTGCTTCATCGTCGTTTCCCCTGTGCCGTTTTTCTCCTGCGCCGTGGCGGAGAGCCCGGCGCGGGGCTCGCTCTCACCATTGAACGCCGAGACGGCAACGGAACGCAAGTGCATCCTCTCGAAAGTCAAACTGCTGATTTCTCGTGATTCTCGCAAGCCTTGTGCTTGAGCGACGAAGTTGCCGGCCCTTGAACGCAACGGCAATGCCGCTCTAAGCTGGTCTCAACGACAAGAATGCGAGGGGAGAAAGCGACGTGGATCGCGCGGCGGAAAAGCCTTGTCTCGACCTCGTTCGCGACCTCGCAGACGATCGTTGCAGCGCGCCGATCCGCACTGATTATCGAAATAAATTCATAACTGATTTCAATGCGTTAGATGCATTCGAAAGAAGCGGCGCGCGGTTCTGCGGAGAACATCGCGGAGCGCTTGCGCATGATCTCGGCTATCCTGAGTCAAGCCTCGCGAAAGACGTTCGAGAGCATCTCGATCAGGCGCGCGGCGATGCCGCGCGAGGACGCCTCGCGCTCATCGTTTTTTTCTTCGACGACGATCGTGCGAGCGACTGCGCGCAGTGGTCGACATCGACCTGTGCGCGACGTAAGCGCGACGTCGACGCCGATGTCGGAGACGACCGGCACGCACGACGTGCCATCGTGATGACGACGATGTGCAGCGTGTCGCACGCGACGCTGCGCATGGCCACTGCGCGTCGTCATGAGAGGCGACGCGCACGACGCTCGCACGACGCCGATCCGCATCGCGACGATGCGCGCCGCGCGCGTCGCGCGATCCATCATTCAGGGCTCCGCCGGACGACGCGCGCGATGCGCATCGCGGCGTGCTGAGCCCGAGCATTTTTCTGCGCATGCCGACCTCACGAGGGAGTACCAGCATGGCCCGCACTCCGGCCTCGAAATCCACCACCGGATCGACGACCAAGACCGCGAAGAGCGCTGCGTCGAAAGCCGCCGCGCGCGCCGCCACGGACAAGGCGAAACCCGCGGCGCAGGCATCGCCGGAAGCGCGCACCGACGCTCCGCCGACCATCCGGCCGCTCGCCGAGCAGATCGCCGAGGAGGCCTCGCAGAACACGCTCGCGCTCAACCCGCTCGTCGGCGTGCGCACCGAGGATCTGTTCGACGCCGCGCGCACCGTCGTCGGCGCGCTCGCCGCGCAGCCGCAGATCCTCGCCGAGCAGTGGATGGGTTTGCTCGGCGAGCTCGGCAAGATCGTCACCGGCCGCTCGGAGGTCGCGCCCGATCCGAAGGACAAGCGCTTCGCCGATCCCTCATGGACCGGCAACCCGCTGCATCGCAGCCTGATGCAGTCCTACCTCGCCTGGTCCAACACCATCACCGCGGCGGTCGCGAAGACCGACCTGCCGGACAAGGAGGCGGCGCGCGCGCGGCTGGTCACCTCGATCTTCGTCGACGCAATGGCCCCGTCCAACACGCTGATCGGCAATCCGCAGGCGCTGAAGCAGGTCATCGACAGCAAGGGCAAGAGCCTCGTCGAGGGCATGAAGAACTACATCACCGATCTGGCCCGCAATGGCGGCCTGCCGAGCCAGGTCGACATGTCGAAATTCAAGGTCGGCGAAAACCTCGCCAATACGCCGGGCACGGTGGTGTTCAAGAACGAGGTGCTCGAGCTGATCCTCTACACGCCCACCACCGAGACCGTGGTGGCGCGGCCGCTGCTCATCGTGCCGCCCCAGATCAACAAATATTATGCGGTCGACCTCGCGCCCAACAAGAGCATGATCCGCTTCCTGCTCGCCAACGGCATCCAGCCGTTCTGCATCTCCTGGCGCAACCCCACCGTGCGCGAGCGCGACTGGGGTCTCGACACCTATATCCAGGCGCTCGACGAGGCCGTCGACGCGGCGCGCGAGATCACCGGCCAGGACAAGATCAACATCATGGGATCCTGCTCCGGCGGCATCACCACCTCGACCTATGCCGGCTGGCTCGCCGGGCGGCAGCAGGACAAGCTCAACGCCATCATCCTGGCGGTCTGCGTGCTCGACACCGAGGCCGGAGCCGACACCGATTTCGCCGCGCTGGTGACGCCGGAATCCGTCCTCGCCGCCAAGCAGCTCTCGGCGACGCGCGGCATCCTCGACGGCAACGACCTCGCCAAGATGTTCGCGTGGATGCGGCCGAACGACCTCGTCTGGAACTACTGGGTCAACAACTACCTGATGGGCAACCAGCCGCCGGCTTTCGACATCCTGTTCTGGAACGCCGACACGACCCGTCTGCCGGCGCGCCTGCATGGCGACTTCCTCGACCTGATCTTCACCAATCCCTTCGTCAATCCCGGCAAGATGTCGATCAGCGGCACGCCGATCGACATGCGCAAGGTGAAGGCCGACACCTATGTGATCGGCGGCACCACCGATCACATCACGCCCTGGAAGGCCGTCTATCAGACCGCCCGCATCTACGGGCCGGGCACCACCTATGTCCTGTCCAATTCCGGCCATCTGCAGAGCCTCTTGAACCCGCCCGGCAATCCCAAGGCCTGGTTCGTCACCGGCCCGGCCAAATCGGCCGATGCCGACGCCTGGACGGCGACCGGCACGAAGCACGAGGGCTCGTGGTGGACCCACTGGGTCGACTGGCTGAAGGAGCGCGGCAACGGCGAGACCGCAGCGCCGAAACAGCCGGGCAGCAAGAAGCACAAGGCGATCGGCCCGGCTCCGGGCACCTATGTGTTCGAGCCGTGAGCGCCCGCGACCGCGCCATGCCCCGGCCGGACGGCGGGCATGGCGGGTCTTGCGAATGCGCGTTAGCCTCAACGCCGTCGGCGCCGCGCATGATTCTGCCACCGGCGCGCAGGACAGGGAGCATGCCTTGACGAGAGCCCAGGCGGCGGCCGCCGAACCCTCCTCCTTCGAGACCCGCATGGTCGATGTCCGCGGCCAGTTGCTGCGCGTCGGGCTCAAGCAGGGCGACAAGCGCAAGCCCGCGCTGCTGATGTTCAACGGCATCGGCGCCAATCTGGAGCTGGCGGCGCCCTTCTTCGAGGCGCTCGGCGACCGCGAGGCGCTGATCTTCGACATTCCCGGCATCGGTGGCTCGCCCGCGCCGCTGCTGCCCTATCGCCCCTCGACGCTGGCCGCCCTCGCTCATGACCTGATCGTCCAGCTCGGTTATGAGTGCGTCGACGTCTCCGGCGTCTCCTGGGGCGGCGGACTCGCCCAGCAATTCGCCTTCCAGTTCCCGAAGGCCTGCCGCAAGCTCGTCCTGGTCGCGACCTCCGCCGGCATGATCATGGTGCCGGGCGCGCCGAACGTCCTGATGAAGATGGCGAGCCCCAAGCGCTATCTCGACCGGGACTATATGCGCTCGATCGCGGCCGAGATCTATGGCGGCGCCTTCCGCCGCAACCCGCATCTGATCGAGCGGCACGCGGCCGGCATGCGCGGCTCGACCCAGTACGGCTATGCGCTGCAGCTGCTCGGCATGGTCGGCTGGACCAGCGTGCCCTGGCTCTGGATGCTGCAGCAGCCGACGCTGATCCTGTCGGGCACCGACGATCCGCTGATCCCGGTCGTCAATGCGAAGCTGCTCGCCACCCTCATTCCCAATGCGCGGCTGGAGCTCGTCGACGACGGCCACCTGTTCGTGGTGACCGACCCGGATCGGACGGCGCGCATGGTCGAGGCCTTCCTGGACGAAGCCTGACCGCCGTCAGGCGGTCCCGGCCTTCAGTTCCTCGCCGACCATCGCCACCACTTTGACGAAGCTGCGCGCGGCATCGATCATGGCCGCGATGGCATTGAGCGTCGCCGAGGTCTCCTCGGACTCCGCGCGCAACGCATCAATCTGGCCCGTCATGCGCTGGACCGCTGCCGCATGGTAATGCGCGAGGCCGGCCGCAGCCGCTGCCATGCGCGCGAAGCCTCGTCCCGTCTCGCCGGCCTCGTTGAGCTCCATCGCCGCGCTGAGGGCCAGCAGATTGAATTGCGTGGCGATGCTGATGATCATGCGAAAGTTCCGGGATCGGGCGCCTGGCGGCTCGTTGAATCCGGGTGGAGGATGTCTGTCTTTCGTGCGAACTGGCACGCGGCGGCGGTCCGGTGCGAACGGAAGCGACGCGACACTAGAGGTTGTGAGGGACCAAGGATAGGCCCTACCGCGCTCGCGCCGGGGGAGCGGGACGCCACGGCGCCTATTTTGCGGTCTGAGCCGCTTCGCCGGCGCGCGCGCCGGCTTCCGCCTGCACGGCCAGGATCCGGTCGGCAAGGCTGAGCTCGCCCGCCTTGCCGGCCTTCGCGCCGGCCGGCCTGGCTGCGGCATAGGCGGCCAGCATCTGCTCGATCTTCGAATTCGGACCCTCGAGGAGCCGGGCGACCCGCGCCACCTCGGCGGCGACCTCGCTCACCCGGTCGCGCAGGATGGCGGTCTCCCGCCCGTCGCGCGCCTTGGCGGCCTCGATGTCGCGCTTCAGTGCGGAAAGCTCCCGCTGGATGCGCTCGCGATCCTCGCGCGCCTGGGCGAGCGATCCTTCGAGCAGCCCCTTTTCCGCCCTCAGCGTCTCGGCCGTCTCACGAAGGCCCTTGGCCGTCTCGGTGCTGCGCATCGCCTGTGCCGCCATCTTGGTCTTGAGCGCCTCGCGCTCGGCCTCGGCGCGCGCCCTCGCCTTCTCGGCCTCGTCGCGCGCCTCCTGTTCCCGCCGGGCCCGGTCCTGCTCGGACGCGACCTGCGCCTTCAGCGCCTCGATCTCCGCCTCGCGCGCCGCGCGCTCCGCGGTCTCGGCCTTCAGCCTGGCCTCCAGCGCCTTGATCGCGTCGCCGAGATCGCCGGCCCGCCGCCGCTCGTCGGTCAGCAGGTTCGACGTCTCGGCGAAGGACTGGCGATGGCCCGAAAGATCCGCCTCGGCCTCCGCCACGCGCTTCTCGAGCTGAGCGACCTGGCCGCGCAGGTTTTCCGTCTGGGTCCGCAGCGCCACGATCTCGACGCGCTGGCCGTCGCCTTCCGCGACCTTTTCGGTCAGCTCGCTGTCGAGCGCCGCAAGCTCGGCTTCCTTCTCGGCCAGGAGGCCCGCCGAGACGGTCAGCGCCTGCGCCTTCTCGGCATCGGCGGCCCGCGCCGCCTCCAGCGCCGCGCCGAGGCTCGCCTTGTCCGCCTCGAGCGCGGCGATCGTCTCGCCGCGCGCCATCAGCTTCGCGTCGAGATCACGGATCGTCTCGGTCTTGCGCGCGAGCTCGGCGGTCTGCCCGTTCAGCCGCTCGCGCAGCGCCTCGGCGGTCATTTCCAGCCGGCGCGCCGCGATCGCGAACTCGGCCCGGAGCTGATCCTTGTCCGCCTTGATCTCCGCCATCGACAGCGGCACCGCATTCTCGACCCGCCGGGTGGTCAGCCGCACGGCACGCCGCCAGACGGCCCCGAGAAGGCCGAGCGCCAGGAGCGCGGCCACCAGGAAGCCGAGGGCGAAGATCATGGCGGCCTCGATCGTCACGACCGCATCACTCCGGTTCGCGTGTCAGGGTCCGTCCCCTTCTGCCATGGCAAAACGGCCGCGGAAAGGTCCGCGGCCGTCGGATGAGCGGCCTCCGGGCCGCGCCGGGAGGCGTTCGGCAATATGGTCAGAACGGGTTCCAGGTCGCGGAAGGCGTGAATTTGAGATAGCCGCCGCTGACCCCGAGCCGGGCGCCGACACCGGTCCGGATCGGCACTACCATCATGTTGTCGGCGGCCAGCGCCGTCATGCCGAGGCCGCCGACCAGATAGGCCGAGCCATCGATGCCGCCGAAACGGCGGTAGAGGTCCTCGGGGCTGCGGACCCGATAGCCGAGCATCATGGTGCGCGCGCCGTCGCCGCCGAAATCGAAGCCGAGCGATGGCCCCTGCCAGAACACTTTCGCATCGGCGCCGCCCTTGGTGTAAAGCATGCCCTCGCCGTAGCGCAGGCCGGCGAAGAAGGCGCCGCCGCCCTCCTGGCCGAGAATATAGGCGCTCGGGTGGCCCCATTGCTGGGTGGCGCGCTCGACGAGATTGGCGAGCCCGCGGGCCGCGCCGCCGAAGAAGCGGTGGCCGGCGGCGATCACCTCGTTGCCCGAATAGGTCTGCGGCGTTTCCGACTGGAAGGAACGCTGCGCGAAAGCCTGGCGATCAAGCCCGATCAGCGCGGTTGCGCTGAGGCCGGCCAGGATCGTCCGCCGATCGAACTTTTCAAGTTTGCGCATGAGTCATCCTCGCGGCATCTGGCGCCCGTGGCTGCGGGCGCTCCCTTGCGGAAAAAAATGGTAGGGGATGAAGGTAACGATTTGGTCACCAGGTCATAATTTCGATGTTCTCGGTAACCAAACGCACACCCTGAATTGCCAAGCTCGGCCAGCGATTCGTGAGTTTTTGTAGATTTGAGGACGAAAATGTCGGTGATGAGGCAGTTCGTGCGCCCGCTGGCCTGGACCCTGGCCGTGACCGGCCTTTACGCGGGCTTTGCGGTGATCATCGCCATGGCCGACGGCCAGTCGTCGAGCCGCGCCGCCACCACGGAGCGGATCGTCACCGACCGGATGACCGGGCTCGCTCTCTACGGCGTCGATCCCGTCGCCTATTTCACCGACGGCGCGCCGCGCGAGGGCCTGCGCGACTATGAACTGCCCTGGCACGGCGCCACCTGGCGTTTCCTGAACGAGGGCAACCGCGCCGCCTTCATGCGCGATCCCTCGGTCTATGAGCCGCGCTTCGGCGGCTACGACCCCATCGCCGTCGGCGAAGGCAATCCCGCAAGCGGCCATCCCTCGGTCTGGAGCATCCACGAGGACCGCCTCTACGTGTTCCATTCCGAGCGCAACCGCCAGCGTTTCGCCGCCGATCCGGACGGCGCGATCGCCAGGGCCGATGGCCAGTGGCCGGCGGTGCTCGCAACGCTCGTGCCCTGACGGCCGCCCCCGGCCGCGGCGCCCGCGCGCGGCCGATCCCAGGCCCGGCCTTGCGCTCATCGCGCCGTCTTCTGCTATAGCAGCGCCTCCAGGATCACACGGGAGCGCGCAGCCATGACCATTTCCAGCGACGAGGACCTGATCGGGCTGCAGGCGATCGGCCGCATCGTCGCGCGCGTGCTGGAAGCCATGGGCAAGGCGATCGAGCCGGGCATGACCACCGCGGAGCTGGACCAGCTCGGCCGCGCCCTTCTGGATCAGGCCGGCGCCCGCCCCGCGCCGGAAATGGCCTATGGCTTTCCGGGCGCGACCTGCATCAGCGTCAATGAGGAGATCGCCCACGGCATTCCCGGCCCCCGCGTGATCCGGGCCGGCGACCTCATCAATATCGACGTGTCAGCGGAAAAGGACGGCCTGTTTGCCGACACCGGTGCCTCCTTCCCGGTTCCGCCGGTCACGCCGAAGATCCAGAAGCTGTGCCGCGACGGCCGGCGGGCCATGTGGGCGGGCATTGGCGAGGTGTCGAGCGGCCGGCCGCTCGCCGGCATCGGCGAAGCCGTCGGCACCTTTGCCCGGCGCCACGGCTATACGCTGGTGCGCAACCTCGCGAGCCACGGCGTCGGCCATTCCCTGCACGAGGAGCCGACGGAGATCGCCACCTGGCCGGACCGGTCCGAGCGCCGGCGGATCGGCGAGGGCCAGGTCTTCACGGTCGAGCCGTTCCTGTCGCTCGGCGCCGAATGGGCGGAGGACGGAGAGGACGACTGGACGCTGTACGCGACGCCGCTGGCGCCCACCGTGCAATATGAGCACACGGTGGTGGCGACGCGCCGCGGCGCCGTCGTGGTGACCCTGCCCGGCTGACCGACTTATTCCGGCGCGTGGCAGACCGCTTCGATATTGTAGCCGTCGGGATCGAGCACGAAGGCGCCGTAATAGGTCGGGTGATAGTGCTCGCGGATGCCCGGCGCGCCGTTGTCGGTGCCGCCGGCTGCCAGCGCCGCCTTGTGGAAGGCGTCGACCTGCGAGCGGGACGCCGCCTTGAAGGCGACATGGACGCGCCCGCCGGCCGCGCCGCCGACGCTGACCCAGAAGAACGGATGGTCGCTGCCGAAGCCGGTCACCTCGCGGCCGGGGTCGTCGAATGCCATCATCGGCTTGATGCCGAGCGGCGCGAGCGCCGCCTCGTAGAAGGCGCGCGACCGGCGATAGTCGCTGGTCGAAATGCCCAGGTGATCCAGTCCGCTCATCATGGCCTCCCGAAAAGCCGGCGCCGCGGCGGCGCCGGATGCCGGCTCCATTGTCGGACTAGATCACCTGATTGGCCAGCGTGGTCTCGCCGCGGCCGAGACGCGCGAGGTTCTCGACGAGCAGGTCGATGACGCGATCCTCATAGGCCGCCGTCTCGCCGCCGACATGCGGCGTGATCAGCACGTTCTCGAAGCCCCAGAGCGGCGACGCCTCGGCCAGCGGCTCCTCGGCGGTCACGTCGAGGCCGGCGCCGGCAATGCGGCCCGCGCCGAGCGCCGCGATCAGCGCCTCCTCGTCGACCACCTTGCCGCGCGCGCAATTGACCAGCAGCGCCGAGGGCTTCATGCGCGCCAGCATGCCGGCATCGATGAGATGGGTGGTTTCGGGCGTCAGCGGGCAGGTGAGCGCCACGATGTCGGCCGTGGCGACCGCCTCGGCAAGGCGATCGGGCGGGATCAATTGGTCGACATTGTCGATCCGCGCCGAGAGGTCGCGCTTCACGCCGGTGACCTTCATGTCGAAGGCGCGGGCGAAGCGGGCGAGCCTCAGGCCGATGCCGCCGAGGCCGACGATGACCAGCGACTTGCCGGCGAGTTCGTCCTCGCGCGCCGCCGGATCGCCGATCATCGGCCGCCAGAAACGCTTCGCCTGGTTGTCCCGGCTCGTATGGATCTTGCGGGTGAGAGCGAGGATCAGCCCCATCGCGTGCTCGGCCACCGCATTGGCATTGACGCCCTGGGCGCTGGCCAGGCGGATGTTGCGTGCCCTGAGGTCGGCG
The DNA here is from genome assembly GCA_000751295.2 of bacterium YEK0313. Taxonomy (NCBI): domain Bacteria; species bacterium YEK0313. Next base: position 5,198,777 of record CCMO02000001.1, read on the forward strand.
AGATTGTACTGGTCGAGGCCGGCGCTGATCGACTGGATGAAGCGCAGCCTGGTCGCGCGCTCGACCGGCGCGTTGCGCCACATGCCGGAAACGACGATGACGTCGGCTTCGCCGATGCGCGCCGCGAACTCCTCAGCGCTGCGCACCTCGAAGGACCTCAGGCCGGTGCCGCGCCGGGCAAAGGCCTCGCCCATCCGGTAGGCGGCATGGGCAAAGCAGATGGTGAGGTCGGCGGGGGCTGGAAAGGACATGGCGGCTCGGGCTTCTCTGGCTCGGGTGGACCATGCCGTGGCCGGCGGGCGAGACAGCCCGCACGGCCGCGACGATGAGGCCAAGGACTTGCCGCGATCAGCCCCGCCCCGTCAAATCCTCCGCCCGCATGCCGCCCCTGCCCTCAGCCGGCAGCGCGCAGCGGCCAGCGCGAGGCGGCGGCGAGCGCGGCCTGGGCTTCGCCATATTCGCGCTTCAGGCGGGCGACCAGTTCGCCGGCCGGCTGGACCTGCTGGATGGCGCCGATGCCCTGGCCCGAGCCCCAGATGTCGCGCCAGGCCTTGCTCTTCGACGAGCCGCCCGAGCCGAAGCCCATCTGCGAGGGGTCGCCGTTCGGCAGGTTGTCCGGATCGAGGCCGGCATTGACGATGGAGGCACGCAGATAATTGCCGTGCACGCCGGTGAACAGGCTCGAATAGACGATGTCGGCCGCCTTGCTCTCGACGATCGCCTGCTTGTAGGCCTCGGTGGCATTGGCCTCCCGCGTCGCGATGAAGGCCGACCCGATATAGGCGAGGTCGGCGCCCATGGCCTGCGCGGCGAGCACCGCCCGGCCGGTGGCGATGGCGCCCGACAGCGCCAGTGGGCCGTCGAAGAACTGGCGGATCTCCTGGATCAGCGCGATCGGCGAGGTCGTGCCGGCATGGCCGCCGGCGCCGGCGGCGACCGCGATCAGGCCGTCCGCGCCCTTTTCCAGCGCCTTGCGGGCATGGGTGATGTTGATGACGTCGTGCAGCGTGATGCCGCCGTAGGAATGGATCGCCTCGTTCAGCTCGGGCCGCGCGCCCAGCGAGGTGATGACGATGGGCACCTTGTATTTGACGCAGAGATCGAGGTCGTGGCCGAGACGGTCGTTCGACTTGTGCACGATCTGGTTGACCGCGAATGGCGCCGACGGCGCATGCGGGTTGGCTTCGTCGTAGGCGCCGAGCTCGTCGATGATCCGCTTCAGCCAGTCCTCCAGAACCGGGCCCGGCCGGGCGTTGAGCGCCGGGAACGAGCCGACGATGCCGGCCTTGCACTGGGCGATGACGAGATCCGGATTGGAGACGATGAACAGCGGCGAGCCGATGACCGGAAGCTGCAGGCGGCCGGCGAGCGAAGCGGGAAGCGTCATGGGGTTCGAGCGATCCAGGGCTGTTGAACGTGTATAGGCACGATCATGAAAGCCCATCGCGTGCGGATGCGGAAGTCCCCCAAGCGGCCGGTTCGCATTTTCCCGCAAGGCCAGGCGGGGACAGCCCCGCCGGCCTGCTGGAACGGCCGGCGCTGACCGGGCGCGCCACCGCCCTCCCCGGCGGGATCAGCCGTAGCGCACATCGTAGCGCGCTTCGCCCTGCGGCGGCGGCGTGATGGCGTGGCCTTCGTCGGCATATTGATTGAGCTTGTTGCGCAGGGTGCGGATCGAAATGCCGAGAATGTTGGCGGCATGGGTCCGGTTGCCGAGCGTATGGCCGAGCGTGTCGAGGATCAGATCGCGCTCGACATCGGCGACCGTGCGGCCGACGAGCCCGCGGGTGATCGCCTCGGCGACGTCGGCGGCATGGGCCGCGACCGCGTCCGGACCGCGCCGCTCGTCGAGCCGCATGCCGTCGGGCGTGCGGATGGCATCGACGCCGATCTCGGTGCCCGTCGACAGGAGCACGGCGCGGTGGATCGTGTTCTCCAGCTCGCGGACATTGCCCGGCCAGCGCGCCGTCGTCAGCTGGCGCCGGGCATCGGGCGACAGGCCGCGCGGCGGCAGGCCGTTCACCTCGGCATATTTGCGGGCGAAATGGCCGGCCAGCTCCAGGATGTCGGCCGGCCGCTCGCGCAGCGGCGGCAGCTTCAGATTGACCACGTTCAGCCGGTAGAGCAGGTCCTCGCGGAACGTCCCCTTGCGCACCTCATCGGCAAGGTTGCGGTTGGAGGTGGCGAGGATGCGGATGTCGACCGGCACCGGCCTGACGCCGCCGACCCGGTCGATCACCCGCTCCTGGATGGCGCGCAGCAGCTTCGACTGGAGGCGGATGTCCATCTCCGAGATTTCGTCGAGCAGCAGCGTGCCGCCATTCGCCTCTTCGAACTTGCCGACCCGGCGGGCGACCGCGCCGGTGAAGGCTCCCTTCTCATGGCCGAACAGCTCGCTCTCCAGGAGATTGTCCGGGATGGCAGCGCAGTTCACCGCGACGAACGGTGCCTTGGCGCGGTTCGACTTCGCGTGGACGTGGCGGGCCAGCACCTCCTTGCCGGTGCCGCTCTCGCCGGTGATCAGGATCGAGGCGTCGGAGCCCGCGACCTGATTGGCGAGCTGCACCACGCGCGCCATGACCTCGTCGCGATAGATCAGTTGCCTGGTATCGCTCGCGACGGCCGCGAGAACCGCGGCGATCAATTCCGGGTCCGGCGGCAGCGGGATATATTCCTTGGCCCCCGCATGGATCGCCGCCACAGCCGCCCGGGCGTCGTTGGACGTGCCGCAGGCGACCACCGGCACCGCAATCATCTCGTCGCCGAGCGCCTTGACCAGCGCCCGCACGTCGATCGCGACATCGACCATCAGGAGATCCGCCCCCTTGGCGCGCATCACCCGCATGGCGGTGTCGATGTCTTCGGCGTTGGTGACGGCCGCGCCCTTGTCGACCGCCATCTTGGTGGCGATCGAGAGCTGGCCCTTCAGCGTTCCGACGATGAGGAGGCGCATGGTTCGGTTCCCTTCAGCGTTCGGCCTTGATGATTTCGGTCATGGTCACGCCGAGCTTGTCCTCGACGAGCACCACCTCGCCGCGCGCGACCAGGCGATCATTGACGTAGATGTCGATCGCCTCGCCGACCTTGCGGTCGAGCTCCAGCACGGTGCCGGGGCCGAGCTTCAGGAGCTCGCCGACATCCATGCGGGAACGGCCGAGCACGGCGGAGACGTGCACGGGCACGTCGAACACCGCCTCCAGATCGGCCGCGCCCTTGGCATTGCCGGCGTCGAGCGGCTCATGCGCCGGGGCGCCGGCTTCGCCCGGCACCAGATCGACGTCGGCATCGCCTTCGAGGTCCGGCAGCGGCATGCCGTTTTCGGGAGTGTCGGTCATGGCGTGTCCTCAAGGGCTGCGGGCGCGGCCACGCCAAGATAGCGCTGCACGGCCTCGGTGATTTCGCTGGTGGTCTGGGCGCGGTCGAGCACCATGCCGCCGTGCGACCATTCGATGCGGCAATCGCCGGGCGCGATCGTCGGCTCGGCGAGAATGACGAGCCGCCCGTCGAAGCCGCGCTCGGTGGCCAGCCGGCCGAGTTCGGTGCGGGCATCGTCCAGAAGATCGTCGTGCACGCGCACCACCAGATGCGGCACGCTGCGCAGATTGGCGAAGCAGTCGGCGACGAGGGTGCGGATCTCGGCCAGCGGCTCGCGCGCGATGAGGGTCGAGGCGAGCTTGCTCGCCACCGCGACCGCAATGTCGATCGCCTCCTGCTCGAGCCGCGCCTCGAGACCCTTCAGCGCCTCGGCAGCGACGCTCAGCCGGTCGCCGATGGCGGTGAGGGCCAGCGCACGCTGGCGCTCGAGGCTCGCCATGGCCTGAGCCTCGCCGGTGACGAGGCCGGTGGCATGGCTCTCCTGGCGCGCCAGCGCGACCAGCGCCTGATGCTCCGCGAGCGTCACCCGCGGCTCGGCCTGCTGCTTGGCCTCCGCCGCGAATTCGGTATCGAACAGGAATTTGACCGGTTTCGCCATCGCCCTAGAACACCAGTTCGTCGTCGGCGCGGTTCTTGGTGATCATGATCTCGCCCTTGGCAGCGAGATCCTTGGCGAGATTGACCAGCGTCGCCTGGGCCTCGTCGACGTCCTTCAGGCGCATCGGCCCGAGCGCCTGCATGTCGTCCTGCAGCATCTTCGCCGCGCGTGTCGACATCTGCTTCAGGAAGAACTCGCGCATGGTCTGGGTCGCGCCCTTCAGCGCCACGGCCAGCTTGTCCTTCTCGATCTGGCGGACCAGCGTCTGCGCCGAGCCGGAATCGAGCTTGGCGAGATCATCGAAGGTGAACATCAGATTCTTGATGCGCTCGGCCGATTCCCGGTTCTGCTCCTCGAGCGCGGTCAGGAAGCGCGTCTCGGTCTGCCGGTCGAACGAGTTGAAGATCTCCGCCATGGCTTCGTGACTGTCGCGGCGGCTCGTCTGCGACAGGTTCGACATGAATTCGGTGCGCAGCGTCTGCTCGATCCGCTCCAGCACGTCCTTCTGGATCGCCTCCATCTTGAGCATGCGGCCGACCACGTCGAGCGCGAACTCTTCCGGCAGGATCGCCAGCACCCGCCCGGCATGTTCCGGCTTGATCTTGGACAGCACGACGGCGACTGTCTGCGGATACTCGTTCTTCAGGTAGTTGGCGAGCACCTGCTCCTGGACGTTGGAGAGCTTCTCCCACATGTTGCGCCCGGCCGGCCCGCGGATCTCCTCCATCAGGAGCGAGACACGCTCGGGCGGCATGAACTGCGACAGCAGCCGTTCGGTGGCGTCGTAATTGCCGGTCAGGCCGCCGGCCGACGAGAGTCGGCCGACAAATTCCAGGAGCAGGCCCTCGACCGCGTCCGACCCGACCGGACCGAGCTGCGACATGGCGATCGACAGCAGCCGGATCTCGTCGTCGTCGAGCATCTTCCAGATGCGCGAGGACACCTTGTCGCCGAGCGAGAGCATCAGAACGCCGGCGCGCTGCGGGCCGCTGAGCGCGCGCGCCGCTTCCGTCGAGGCGCGCCCGCCGGCGGAGAGAGCCGCCAGGGCCGAGGCGAATTCGGCTTCGCGTGCCGCAGCCGTGGTCATTTCGCCTCCGCTTCGGTCAGCCACTGACGGATGATCGACACCGTTTCGTGGGGATTCTTCTCGACCAGCTCGCCGACCTTGGCGAGCGAGGCCGCATGCACTTCGCCCTGGATCTGCGCCATCTCGATCATCCGCATGGTCGGGTTGTCGGAGGGCGCCAGCGGCGGCGCCACCACCGGCAGGTTGGCCGGCGCTGCCATGGGCTCGACCAGCGGCGGCGGCACCGGCAGCGGCGCCGGCAGCTTGGCGGGCGGATCGGGCGTGACGATGCGCTTGAGCAGCGGCCGGACGACGAACAGGATGACGAGGCCGGAGACGAGCAGCAGGACCAGGAGCTCGACGCCCGAGCGGATGTCGTCGCGGCTCGGCTCGTAGACCTGCCACCACGGCCGCGGCGGCTCGAGGGAGGACAGCGCCGGCGCCTCGGCGAAGCGCAGGTTGACGATCTCGACCTGGTCGCCGCGGCGCTGGTCGAAGCCGATGGCCGAGCGGACGAGCGCCCCGATCCGTTCGAGTTCCTCGGTGCTGCGCGGCTGGTAGTTGACATTGCCCTGGCCGTCGCGGGCATAGAGGCCGTCGACCAGCACGGCGACGGAGACGCGGCGGATGCGGCCGCCCTCGACCACCTCGGTGCGCTGCGTGCGGGCGATCTCGTAATTGACGATCTCTTCCGACTTGCGGCTGGCCTCGCGGTTGTTGGCGTTGTTGTTGCCGGTATTGTTCGCGCCCGGCAGCTCGTTGCCGACCGAGACCTGGCCGTCGCGATTGCCTTCGGCCGAGCTCGACTGTTCCTCGCGCGTCTGGGTGGAGCGCACCACGCGCCGCTCCGGGTCGAAATCGTCGGAGGTCTGGGTGATGCGGTTGAAATCCATGTCGGTGGAGACCTGGACGCGCGCCCGTCCGGGGCCGACGACCGAGGCGATGATGCTCTCGACCTGCTCGCGCAGGCGCTGTTCGTGGGCAATGCGCCGCTCGTCGGCCGAGGTGCCGCCGACGCCGGTGGGATCGCCGGCACCGTCGGCGAGCAGCCGCCCGCCTTCGTCGACGATGGAGATGCGCTGCGGCGACAGGCCGCGCACCGCCGAGGCGACGAGATGGCGGACCGCACGGATCTGCGCCGGCTCCAGGCCGCCGCGCACGCGCAGCACGATGGATGCCGAGGGCTCGACCCGCTCGCGCGAGAACAGCGGCCGCTCGGGCATCACCAGGTGCACGCGCGCCGACTGGATGCGCTCGATCCCGCGAATGGTGCGGGCCAGCTCGCCTTCCAGCGCGCGCAGATGGTTGATGTTCTGGACGAAGGAGGTCGACGACAGGGCATCGCCCTTGTCGAACAGCTCGTAGCCGACGCCGCCGCCGCGCGGCAGGCCGCCTTCGGCGAGCTGCATGCGGACGCGGGCGACCTGTTCCTGCGGCACCAGGATCTGTCCGCCGTCGTTGCGGATCTGGAAGCGCACCTGCCGGCGCTCCAGCTCTTTGACCACCTGCGCGGAATCCTCCAGCGACAGGTCGGAAAACAGGAGAGCCATGTTCGGCTGGCTCATCCGGAAGATGATGTAGATGAAGAAGCCGACCAGGCCGAGCGCCACCGCGCCCATGGCCGCAATACGTGTCGGGCCGATGTTCCTCGCGAACTCCAGGATACCGTTCAAATGCGTCTGGCCCCTTGCATGCCGAAGCGGCGGCCGCCGCGTCGGTGGGCAAGAATTGCCGGGTGGCTGGTTACCAGGGAGTTAACGGTTGTACCGCGTCCGCCTCAGCGCAGCGATTTCAGCACCACGCCGATGCCGCCGGCGAGCAGGCCGAGCATCATCAGCGTGTTGAACAGGCTGGTCGGCACGAAATAGATCGTGAGGTTGGCCAGGATGCCCGCGAGGATGATGACGAGGCCGGCGAGCATCAGCATGAAGCCGAAGCGCGACGAGCCGTCGAAGAACAGCATGCCGATGCCGGCCATCAGCGGCACCAGCGACAGGCCGAAAGCCGAATAGCCGCCGAGGGTCCAGGACCCGCCCGACACCGTTACCTGGGTGGTCAGTAGGTAGGCGCCGGCGACCGTCATGGCGAGGCCGACGAAGAAGGTGACGAGGCCGCCGGGCGTGCCGCCGGCACCGGTCAGGCGGAAGTCGGGCATGGCTCGTCTCTCCTTTGCGCGCGGCCGGCGTTCCCGGCCGCCCGGCCGTCCCAAGAACTGCCATTGCGCGCAGGGAGCGGCAAGCGTCCGGCCCGGGGTGATGCATTCTTGCCGCACTGGCCCGACGATTTTCGCCGCAACCCATACGGGTACGCTTTGGCGCACAGCCCGGTAACCATCGGTTAACCATCGGCTCGGCAATTCTTGCCCAGGGCCGTTCATCGTTCGGCCCTGGGGGCATCGAATGACGGACATGACGGCAGGGGGGGCGGCGCCGGCCGCCGGCGCGGGGGGCTTGTCGCTCGGCGCCATGAGCGGCTGGCTGACGCGGCCGGATCTGTGGATGGCCGCCGGCGTGCTCGGCATCCTGGTCATCCTGATCTTCCCGTTGCCGCCGCTTCTGCTCGACGTCATGCTGGCGGTGTCGATCATCACCTCGGTGATGATCCTGATGACCGGCCTGTTCATTCACAAGCCGCTGGAATTCTCCTCCTTCCCGACGATCCTATTGATCGCGACCATGCTGCGGCTTGCGTTGAACCTCGCCTCGACCCGCCTCATCCTGTCGCACGGCCACGAGGGCACGGCGGCCGCCGGCCACGTCATCGAGGCCTTCGGCAATTTCGTGATGGGCGGCAATTTCGTCATCGGCATCATCGTCTTCGCCATCCTGGTCATCGTCAACTTCGTCGTCATCACCAAGGGCTCGGGCCGCATCGCGGAGGTCGCGGCCCGCTTCTCCCTGGACGCCATGCCCGGCAAGCAGATGGCGATCGACGCCGATCTCTCCGCCGGCCTGATCGACGAAAAGGTCGCCAAGTCCCGCCGCAAGGAACTGGAGGACGAAAGCTCGTTCTACGGCGCGATGGACGGTGCCTCGAAATTCGTCAAGGGCGACGCCATTGCCGGCCTGCTCATCACCTTCATCAACATCGTCGCCGGCCTGGTCATCGGCGTCGCCCAGCAGGGCATGCCGTTCGGCGAGGCGGCGCGCACCTATACGATCCTCACCGTCGGCGACGGCCTCGTCTCGCAGATCCCGGCGCTGATCATCTCGACCGCCGCCGGCCTTCTCGTCTCGAAGGCCGGCGTCACCGGCTCCGCCGACCAGGCGATGATCCGCCAGCTCACCGGCTACCCGAAGGCGCTCGGCCTCGCCGCCGGCGTCATGGGCCTGATGGCCTTTCTGCCGGGCATTCCCTTCATTCCCTTCTTCGGCCTCGCCAGCCTTGCCGGCTACACCGCCTATGCGGTGTCCAAGGCCGCCGGCCGCAGGGCCGCGGAAGCCGAGATGAAGGCGGCGAGCGAAGAGGCCGCCGCGAGCGCGCCGCCGGCCGAGGAGCCGATGGCCAACATCCTCAAGATCGACGACCTGAAGATCGAGCTCGGCTACGGCCTGCTGCCGCTGGTCCAGTCCGAGGGCGGCACGGACCGGCTGACCGACCAGATCAAGGCGCTGCGCCGGCAGCTCGCGACCGATATGGGTTTCGTCATGCCCTCGGTGCGCATCCTCGACAATGTCCAGCTGCAGCCGAACCAGTACATCATCCGCGTCAAGGAGGTGGAGGCGGGCCAGGGCTATGTCTGGCCGGCGCAGTACATGGTGATGGACCCGATGGGCGGACAGGTGGACCTGCCCGGCGTGCATACGTCGGAGCCGACCTTCGGCCTGCCCGCCACCTGGGTCGACGCCAACCTGAAGGAGGAGGCGAGCGTGCGCGGCTACACCGTGGTCGATGCCGCGACCGTCCTGTCGACCCACCTCACCGAGATCCTCAAGGCCAATACCTCGGACCTCCTGAGCTATGCCGAGGTGCAGAAGCTGGTCAAGGAAATGGCCAGGGACGAGGCCGATCTCGTCAAGGACCTGGTGCCGGCCCAGATCACCATGTCCGGCATCCAGCGCGTGCTGCAGGTTCTGCTCGCCGAGCGCGTCTCGATCCGCGACCTGCCGACCATCCTCGAAGGCATTGCCGAGGCGGTCGCCTTCACCCGCTCGCCGCCGCAGATCGCCGAGCATGTGCGCGCCCGCCTGTCGCGGCAGCTCTGCGCCCAATATGCCGGTCCCGACGGGGTGCTCGCCCTCATTGCGCTGTCGCCGCGCTGGGAACAGGCCTTCGCCGAATCGATCATCGGCCAGGGCGACGACCGCCAGCTCGCCATGCAGCCGTCCAAGCTCTCCGAATTCATCACCGCCGTACGCGACGCCTTCGAGGACGCCGCGCGCATGGGCGAGGCGCCGGTGCTGCTGACGAGCCCCGGCATCCGCACCTTCGTGCGCTCGATCGTTGAGCGGTTCCGCTCGCAGACGGCGGTGCTGAGCCAGGCCGAAGTCCACCCGCGCGTGCGCCTGAAGACCGTCGGCAGCATCTGAGCGGCCAGGCCGGAAGTGCTCGCGTCGTTCCGGCCGCAAGCCTAGGATCGCCTGCAGGACAGCTTGCGGAGAACCGCCATGCCGCGCGATCCCGGCCTCGAGGAGCTGATGGCGAGCGACCTCGCCGGCGTCGATGGCCTGACCGGCAAGGCCATGTTCGGCGGCCGGGCCTGGCTCCTGCACGGCAACCTGCTGTGCGGCGCGCGCGCCGACGGCATGCTGGTGCGTCTCGGCCCCGGCCGCGACGGCTGGGCCCTGGCGCTTCCCGCCGTCGCACCGATGATCAGTCGCGGCAGGCAGATGAACGGCTGGCTGCGCGCCGGCCCCGAAGCCTATGGCGACGATGCCCTGCGCCGGCGCCTCATCGAAGCGGCGCTCGCCTTCGTGCGCTCCCTGCCGCCGAAATGATCCCGTGCCGCGGGCCGGCACGGCGGTGGCGAGCAGGCGGTTATCGCGCTAGATCTCGACGCATGGTGCAGACATCGTCCGGCCTCCGCGCGTCGAAACAGGCTCTCCCCCGGGTGCTGCCCGGTCTTGCCGGCGGCCTTCTCGCCCTGCTCGCCGTGCTGCCGGCGACTGCGGACGAACGGCTGCGCGTCGGCGACTGCTGGTATGCCGACCTCGTCGCGATCAAGACCGAATTCCGGTTGTGCATCACCGCGCCCGGCTTCATCGAGGGCCTGGTGATCCGGCGCGATGCGCTTGGCCCGGGCGTCAATGAAGGCCGGCCGGTGCAGGCCCGCTTCGCCGTCGCCCAGGACCGCCTCAGGATCCTGGCGAGCGGCATGCCGCCGGACTGGCTGGCGGCCGAGGAAGGATCTGGCCGGACCGACGGCTGCGCGATCCGGTTCTGGCGGCGTGGCGAACGGATGGGCACCTCCGACTGCAAGGTCGTCGCCATCTGGTGCCGCCATTCGCCGCGCGAGCTGCCGCCGCTCTGCCGCAACGAGGCCCCCGGCGATCCGGCACCGACGCGCCGCCACCGCTCCGGCGCGCGGCCCTGAGCCCGCGACGGCGGGCCGCCGGCCTACGGGCGCCACAGCCCCTTCTGCTGCAGCCAGGTCTGGATCAGTTGCGCCACCTCGCCGGAATTGCGGTCCATCATGATCATGTGGCTGTTGCCGCGAATGCCCTGGGCCGGCAGGTCGACGACGTCGACATGGCCGCCCGCCGCGCGCATGCGCCCGGCGAAATCCAGGCCGGAGCGCCGGATCGTCGGCCAGCGCGGATCGTCGTCGATGAAGTCGCCGTAGAGCATCAGCGTCGGCACGGTCCTCAATGCGTCGGCGCGGCCGGGATCGCCGACGCTCGATGGCTCGACGGCGATCAGCGCCATCACCTTGTCGGGCCGCGCCTGGGCGACCCGGAACCCGAACTGGCCCGCCTGGCTGTGCACCAGGATCACGCAGGGACAGACCTTGTCGACCAGCGCGGCATAGGCGGCGATGGTCGGCGCGTCGGTGGTCGTCCAGCGCGGCGAGAGCTGGAGCGGGAACTGGTCATAGGCTTCCACCGGGAACTGGTTGCCGGGCAGCACCCGGCGCTTCGCCGGATCGCTGTCGTAGGATCCCTGTCCCTGGCCGATGCGGAACCGCTCGAAGGGATTGCCGACCGGCAGGTGCAGGGCCGGTGCGCCCCACACTTCCGGCGGCGCCCAGCCGGAACGGCCGCGCTCCACGGCATCGGAATTGAGCACGGTCCAGCCGCGGCGCAGGAACCAGTTGAGCCAGCCCTCGCGGCCATCGGGCGTCGTCTCGTAGGTGACGCCCGAGAGGCCGCCACCGTGCCAGAGCAGCAGCGGCACCCGCCCCCGTTCGGCCTTCGGGCGGAACCACTGCACATACATCTGCTCGACCTGATAGCGGCCGTTGACGTCGACCCGCGCCGGCGGCCCGCCCGGAGTGAACACGATGTCGCGCGGCGGCTGACCGGATATTTCGGCGAGCCGGCCGCCGACATGGAACGATCCCATGGCGGTGATTTCGAGCGGCGGCTCCTCGACCGCCATGGCCGGCGCCGCCTGCAGCCCGAGGGCCACCGCGAGCGCCCTCAGGGGCGTAGCCAGCATCGGACGCAACATGGACAGTCCTCCCTCGCCGCCGGCTGTCCCGAAGCGCGTCGCACCGCGCCCAGCCGCCCGACGACTATCCCGGCAGCAGGAAAGGCACGTCAACCGGCAGCCGCCATTGCCTCCGGATCTGTCGGCACCGCGCGGCTTTCACAAAAGGACATGCCGTTTCCGATAGGATAGCGCCGGAACTGGTCCGTTCGAAACAAGGTGCCGCACCGCGTCGATGCAGACTCTCTCCGCGCTCTTCTATGTCATCACCTTCCACCCGTTCTGGGCCTGGCTGGCCATCATCGCGGTCGCCATCGCCGCCGGCCGATGGCTTGCCCGGGCGACCGGCCGCAACGCTTGGTACGCGCTGGTCCCGATATCCGTGGTCGTCGGCATGCTCAACCTGTTCACCGGCCACATGCTGAACGCGATCTTCCTGAATGCCTTCGGCACGATCGGCTCTGGCGTGATCATCCAGTCGCGGATGACGTCCTCGACGCTGAACGACCAGAACATCTGGGACTATGACGTGGTGCTGAGGACCGCCGACGGCCAGGATATCGCGGCCTCCTTCGACACCCTGTCGGCCAGCAACTATCCGGTGCGCAACGAGATCCTCATCCCGCCGCCCGGCGAGCGCTTCGTCACCAAATACATTCCCGGTTTCGAGCGGAACTTCGCCATCATGACCGACCTCTCGGCCTATGGCATCCGGCGCAACCGGGCGATCGCGCTCGAACCGCTGCGCACGGCCGAGGCGCGGCTTCGCGTCAGCCCGGCCAATCCCACCTTCATCGAAGGCTACCGGACCGCCTTGCGTGCCTTCATCGACGAGCACGGTGCCGATGCCGATCCTGTTCTCCTGGCCGAGCTCCGCCGGAAACTGCAGGAGATCGACATGGGCGCGGCGCCAACGCGCTGAGACCGTGCCAGGGCGGCCGTGGCGGTTGACCCGGCCGTTTCGCGCGCTAGCCTTGACGACCGGGATGGATCCCATGGAGCCGCAATGAGTGTCGAGGGCATCGGCCCGGTCGCCGCCAACGCCACGGGCGATGGCGCCGCCATGCGCGCTCTGATCGAAGGCCTCGGCCTGAAGCCGGGCCAGTCGATCGAGGCGCGCGTCGCCGCCATGCTCGCCGACAACCTCGCCCGTCTGATGATCGGCGACGCAGCGCTCGACGTCAGAACCCCCCAGCCCCTGCCCGTCGGCGCCACCCTCACCATGACGGTGGAGCGGCAGGGCCAGGCGCTCCGCCTCCTGATGCAGGCCCTGCCGGCAGGAAACACCGCGCAGCCCGCCGCGGCTGCGGCCACGCCGGTGATCGCCAGTCCGGCGGGAGCCCCCGCCGCCGCCGTGCCCACGGGCCCGCAGGCGGCGGTCGCCATGATCGGCGCGCTCATCGACCTCGTCGCGCGCGAGGCTGCCGCGCCCCGCGCCCCGGCACCCGACGGCCCCCAGGCGACGCTCGTCGCCCGCGGCTCGCCCGATCTCGCGCGCCGGCTGGAGGCCGGCTCGGCCGGCCAGGGCCTGACCATCGCCCCGCGCGAGGCGCTGATGGACGCGGTGCGCGCGGCCGCCTCCCGGCAGGACAGCCTCAGCCCGCTCTTTGCCGATATCGCCGCCCTCGCCGAAGGCCGCGGCGGCGCCGCGGCGACCACCCTGCCGCCATCGGTCGCCCGCGCGCTGGCCGACCTCCTCGGCCTTCGCCTGCCGGCGGAGGCCGCCGCGACGCCGGCGGGCCTGATGGGGCCTCTTCCTGGAGGCCGGCCTCGCCGCCGGCGCCGCGCCGGGCGCGGATCTCAAGGCCGCCCTGCTGGCACTGCGCGGCGCCCTCGGGGCCTGGGCCGGCGATCTCGGCCTCGACGCCGAGGCGAAGCCGCCGGCGCTGCCCGGTGCCCATGAACGCCCGCCGGTGCGCGGCGGCCTGCCCCAGGGCCAGCCGCCCGCGGCGGCGAGCCTCGGTCCGGCTTCGGCTCCGGCGGACCTCGCAGCACGGCTGATCGAGCGCACGGAGGCCGCGCTCGCCCGGCTCGTTCTGCTGCAGGCGGCCTCGCTGCCCGAGGCGCGCGATCTTGGCCGGCCGGAGCTCGCGCCGCAGACCTGGATGGAACTGCCGGTGCGCATCGGCCAGGCCACCGCCATGGTGCCGTTCCAGATCGGCCGCGACCGCGGCGAGGACGACGGGCCGGCCGCCCGCGGCCCCGCACCGCCCGGCGGCTGGGTCATGCGCTTCTCGCTTGCGGCCGAGCCGCTCGGGCCGGTTCATGCCGCGGTCCGCTGGCGCGACGGCCATGTCCGGGTCCAGCTCTGGGCCGAACGCGACGGCATCGCCGCCCGGCTCGACGAAGCCCGCACCGCGCTGAGCGACGCGCTGGAGGCCTCCGCCTTCTCCGTCGACCAGCTGACCATCCTGGCCGGCCGGCCGGCCGAGTCCGGCCTTCCGCCAGCCCAGCCGCGCCTGGACCGGCGCACATGAGCGACCGGCCCGAGACGAAGCCGGCGCTCGCCGTCGCCCTGGAATACGAGCACGGCCTGGATCAGGTGCCGCGCGTGACGGCCAGCGGGCGCGGGCCGATCGCCGAGGCGATCGTCGCGACCGCCCGCGAACACGGCGTCGCCATCGAGGGCAACCCGCTGCTCGCCGAGGCGCTCGCCGGCGTCGAGCTCGACCAGGAGATCCCGGAAGATCTCTACCGCGCGGTCGCCGAGGTGATCGGTTTCGTGCTGCGCGCGGCCGGCCACCTCAGGTAGCATGCCCTCGCGTCAGGGTGGCTGTCGCCAATACACCGATTGTGACACTGTGGCCATTGCGGTGGCGCGCGGAATACGCGCTAATGCAGAACGTTAGAAGAAACGGAGGGAGGATGTCATGACGACCATCGCGGCGCCGAACCGCCCCTGGACCAAGTTCTATCCACCCGGCATCCGTCCGACCATCGACGAAGCGCCCTATCCCTCGCTCGCCGCCATGGTGCGCGCCATCGCCCGCACCTATTCGACCCAGCCGGCCTTCTCGCTGTGCCTGCCGAACGGCATGGGCGGCACGCTGACCTTCGCCGAGGTCGACCGCCTGTCCGACGCCTTCGCGCTCTATCTGCGCGAGCAGCTGCAGCTCAAGCCGGGCGCGCGCGTCGCGCTGCAGATGCCGAACGGGCTGGCCTTCCCGATCGTCGCCTTCGGCGTGTTCAAGGCCGGCTGCGTGCTGGTCAACATCAACCCGCTCTACACGGCGGACGAGATGGGCAAGGTGTTCGCGGATGCCGAGCCCGACTGTCTCGTCGTCATCGACATGTTCACCGACAAGCTGCCGGCCGCCTTCGCCATCCACAAGGTGCGCCATGTGGTGGTCTGCCGCATCACCGAATTCATGCCCTGGCTGCAGGGCACCATCGTCGGCTTCGTGCAGAGGTACAAGGACAAGTCGGTCAAGCCGGCGCCGGTCGCCCACACGACCTTCCAGGCCGCGCTCGCCGCCGGCGAGGCGCGCCGCAGCACAGCCGACGTCCTCGGCTACACGAAAGAGCTCAATCTGGAGTCGCTTGCCTGCCTGCAGTATACCGGCGGCACGACCGGCGTCTCCAAGGGTGCCATGCTGACCCACGGCAACCTCGTCATGAACATGGCGCAGGCGCTGGAAATGGTCGGTGGCAATATCGAGAAGGGCACGGGTGTCATTCTGACCGCGCTGCCGCTCTATCACATCTTCGCCTTCACCGTGAACATGCTGGGCTTCTGGTATCTCGGCGCCCACAACGTGCTGATCCCCAATCCGCGCCCGCTGACCAACCTGCAGAAGGCCTTCGAAAAATATCCGATCAGCGCGATTACCGGGGTCAACACGCTGTTCAACGGCCTGAACAACGAGGCCTGGTTCAAGGACAACCCGCCGCGGCACCTGAAGACCGCCTCGGCCGGCGGCATGGCGCTGCAGGAGGCGGTGGCCAAGCGCTGGCTGGAGGTCACCGGCACGCCGGTCATCGAAGGCTATGGCCTGACCGAATCCTCGCCTGTCCTCTCGTTCAACCCGATGGGCAACGAGAGGCTCGGCACGATCGGCATTCCCGTGCCGTCGACCGACATCCGCTGCGTCGATGACGAGGGCCGCGAAGTGCCGCTCGGCGAACCCGGCGAACTGGTCGCCCGCGGCCCGCAGATCATGGCCGGCTACTGGAAGAAGCCCGAGGAGACCGCCAAGACCATTCGCGACGGCTGGCTTTATACGGGCGACATCGCGACCCAGGACGCCGACGGGTTCTTCCGCATCGTCGACCGCAAGAAGGACATGGTGCTGGTCTCCGGCTTCAACGTGTTCCCGAACGAGGTCGAGGACACGCTCGCCAAGAACCCGGCCGTGCTGGAGGTCGCGGTGGTCGGCGTGCCCGACGGCGCGGCCGGCGAGGCGGTCAAGGCCTTCATCGTCAAGCGCCCCGGCGCCGAGATCACGGCCGACGAGGTGCGGGCCTTCAGCCGCCAGCACCTGACCGCCTACAAGGTGCCGAAATTCGTCGAGTTCCGCGACGAGCTGCCGAAATCCAATGTCGGCAAGATCCTGCGCAAGGACCTGCGCGCCGAGGAGCTCGCGAAACGGGCGAGCGCCTGAGCCGAATGGCTGTCATGAGGCCGGCGGGCCGCAAGCCCGTAGCTCCCTGGCCTGAACCGCGCTAGCCTCCGGCGAACCGCCGGAGGCGACCATGCACAACGAACATGAAAGCGGCGATGCGCACGGGCATCACCACCACGATCACCCCCATCATCATCACGATCACGATCACAGCGAGCTCTCGCCGATGGATGCGCGGGTGCGCGCCATCGAGACGGTCCTGACCGAGAAGGGCTATGTCGACCCGGCGGCGCTCGACCTGCTGATCGAGACCTACGAGACCAAGGTCGGCCCGCACAATGGCGCGCGCGTCGTCGCCAGGGCCTGGACCGATCCGGCCTTCCGCCAGCGCCTGCTGACCGACGCCACCGCCGCGATCGCCGAGCTCGGCTATGTCGGCCGCCAGGGCGAGCACATGGTGGCGGTCGAGAATACGCCCGACACCCACAACATGGTCGTCTGCACCCTCTGCTCCTGCTATCCCTGGCCGGTTCTCGGCCTGCCGCCGGTCTGGTACAAGTCGGCGCCCTATCGGGCGAAGGCCGTGCGCGACCCGCGCGGCGTGCTCGCCGATTTCGGCGTGACGCTGCCCGAGGGCAAGGCCATCAAGGTCTGGGATTCGACCGCCGAGGTCCGCTACCTCGTGCTGCCGGAACGGCCGGCCGGCACCGAAGGCTGGAGCGAGACGGAGCTTGCGACGCTCGTCAACCGCGACTCGATGATCGGCACCGGCCTTGCCGGGGCCCCGGAGACGGCATGATGAGCGAGACGGCCCCCGCCCCCTATGTCACCCATGCCGATCTCGGCGGCCGCACCGGTCTCGGGCCGGTCGTGCCCGAGATCGACGAGCCCTGGTTCCATGCGCCCTGGGAGAAGCGCGCCTTCGCCCTGACGCTGGCGATGGGCGCGACCGGCTCCTGGAACATCGACCAGTCGCGCGCCGCCCGCGAGCAGCAGCCCGGCTATCTTGGCATGAGCTATTACGAGATCTGGACCGCCGGCATGGAGCGGCTGATGCTCGAGCGCGGCCAGATCACCGCCGAGGAAATCGAAACCGGCCATGCGGTCGCTCCGCCGAAGCCGCTCGCCCGCAAGCTGATGGCGGCCGACGTTGCCGCGACTCTGGCGCGCGGCGGCCCGAGCGAGCGCCCGGTCGCGGCCGCGCCGCGCTTTGCCGTCGGCGACCGCGTCACCACCCGCGTCATCGCCACGCCGACCGGCCACACGCGCCTGCCGCGCTATGTCCAGGGCAAGACCGGCACGGTCACCCATCTGCATGGCGGCCACGTCTTTCCGGATGCCAATGCGACCGGCAGCGGCGAGGCGCCGGAATGGCTCTACACGGTGCGCTTTGCCGGGACCGATCTGTTCGGCGCCGAGGGCGATCCGGCAAGCTCGGTCTCGGTCGACGCCTGGGACAGCTATCTGAGCCCGGCATCATGACCGCGCCAGCGACACCGGCGATCGCGCCGGCCGATCTCGCGGCCCTGCCCGACATTCCCTGCGACGCGGAAGGCCCGGTCTTCCGCGCGCCCTGGGAGGCCCACGCCTTCGCGCTGGCCGTCACGCTGCACGGCAAGGGCCTGTTCACCTGGCCGCAATGGGCGGAGACGCTGTCGGCCGAAATCCGGCGGGCCCAGGCGGCCGGCGATCCCGACACGGGCGAGACCTACTATCAACATTGGCTGAAGGCGCTCGAGCGGCTCGTCGTGTCGGGCGGCGTCGCCACCGTCGACGAGCTGGACGCGACGACCGAAGCCTGGCATCGGGCCGCCGATGCGACGCCGCACGGCCAGCCGATCGTGCTCAGGCGCTGACGCCGGATCGCTCCCGCGGCTCCGGTGTCAACCGATCGTCCGAAAACAAACGGGCCGCCCCTCGGGACGGCCCGTTCAACGCAGGTCGCTTCGCCGATCAGTAGCGGGCGACGATCGGCGCACCGCCGCCGGTGCTGAACAGGTAGTTCACGCCGACGCGGAACTTGTGGGTCTCCAGACGGATGCCCGGCGTCGTTTCGGTCTGGCCGCCGGCATTGAAGGTCAGAGCCTTGCTGCCGTAGTTCGCGTAGAGATACTCGGCGCGCGCGGTCCAGTTCGGAGCAAAGGCGTGCTCAACGCCGGCGCCGATCGTCCAGCCCACGCGGTTGTGCGAGGCGCTGATCGTTTCGGTCACGCCCGGCGCCGAATAGGTCGAGCGCATCGAGAGATCGGTGAAGGCGACACCGCCCGTCACGTAGAACAGGGTGCGGTCGACGGCAACGCCGAGGCGGGCGCGGACCGAAGCGTCCCAGTTGGTCTGCCAGCGGCCGCTGATCGTCTCGCGGCCCTCGGTGACGCTGGCCGAACGACGCACGCCGAAATAGCCGAAGTCGCCTTCGACGCCGAGCACGACATTGTTGATCTGGTAGTTGTAGCCGATCTGGCCACCGCCGACGAAACCGCCGCCGCTGCCGGGCAGGAAGCCCTCCGTCAGCGCATTGATGTTGGTGTTGGCAAAACCGTAGCCGGCATTGAGACCGACATAGAAACCGGTCCAGCTGTGCACCGGAGCGAGAACGGCCGCCGGCACGGCGACGCGGCGCGCGCCGAGGTCGGCAGCAGTGGCAACCGTGGGCAGCGCGACGAGCGCGGCGGCGGCGATGAGCTTCTTCATCATCTTTTCCATAGGGCGAGCGTTTTGGTTCGTATTCGAACCCCTTTTTTACCTATTCCGACTCGGCACGATGGAATAGACGCCGGCAAAGCGACTTTCGAAGATAGTGCGTGTGTTGCTTTTGCGACACATCCACAGGTCGCAGAAACCGCAAGCCGGCTGCGCTTCGGCGCGGCCGCACCTGTGGCCAGCCATGCCGTATCAATTCATGGCCGATCCTTGCGGTTTTCGCCTCCTGTCGCCCGTCCGTCTCGGTTGTCGCCGGCGGTTTCGACACGCTTGAATGGGTCAGCCCGGCCAGACCGGCGCCCGCGGCCTTGCGCCAAAAGCCCAAAGCGGCAGGACTGCGCCTTCCTTTCCGGCAGGAGTGCGTCGCGAAAGTTCTTTCGCGACGCCTCGAACGGATGGCGCGCCGGGCCGGTTCAGTTGAGCGAGGTCACGACCTTGCTGACGAGATAGGGGTCCAGCCCTTCCGAGCCGCCCTCCGCGCCATAGCCGGAGTCGCGCACGCCGCCAAAGGGAATCTCCGGCAGGGCGACACCGGTATGATTGATGGCGACGTTGCCGGTGACGAGCCCGCGGCTGATCGCATGCGCCTGTTCCGCCGACCGTGTGAAGGCATAGGCCGCAAGGCCATAGCTCAGCCGGTTGGCCTCCATCAGCGCCTCCGGCAATGCCTTGAAGCGCGAGAGAAGGACGATGGGGCCGAACGGCTCTTCGTTCATCGCGATCGCATCCGCCGGCACGTCGGCCAGGATCGTCGGCGGGAAGAAGCAGCCCGCATGGCCGAACCTCCGTCCTCCCAGGACAAGGCTCGCCCCCCGGTCCACCGCATCCCCGACCATGCGCTCCATGGCCGCGAGCCGTCCCGGATGCGCCAGCGGCCCCATCGTGGTCGCGGGATCGGCGCCATCGCCGAGCCTGAGCGCGCGGGCGCGCGCGGCAAACCGGTCGAGGAAATCGTCATAGACGGCCTCGTGGACCATGAACCTGGTCGGCGCGGAGCAGACCTGCCCCGCATTGCGGAACTTCGCGGCGGCCAGGGCATCGGCCGCCTGCGGCACCCCGGCATCCGCGCAGACGACGACCGGGCCGTGGCCGCCGAGTTCCATGGTCGCGCGCTTCATATGGCTTCCGGCAAGCCCGGCAATGACCTTTCCGACTGCCGTCGAGCCGGTGAACGAGATCTTCCGGATCCTGGGATGCGGCACCAGGAAGCCGGAAATGGCCGCGGGCACGCCGAAGACCAGCCCGACGACGCCCGCGGGAATGCCCGCCTCCTGGAAGCAGCGCAGGAACGCGGCCGAACATGCGGGCGCCTCCTCGGGAGCCTTGACGATGATCGAACAGCCGGCCGCCAAGGCAGCCCCCAGCTTGCGGGCCATCTGGGCAATCGGAAAATTCCACGGCACGAATGCCGCGACCGGTCCAACCGGCTCGCGCAGGACCTGCTGAAGGATGCCGGGACCGCGGCCCGGGACGATCCGGCCATAGGCTCGCCGGCCCTCCTCGGCGAACCAGTCGATCATGTCGCACGCGCCGGCGATTTCGAGCCGCGCCTCCTGCAGCGGCTTGCCCTGCTCGCGCGTGAGTACGGCCGCGATCTCCTCGACCCCTGCCCGCGCGATTTCGGCCGCGCGCCGAAGGATTGCCGAGCGCTGGTAGGCCGACGTGTCCCGCCAGCCCGGAAATGCGCGGTGGGCGGCCTCCACCGCTTCTTCCAGGTCCGGGATGGACGCGGAGGCAACCTGTCCGATCACATCGCCCGTGGCCGGATTGGAAAAATCACGCGCGTCGCCGCCCGCGGCAGGCCGCCAGCGGCCATCGATCAGCAGTTCGACAAGCATGTCCGCCCCGTCAGCTCGCCGCGCCGGACTGCGCCCGGGCGCGGAAGCTTGCGAAGATCTCCGCGACCTTGCCGATATCGCCGGCGGGCACGATGAAATGGTCATGCATGATGCCGCACTGGGGAGCGGCCTTGTAGCCGGCGCCATTGATCGGCCTGAGGGCCGCCTGGATGAAGCCGGTCACGTCGAAAGGCAGCTCGCTGTCGGTCGAGATCACCTTGACCGGCCCATATTTCTCGATGTCGCCGGCGTCGCCGAAGAAGGTCTGCCAGCGCGCCTCGTCGACGACGAGCGAGAACCCGTTCTGATCCTGGTTGACCGCGGCATAGGCCTTCGAGGGGGCGCTCAGCATGGCCACGACGCGGTCGCGCATGGTGGGAGGAACGTGGGCGAACCAATAGGCCTCGGGCCAGGTCTTCATCTCCATGGTGGCCCATACGGCAAGAGGATCGTGCGGCATAAAAGCTCCTGTATCGGCTGCCTGCGGCAGGCCGATCTGTCATGTGCGGAAGGAAGAGGCGAGAATTCAGGCGGCGCGCGCCGGCCGTGGATGTCCGAGCAGCGGTGCCGCGATCGGGCAGCCGAGCGCGAGCCCGAAATGGAAGACCGCTTCGCCGAGCGGCCCCTCGGCCTCCGGCGAGAGCTTCAGGACGCCGTCGTCGCGCGTGATCTGCGACGCGCTCACGAAGTGGCTCTGGACGATGTGCCGGGCCCCCATCGATTGCAGGACGGGGCGCAGCGCATAGTCGAGCGCCAGGACGTGGGCGAGGCTGCCGCCGGTCGCCAACGGCAGCACGGCCTTTCCGGCCAGGCCGAACTGCGGCAGCCCGTCGAGAAACGCCTTGAGCAGCCCCGAATAGGCGGCCTTGAACACCGGCGTCGCGATGATGACGCCATCGGCCTCCTCGAGGTCGCGCTGCGCGGCGGCGACCTGCGCATCACCCCGGTCGGCGCCAAGCAGTGCCCGGGGATCGAGGTCGCGCAGCCTGATATGGCGCGCGGCCGGCACGCTGGCCGGCAGCCGCGCGATGACGTAGTCGACCAGCTCGGCGGTCGACGATCGTTCGGCCGGGCTGCCCGAAACGGCCACGACCCGGAACGACGTGCTGCCGTTGAACTCGTGAATCCTGGTCATGGCGTCACACCTGGTCGGAGGATGTGCGGGCCGAGAGCTGGGCGCCTTCCCAGAACACGACCCTGCTCTGGGCGAACCGCACGATGCTGCTCGCCAGCAGGCCCATGGCCGCGAGCGTGATGATGCAGACGAACATGACGGGGACGTCGAAGTTGAGCGACGAGGCCTGGATGAGGCTCCCGAGACCCTGCTGGGAGGCGACGAACTCGCCGACCACGGCGCCGAGCAGCGCGAGCACCAGGGCGACCTGCAGCCCTGCGAAAATGGCCCCCGCGGCGGATGGCAGCTTGACGTCCAGCAGGATCTGCCAGCGCGGGGCGGAGAACGCCCGGTAGAGGTCGACCAGTTCCGGCCGCGCGGACCGGAAGCCGGTGACGACGTTGACGAACATCGGGAAGAAGCAGATGAGCGCCACCAGCACGACCTTCGACATCAGGCCGAACCCGAACCACACGATCAGCAAGGGCGCGAGCGCCACTTTCGGCATGGATTGCAGAGCGACGATGCAGGGAAAGATGAAGCGCTCGACCGTGCGCGACTCGGCGACGACAATTCCGACGAGCAGCGCGACCGAACTGCCGATCAGAAAGCCGAGAACGGTCTCCGTGGCGGTCGCCGCCACGTGCGGCAGGATCACGCCATTGCCGTAGACGGTCCAGAAGGCCTGCGCGACGGAGCCCGGCGAGGGTATCAGATAGGATGGCGCGCCGAACCACCGCACGCTCGCATCCCAGAGCAGGAGAAAGACGACGAGGGTGGCGAGCGGCGCAAGCGCCGATTTCAGCCGTTCGGACATGATCACACTCCTGAGGACGCGCGTCCGTCGAGACGGAAAAAGGCGCGCAGACGCGTGGAGAGCTCGGCGAAGCGCGGATTGCTGACCGCCTCGGCGAGCCGCGGCCGCGGCAGGTCGACGTCGAGCACCTCCACGACCGTTCCCGGCCGCTCGGACAGCACGACGATCTTGTCCGCCAGCAGCACCGCTTCCTGGATCGAATGGGTGATGAACAGCACTGCCTTGCGCCGCGCCATCCAGATCGACTGGAGCTCGCCCGCCATGCGCTCGCGGGTCATCGCGTCGAGCGCCGAAAACGGCTCGTCCATCAGCAGCAGCCGGGGATCGTGGATCAATCCGCGGACGATGCCGACGCGCTGCTGCATGCCGCCGGAAAGCTCGTTGGGATAATGGTCGGCGAACTGGGCGAGCCCGGCCAGCTTCAGCAGGCTGAGCGCTTCCTCGCGATAGTCGTCGAGCCGTTTGCGCTGTGCCCGGATCGGCACCAGCACGTTCTCCAGCACGGTCTTCCAGGGCAACAGCGTCGGCTGCTGGAAGACGATGCCGACATCGGGGCGTGGACCCGCGACGCGCTCTCCATGCAGGACGATCTCGCCCGAGGACGGCCTCACGAGGCCGGCCACGATCTTCAGCAAGGTCGACTTGCCGCAGCCCGACGGGCCGAGCACGGCGACGAACTCGCCCTCGCCGATGGTCATGCTGAGCTTGTCCAGGGCCTTCAGGCTGCCGCGCCGCGTCGTATAGACCACCGACAGGTCCTTGATGGACAGTTGCGGGGCCCGCTCGGCGGTGCCCGGATGCGGGCGCACGAGGGAGAGCGTCATCGGGCGGCCCTCGCGGCCTGCGCGACCTGATCGGCGTCGAAGCGGTTGAACTCCGGAACCAGGCTGTTGGTGAAGTAGGACGCGAGCGGGACATCGGTCCTGGTCACTTCGCCGCCCACCCGCAGGGCTTCGACGAGGGTGATCCAGTCCTCGTCGCTGAATCGGCCATACTGGCCGGTACCGGTCGTGTGCAGCAGGTTCTTCATCCGGTAGCCGAGCACTTCGACCTCGCGGCGCAGATTGTCCGCCTCGCCGCCCGTGCTCGGGCGCAAGGCCGGATAGGCCTTCCAGTAGGAGCGGATGCAGGCTTCCAGGTTGGCGTTGCAGGCAAGATTGCCCTTGGTCAGCGCGCGCCCGAAACGGGCCAGCAGATCCGGCTTTGCGGCCAGCAGCGCGTCGGTCACGAGGATGCCGTGGCTCGATAGCTCCTGGAAGCGCGGCGCGACCGGAAGCCGGCGGATGGCCGTGCCCGACTGCTCAAGCCTGACATGCGCGGTGTCGAACAGGTTCAGCGCCTGTATCTGTCCCGATCGGAGCGCCTCGAACGCCGCGACGCCGGTTCCCACGGCCTGGAGCTTCACGTCGCTCCACGCCACGCCCGCATCCTGAAGCATGGCGCGGACCATGTAGAGGTTGCCCGAGCTCAGGGCCAGGACCCCGATCGTCTTGCCCTTCATGTCGGCCAGCGACTGGATCGGCCCGTCGCGCAGGACCGCGAACTCCCAGATGGAGCGCGGCATGTAGTTGTAGATGAAGCGAAGCGGGAAATTGGGCTTGCCCGGCTGCCTGGAGATCACGATCGGCTCGAGACTCGCATAGGCGGCCTGGATATTCCCGGACAGCAATTGCGGGATGATCACGCCCGAGCCGGTCAGCACCTGGACATCGAGCGAAATGCCCTCCGCTTCGAAGAAGCCGAGATCGCGCGCGAAGGTGAGCGGCGCCACCCCCGAATTGATCGCGGATGGCCAGGCGAAGACGAAGCGATCGTTCGCCTCGGCCTTTCCAGCGAACAGGGTTGCGAGGAGCATTGCGCCTGCGATCCACGCGCGCTTCCATGGGTTGGTCATCATGGGTCACCCTCTGTGACTTGGCTTGGCGAGACCGGTTGTCCCGGCTTGATATGGAAAGGCGGCGCGGATCGAGGCCGCGCCGCAGTCTCGACTAGGCGGCCGCGCTGATCGGCGTATTGACCGCCGCCACGGGCGTCGACTTGGCGTGCTCCGGCCAGGACTGGAGCACCGGAACGACATGTTTTCCGAGCATTTCCAGGGCCCGCTTGTTGGCCTCGTGTCCCATGCCGTCGATGCGCCAGATGACGTCGTCGATGCCCAGACGGTGGACCTGCTCGCACTGCCTGATGATGTCGTCGGGCGTGCCGGCCATGATGTAGGGGGCGCTGTCGATCAGGTAGTCCAGGTTCCGCATATTGGCGCGGATCCGTTCGATCTGGGCGAAATATTCGTAGTTGGTCGACCGCTTCGCCAGCTTGGTCATCCAATCCATGATGACTTCGACAAAGCGCAGCGTGTTCTCTTCGGTCGCGGCGCGCGCCGTCGCCCGGTCGGCGTGGCAGTTGACGCCGACGGAGAAGATCGCCTGGCGGCGCGTGATGCTGCCGGCGACCGGCTTCGCCTGGTCGGCGCCCCTGTTGTAGGCCTCCACGCAGGTGCGGACATAGTCCCATCCGAGGATGCTGAGGCCCGACATGACGCCGACGCCCATCGCGCCGGCCTCCTCGTGCGAATCGATGCTGGTCGCCGACAGGTGGACCGGAATCGAGCGCTCGCCGGCGCGCAGCGGCGAGATGCGGCGCTTCGGAATGCGGTAGAGTTCGCTTTGATGCTCGACCACGCCGTCGGCGACGGCCTTGCCGAATATCGACAAATGCTCGTCGCGATATTCACGCGTCAGGCTCGGATCGACGCCGAAACCGTCGAGCGTATAGGGATTGTTGGACCGGGCGCCGCCCAGTTCCGCGCGCCCGCCGGACAGAATGTCCAGTGTGCCGATCATTTCCGCCACCCGCAGAGGGTGGTTGAACGGCAGGAAATTCACGGAAGCGATGCGCAGGCGCATGCGGCGGGTGCGGGCCGCCACATAGGCCAGCACGATTTCCGGCGCGGAGATGATCGCCTCGCCATTGGCGAAGTGCTGTTCGGACGCGGCATAGCCGTCAAAGCCCATCGCCTCCGCCAGCACAGCCTCTTCGACGCACTCCAGATAGCGCTGGCTCCAGGTGACGCCCGGCGGACAGATCGCTTCGTGGAACAGGATAACGCGCATGGGACCACCCTTCTCAGCTTGACACGCTCGCGACGTTCCTATAGTCGGAACGTCGTTCCGTTTCATATACGATAGACATGAGTTGGGCGACCGAGCAAGCCTCAATCTTGCGCAGCCCATGATTGTCGCGCCGCAGACGTCGACATCCGCGGCCCGTCTGGACGGAAAACTGGAAAGCAAGGAGGACGGCTTGTCAGCAGCCGAGACCGATTCGACCGAAGCCCGCAGCGCCAAGACCTCGACGAGCCAGCTCCTGAGCAAGGGGCTGCGGGTGCTCAGCTACGTGGCCCAGACCGGCGGCGAGATCGGCGTCAGGGATCTGGCGCGCGAGATGAAGATGAGCACCACGGTCATGCACCGGCTGATCAGCACGCTCGCCGAACAGAAGTTTCTCGAGCGCAATCCGGAGAACAGCAAGTACCGGATCGGCGCCCAGGCCTTCGAGGTCGGCAAGGCGTTCCTGCGGTCGGCGAAGATCGAGATCTGCGCCCCGCCGGTGCTCCGCCAGATCGTGCAGCAAAGCGACCTGAACGCGTTCCTCGGCGTGATGCGCGGGTCGAGCGTCGTCTATCTCATCGCTATGCAGGACAATGGCCCGCTCGCCATCCGGGTGGCACCGGGGGCCGAAGCGCCGCTCCACGCGACAGCCATGGGCAAGGTGCTCCTGGCCGAGCTGCCGGACGAAGAAATCAAGCAGAAGCTCGCCCTTTACTTCGATACGAAGTTCAGCGCTTCGCTGATGCGCGAGCCCGGATCGCTGATCGAAGAAATCGAAGTCGTCCGGCGCCGAGGCTACGCCATTTCGGACGATGAGGCGTTCCGCGGGGTGGTTTCGGTCGGCACGCCCATTCGCGACTTTTCGCAGAAGGTCGTCGCCGCCATCAGCGTCAGCAAGCCGAAGGCGCTCCTGAAGGAACGGGAGCTCGACCATATCATTGCGACCGCGCTCGATGCCTCCGATCGGATATCGCGAAACCTAGGCGCGCTCTGATGGCGCGACGCCATTGATCCGGCCGCGCAACCTCGCTACGATTGTTGGAACGTCGTTCCTATTTTAGGAACATAAGCGAGGACACCATGCGGATCTATTCGGAATCGCTCAACGCGGCGTCGGCCTACAGACTGCTCACCGGCGTCGTCGTGCCTCGTCCCATCGCCTGGGTGGCGACGCTCAATGACGGCGGCGGCGTCAATCTCGCCCCGTTCAGCACCTTCACATTCGTCTCCGCCGACCCGCCGATGGTCGGCTTCAACGCCGGGCTGCGGAACGGCGAACGCAAGGACACGGTCCGCAACATCCTGGCGCGGCGCGAATATGTCATTCACATCGTGGACGAGAGCCTCGTCGACCTGATGCACGCTTCCGCCGAGGACTATCCGAGCGAGATCAGCGAGGCGGAGGCGCTGGGGCTGCAGACCCTCGCCGGCGAAGCCGTCGCGGTGCCGCGCCTGGCGGCCGCGCCCATCGCGGCCGAATGCATCTTCGATCGCACCGTCAGCTTCGGGCGCAGCGGCGCCGAGTTCGTCGTCGGCGAGATCAAGCTCTTCCACATCCGCGACGACCTCATCGAGAACGGCAAGATCGATACCCTGCGCCTGAAGCCGGTCGGCCGCCTCGCCGGCCCGGTCTACGGCACGGTCGGGTCGGTCATCCGCAAACAGGCCAGCGCGAGCTACGCCAACCTGGTCTGACCGCCCCGGCTGGCATGCGTCCGCGCGGACCGCGCCCGCCTAGGCGTCGACGGTGGCGTTGAGCGCGTTTTCCTGGATGAATTCGCGCCGTGGCTCGACCACGTCGCCCATCAGCTTGACGAAGATGTCGTCGGCCTCATCGACCTCCTTGATCTTCACCTGCAGCAGCGAGCGGGCGTTGCGGTCGAGCGTCGTCTCCCAGAGCTGGCTCGCATTCATCTCGCCAAGGCCTTTGTAGCGTTGCAGCTTGACGCCGCTGGCGCCGGCCTCCTTGACCGCCTCGAACAGCGCGATCGGCCCGGAGATCGGCTGTTCGCCGCTCTTGCGCCGGAAGGTCGCCGGCCGGTCGTAGACCTCGCCCAGGCTCTTGCTGTGCTCGTCGATGCGCCGCGCCTCGGCCGAGGACAGGAGCGCGGCGTCGAGCACCGCGACCTCCTTCACGCCGCGCACCGTCCGGCTGAACATGTAGGACTGGCCGTCGAAGGCGCCCTCCCAGCCGCGCTCCATCTCCTCGGCGATGGCATCGAGCCGCGCCGCGGTCCTGGTCGCGATCGCTGCCGCCCGTTCCGGATCCTTGATCGCCTCGAGATCGAAGGCGCCGGCGATCGCCGCCAGCTCGACGACGGCGCGGTTGTAGCGGGAATGGATGTTGCCGATGAGGTTCTTGATCTGGCGCGCCTCGTCGACGATCGCGGCGAGATCGGCGCCGGCACGGATCTCGCCCGAGCCGAGCGCCAGCACGGCATCCTCGAGCCCGCCCATGGTCAGATAATCGTCGAGGGCGCGCTCGTTCTTGATGTAGGTCTCGCTCTTGCCCCGGGTCACCTTGTAGAGCGGCGGCTGGGCGATGAAGACGTGGCCGCGCTCGATGATCTCCGGCATCTGGCGGAAGAAGAAGGTGAGCAGCAGCGTGCGGATGTGCGAGCCGTCGACATCGGCATCGGTCATCAGAATGATCTTGTGATAGCGCAGCTTGTCGGCGTTGAACTCCTCGCGGCCGATGCCGGTGCCGAGCGCGGTGATCAGCGTGCCGATCATTTCCGACGACAGCATCTTGTCGAACCGGGCGCGCTCGACATTGAGGATCTTGCCGCGCAGCGGCAGCACAGCCTGGAAGGCGCGGTCGCGCCCCTGCTTCGCCGATCCGCCGGCCGAGTCACCCTCGACGATGAACAGTTCCGACTTCGCCGGATCGCGCTCCTGGCAGTCGGCGAGCTTGCCGGGCAGCGAGGCGACGTCGAGCGTCGTCTTGCGCCGGGTCAGTTCGCGCGCCTTGCGCGCCGCCTCGCGCGCGGCGGCCGCCTCGGCCACCTTCTGGACGATGGCCTTGGCTTCGGTCGGATGCTCCTCCAGCCATGTGCCGAGCGCTTCGTTGACGACGCTCTCGACCACCGGGCGCACCTCGGAGGACACGAGCTTGTCCTTGGTCTGCGAGGAGAATTTCGGATCCGGCACCTTCACCGAGACGATCGCGGTCAGGCCTTCGCGGCAGTCGTCGCCGGTCAGCTCGACCTTTTCCTTCTTGGTGATGCCGGAGACGCCGGCATAACCCGTCACCTGGCGCGTCAGCGCGCCGCGGAAGCCGGCAAGATGCGTGCCGCCGTCGCGCTGCGGGATGTTGTTGGTGAAGCAGAGGACGTTCTCGTGGAAGCTGTCGTTCCACCATAGGCCGACCTCGACCGTGATGCCGTCGCGCTCGGCCTTCAGCATGAGCGGCTCGCCGATCAGCGCTGTCTTGTTGCGGTCGAGATAGCGGACGAAGGCCTCGATGCCGCCCTCGTAGTGCAGCTCGACCCGCTTCTCCTCCGCATGGCGCAGGTCGGTCAGGATGATCCGGACGCCGGAATTGAGGAAGGCGAGCTCGCGCAGGCGATGTTCCAGGGTGGCGAAGTCGTATTCGACCATCGAGAAGGTCTTGGGCGAGGCGAGGAAGGTCACTTCCGTACCGCGCTGGCCGTTGGCCTCGCCGAGCACCGCCAGCGGCGCGACCGGCTCGCCGTCCCGGAACTCCATGAAATGATGCTCGCCGCCGCGCCAGATCGACAGTTTCAGCCAGGTCGACAGCGCGTTGACCACCGACACGCCGACGCCGTGCAGGCCGCCGGACACCTTGTAGGAATTCTGGTCGAACTTACCGCCGGCATGGAGCTGGGTCATGATGACCTCGGCCGCCGACACGCCTTCGGTGCTGTGGATGGCGGTCGGGATGCCGCGGCCATTGTCGCGGACCGTCACCGAACCGTCGGCATTCAATGTCACGTTGACGGCCGTCGCATGGCCGGCCAGCGCCTCGTCGATGGCGTTGTCGACCACCTCATAGACCATGTGGTGCAGGCCCGAGCCGTCATCGGTGTCGCCGATATACATGCCGGGGCGCTTGCGCACCGCGTCGAGGCCCTTCAGGACCTTGATGCTGTCCGCGCCATATTCGGCTTCCGGGACATCGATGCGAGCGGATTCAGCCATGGTGGGCAGGTCTCCAAGAACGGTCGCGAGGCCACGGTGTCGTGCCCACGCGATTCGGTTCGCAGTGTAGCGGGAGATGTTTATATAGTCCCTCGCGCCTGCGCGCGCGAGGGCGCGGGCGTTGAGAACAAAAGGCCCGTGCAACGACGGGATATGGCGCCAGGGCCTGCCCGTTCAGGCCGAAAGCAGCGCCTGAATGTCCTCTCGCGGGTGCGAGGTCAACCCCTTCGGGATTTCCAGGCTGATCCGCCGCGCAACCTCGGGATGCAGCGCCTTGCGCAGGACACCGAGCACCCGGGGCGGCGCGATCAGCACCAGCGCCTCGAAACGGCCGGCAAGCGCATAGTCGCGCAGCGCCCGCGCGATATCGGCCACGAACCGCTCCTCGCCGAGCCGGTGCCAGTCGGTCTCCTCCATCGCGCTGCGCCGCGTGCCGCCCGGGCCAACGGCGCGGCCAGGCCGGTCGGTGCCCTGTTCACGCGTGGCCGGATTGTCGTTGGCCAGCACCTCCTCGACGACCAGGTTCGGCCGCATGGCATGGCCCCGGTTGCGCAGGAACAGGGCCTTCTCCCCATCGCCGACCAGGATGAGGGCGTCGTGCGGAACTTTGAAATCGGGCATGTCGCTCGCTTCCCCGTTTGGGGGCTGAACCGCTCACCGCCGGTTGCGTTCCCTCGTCCCTTGATCGTCCACGACGCGCCTTGCGGCCGTTGGTCGCCTGCGGCAGGCGCGATTGTCACGTGCCGGCCCGGCCGGTACGGGCTATCTTCGCCAGCGAATCGCCTGTTTCCGGCGACATGGTCGTGTCGCCCGAAAGATTTGCCGGACCAGATCGGAGGCCCGACATGCACGCCCCCAGCCGCCGCACCGTGCTCCTCGGCGCGGCGTCGCTCGCCAGCCCTGCCCTCATCGGCGAGGCCCGCGCCGCGACCTTTGCCGCCTTCGTCCAGGGCCTCTGGCCGCAAGCCTCAGCCGCCGGCATCTCGCGGGCGACCTTCGACCGCGCCTTCGCCGGCGTGCAGCCCAATCCGCGGGTCATCGAGCTGTCGCAGCGCCAGCCGGAATTCCGCAAGACGCTCGGCGACTATGTCGACCTGCGCACGTCGAACAAGCGCGTCACCAACGGCCGGGCCGCCTTCAGCGAGCACCGCGCGACCTTCGCCGCAGTCGAAAGCCGGTTCGGCGTGCCCGGCGAGACGGTCTGTTCGATCTGGGGCAACGAAACCGCCTATGGCACGTTCCGCGGCGACCACTACGTCATCCAGGCCATGGCGACGCTCGCCCATGCCGGCCGGCGCAGCGCCTTCTTCCAGAGCGAGCTGATCGCGGCGCTGCGCATTCTCCAGGCCGGTGATATCGCGCCTCAGGCCATGATGGGCTCCTGGGCGGGCGCCATGGGCTATGTCCAGTTCATGCCCTCGAGCTTCCTGCGCTTCGCCGTCGACTTCACCGGCGACGGCCGCCGCGACATCTGGAACTCGGTGCCCGACGCCATGGGCTCGGCGGCAAACTATCTCAGGCGCAACGGCTGGACCCCGGGCGTGCCCTGGGGCTTCGAGGTCCATGCGCCGGGCCTGCCCGGCAACCGGGCGAGCCGCCAGTCGATCAGCGCCTGGGCGGCAAACGGCGTCGCCCGCGTCGGTGGCGGGCCGATGAGCGGCGGCGCGCCGGCGACGCTGTGGAAGCCGGCCGGCGAAGGCGGCCCGCACCTGCTGCTGACCAGCAATTTCAACGTCATCAAGCGCTACAATAACGCTGATTCCTATGCACTGGCGGTCGGCCATCTCGGCGACCGCATCAAGGGCGCCGGCCGCTTTTCCAAGCCGTGGCCGCCAGGCGAAGGCGGCCTTGTCCATGCCGAGCGCGAGGAGATCCAGCGCCGGCTGAACCAGCTCGGCTTCGACCTCGGCGATCCCGACGGCATTCTCGGCGACAAGTCGAAGGCCGCCGTCCGCCAGATGCAGTCGCGCTTCGGCATGCCCGCCACCGGCGAGGCCGACCGCGCCTTCCTGGAGCGGCTGCGCCGCGGCTGAGGCGGGCGCGACCAAGCGCCGCGACCGGCGGCGCCGGCCATCGCGATTCCGGCCGCGATATCAAGCACTGCCGCAATGCGGGCGACGGCCCGTCGAGGCCGCCGACAAGCCCGGTTGAACGGACTTAACGCTTCGTTCACCATCGCCATTGTTCCACTGGTTCTTCGGCGGGTTCCACCCGGATCGGAGGCGACTGGCATGGCTCGTTCCCATCACACCCGGCATGGCCTGGCGGCGCTCGCGCTGGCGGCGCTGGCCAGCGCCCTCGCCGCGCCGGCCCCGGCGCTTGCCCAGGACGGCGGCTTCTCGGCCTGTATCCAGGCGCTGAGACGCGACGCCGCCCAGCGCGGCATCGGCCCGCAGGTGTTCGAGCGTGCGACCCAGGGCCTGTCGCCCGATACCAGCATCCTGCGGCTGCTGGACGCCCAGCCGGAATTTTCACGCCAGCCATGGGACTATATCAACGGCCTGGTGGCGCCGAACCGGATCGCCGAGGGGCGCCAGCTCTTGGCGCGCCACCGCGCGGTGTTCGACCGGGTCGAGCAGACCACCGGTGTCGACAAGCACATCGTCGCGGCGATCTGGGGCATCGAGACGAGCTTCGGCCGCTCCAAGGGCAATACGCCGGTCGTCCGGGCGACCGCCACGCTTGCCTGCTACGGCCGGCGCCAGGACTTCTTCCGCGGCGAGTTCCTGGCCGCGCTGCAGATCCTCTCGCGCGGGCATATCCCGCAGCAGCATTTCCGCGGCTCCTGGGCCGGCGCCTTCGGCCATACCCAGTTCATGCCCTCGACCTTCCTGCGCGCCGCCCGTTCGGGCACGGGCTCGGCCCATATCGACATCGTCGATTCCGTCGCAGACGCCATGATGTCGACCGGCAATCTCCTGCGCGAGGAGGGCTGGGCCGCCGGCCAGGGCTGGGGCTACGAGGTCCAGCTGCCGCCGGGCCTCAATCTCGCGCTCGCCGGACGGGACCGGCCCCAGACGATCGCGCAATGGGAGGCGCTCGGCGTCAGCCGCGTCGGCGGCCGCGGCTTCCCGCGGCGCGGCGACCAGGCCTTCCTGCATCTGCCGGGCGGCGCCCGCGGCCCGGCCTTCCTGATGCTGCCGAACTTCCGCGTGATCATGAAATACAACAACTCGGAAAACTATGCGATGGCGGTCGGCCACCTCGCCGACCGGCTGCGCGGCGGTGGTCCCTTCGCCCGGCCCTGGCCGGTGGGCGAACGTTCGCTGTCGCGCGAGGAACGCATCGAACTGCAGCAGCGCCTGACCCAGGTCGGCCTCTATTCGGGCAATGTCGACGGCAAGCTCGGCGCCGGCACCCGCGAGGCCCTGCAGCGCTTCCAGCAGCGCGCCGGCATGGCCGCGGACGGCTTCCCGACCTCCGCCGTCCTGCAGCGGCTGCGCCGGGGCGGTTGACCTTCCAGGCAGGACGCCTGTCGCACGACCGCCCCTTCATGATACAAGGAGCGGTCCGGAGCCGGGGGGCCTCGGAACCCCGGAGGTCCGCGTGTGAAACGGTTCGGATCCGCTTTCGTCCTGATGATCCTTGCCGCGTGCTTGGCCCTTGCCGGGCGCGCCGAGGCGCAGTCCAGCTATTCCGACGATCGGTTCCCTCACCTTTTCGCACCGCGCGACCAGCAGCCGCGGCTGTTCCGCCTGCCGCCGCAGATCCTGTTCGACGAAGAGTGCGAGCTTGCGTGCGCCAGCCTGGGTGAAATGCACGCCGTCGGCGGTCCTGAGGCGATGGCCGCGCGGCCAGCCGGCACCGGCTGCCGCGCCTTCGGGCCCCGCCGCGACAGGCACCGCCGGAAGCCTGCCGCCCACGCGGTGAGACGAAGCCTCGCGGGCCCGCTTTCGGCCTCCGCCCTTTGACGGGTGGCGCGACGACGCCCATGGCGGCAATATTGTTGCGCTGCAGAAGGCGATTGCCTTCCATTTATGATTCGGCAATACAGCGCTTGGCAACAAACCGTATCCAAACCGGGTTTCCAGCACGGATTGCCGCTTGTAAGCCTGTTTGAAATCTGTCAAAGAAGCGACTTTAGAAAGGTCAGCATCGCTGCCCTATCTGCGGACTCCCTGCCAGGGGAGATCCGGAAGCGGTTTCGCACCGCGCACGTGAAGCCGGCCGGCACCGGAAAAGACCGGTGTCGCAGCCGGCTCGGCGTGTCACAATCAGAGCATGGAACGGCGGCTATTGACCGCAAAACGAGGTCGACGATGAGCACTCAACGGTTTGGTGCGGGCATGGGTCGGGGTGTCGAGGCGCGGGCGAACCGCACCACGAAAACCAATACGGCCACCCGTACGAAAAACCGTTCCTATCGCCTCATCGATGCCGGTCTGCCGAAGGCCCAGGGCCTCTACGATCCGACCAACGAAAAGGATTCCTGCGGCGTCGGCTTCATCGCCGACATGAAGGGGCGCAAGTCGCACCGCATCGTCGAGGATGCGCTGCAGATCCTCCTCAACCTCGAGCACCGCGGCGCAGTGGGCGCGGATCCCCGCGCCGGCGACGGCGCCGGCATTCTGGTGCAGATCCCGCACGGCTTCTTCTCCAAGAAGGCGGCCGAGCTCGGCTTCGAGCTGCCGGAGCCAGGCCATTACGCGGTCGGCTACATCTTCTTCCCGCGCGATCCCGAGGGCCAGGCCTTCGTCCGCGAGAGCATCGAGAAGGTGATCGCCGACGAAGGCCAGGTGCTGCTCGGCTGGCGCGAGGTGCCGACCGACAATTCCTCGCTCGGCTATTCGGTCAAGCCGACCGAGCCGAAGCATATGCAGCTGTTCATCGGCCGCGGCGCCGATATCGGCTCGGAGGAGGAGTTCGAGCGCCGGCTGTTCGTGCTGCGCAAGGTCATCTCCAACCTCGTCTACGATCGCAACGATCCGAAGACGCAGGGCTACTACCCCGTCTCGCTGTCGTGCCGGACCATCGTCTACAAGGGCATGTTCCTGGCCGACCAGCTCGGCGCCTACTATCCCGACCTGCACGACCAGTCGTTCGAGAGCGCACTCGCCCTGGTGCACCAGCGCTTCTCGACCAACACCTTCCCGACCTGGTCGCTCGCCCATCCCTACCGGATGGTCGCCCATAACGGCGAGATCAACACGCTGCGCGGCAACGTCAACTGGATGGCCGCCCGCCAGGCCAGCGTCGACAGCGAGCTGTTCGCCAACGACATCTCCAAGCTCTGGCCGATCTCCTACGAAGGCCAGTCGGACACCGCCTGCTTCGACAACGCGCTCGAATTCCTGGTCCAGGGCGGCTATTCGCTCGCCCATGCCGTGATGATGCTGGTGCCGGAGGCCTGGGCCGGCAACAAGCTGATGGATGAGGCGCGCCGCGCCTTCTACGAATATCATGCCGCCATCATGGAGCCCTGGGACGGGCCGGCGGCCATCGCCTTCACCGATGGCCGACAGATCGGCGCGACGCTCGACCGCAACGGTCTGCGGCCGGCACGCTGGTTCGTCACCAAGGACGACCGCATCATCATGGCCTCGGAAATGGGCGTGCTGCCCGTGCCGGAAGACCAGATCGTGCGCAAGTGGCGCCTGCAGCCGGGCAAGATGCTGCTCGTCGACCTCGAACAGGGCCGCATCGTCTCCGACGAGGAGATCAAGGCTCAGCTTGCCGGGATGAACCCCTACAAGGAATGGCTGGCCAAGTCGCAGCTGATCCTCGAGGACCTGCCGCCGGTCGAGCCGCGCGCCTCGCGCACCGACGTGCCCCTGCTCGATAAGCAGCAGGCCTTCGGCTACACCCAGGAAGACACCAAGCTCCTGCTGGCGCCGATGGCGACGACCGGTCAGGAAGCGGTCGGCTCGATGGGCACCGACACGCCGATCTCGGCGCTGTCGTCCAAGTCCAAGCTGCTCTACACCTATTTCAAGCAGAACTTCGCCCAGGTGACCAACCCGCCGATCGACCCGATCCGCGAGGAGATCGTCATGAGCCTGGTGTCCTTCATCGGGCCCCGGCCGAACCTGTTCGACCTCGACGGCACCTCGCGCCGCAAGCGCCTGGAAGTGCGCCAGCCGATCCTGACCAACGAGGATCTGGAAAAGATCCGCTGCATCGGCCACCGCGAGGATTCCTTCGACACCAAGACGCTCGACATCACCTATCCCTCGGGCAAGGGTGCCGGCGGCATGGCGGAGGCGCTGCAGCTCCTCTGCGACCGCGCGGAAGCCGCCGTCCACGGCCGCTACAACATCATCATCCTGTCCGACCGCATGGTCGGCCCGGACCGCATCCCGATCCCGGCGCTGCTCGCGGTCGCGGCGGTGCATCATCACCTCATCCGCAAGGGCCTGCGCACGGCCGCCGGCCTCGTCATCGAGACCGGCGAGGCGCGCGAGGTCCATCACTTCTGCTGCCTGGCCGGCTACGGCGCCGAGGCGATCAATCCCTATCTCGCCTTCGAGACGATGGAGGAGATCCATGCGCGCGGCGAGTTGCCGCCGGAGGTCGACGCCGACGAGGTGGTGAAGCGGTTCATCAAGTCGATCGGCAAGGGCATCATGAAGGTGATGTCCAAGATGGGCATCTCCACCTACCAGTCCTATTGCGGCGCGCAGATCTTCGACGCGGTCGGCCTGTCGAGCGAGTTCGTCCAGCGCTTCTTCACCGGCACGGCAACCCGCATCGAGGGCGCCGGCCTCGCCGAGATCGCCGAGGAGACGGTGCGCCGGCACACGGCCGCCTTCTCCGACGATCCGACCCTTGCCACGACGCTGGAGGTCGGCGGCGAATATGCCTACCGCATCCGCGGCGAGGACCATGTCTGGTCGCCCGACACGGTCGCTGCCCTGCAGCATGCCGTGCGCGGCAACAGCCAGGACCGCTACCGCGAGTTCTCGCGCCTGATCAACGAACAGGCCGGCAAGCTGCAGACCATCCGCGGCCTGTTCCACATCCGCATGGCCGAAGAGGTCGGCCGCAAGCCGGTGCCGCTCGACGAGGTGGAGCCGGCCGCCACCATCGTGCGCCGCTTCGCGACCGGCGCCATGTCCTATGGCTCGATCTCGCGCGAGGCGCATACGACGCTCGCCATCGCGATGAACTCGATCGGCGGCAAATCGAACACCGGCGAAGGCGGCGAGGAGCCGGAGCGCTTTAAGCCCCTGCCCGACGGGCGCTCGATGCGCTCGGCGATCAAGCAGGTGGCTTCGGGCCGGTTCGGCGTGACGACCGAATATCTCGTCAATGCCGACATGATCCAGATCAAGATGGCGCAGGGCGCCAAGCCCGGCGAAGGCGGCCAGCTGCCCGGCCACAAGGTCGACGCGGTGATCGCCAAGGTTCGGCATTCGACGCCGGGCGTCGGCCTCATCTCGCCGCCGCCGCACCACGACATCTATTCGATCGAGGACCTGGCGCAACTCATCTACGACCTGAAGAACGTCAACCCGGCCGCCGACATCTCGGTGAAGCTGGTGTCGGAAGTCGGCGTCGGCACGGTCGCGGCAGGCGTCGCCAAGGCACGCGCCGACCACGTCACCATTTCCGGCTTCGAGGGCGGCACCGGCGCCTCGCCGCTGACCTCGATCAAGCATGCCGGCAGCCCCTGGGAGATCGGCCTTGCCGAGACCCATCAGACGCTGGTGCTGAACCGGCTGCGCTCGCGCATTTCGGTGCAGGTCGACGGCGGCCTCAGGACCGGCCGCGACGTCGTCATCGGCGCCCTACTCGGCGCCGACGAGTTCGGCTTCGCCACCGCGCCGCTGATCGCCGCCGGCTGCATCATGATGCGCAAGTGCCATCTCAACACCTGCCCGGTGGGCGTCGCCACCCAGGACCCGGTGTTGCGCAAGCGCTTCCGCGGCCAGCCCGAACATGTCGTCAACTACTTCTTCTTCGTTGCCGAGGAGGTGCGCGAGCTGATGGCCGCCATGGGCTACCGCACCTTCGACGAGATGGTCGGCCAGATGCAGATGCTCGACCGCCGCGCCGTGGTCGCCCACGGCAAGGCGCAGGGCCTCGACTTCTCGCGGCTGTTCCACAAGCCCGACGTGCCCGACACGGTCGGCGTGCGCCGGCTCGAGGACCAGAACCACCATCTGGAGGCGGTGCTCGACCGCAAGCTCATCGCCGAGGCCACGCCGGCCATCGCCGAGGGCAAGCCGGTCCGCATCGAGACCGCGATCACCAGCGTCAACCGCTCGACCGGGGCCATGCTGTCGGGCGCCATCGCCGCCGCCCACGGCAGTGCCGGCCTGCCGGACGACACCGTGCATGTGAAGCTGAAGGGCACGGCCGGCCAGAGCTTCGGCGCCTGGCTCGCCCGCGGCGTCACCATGGAGCTGGAGGGCGAAGCCAACGACTATGTCGGCAAGGGCCTGTCCGGCGGACGCATCGCCATCTATCCGGCGAAGGAAGCCGTCGACCTCGATGTCGACAACTCGATCATCGTCGGCAACACCGTGCTCTACGGCGCGATTGACGGCGAATGCTATTTCCGCGGCGTCGCCGGCGAGCGCTTCGCCGTGCGCAATTCGGGCGCCATCGCGGTGGTCGAAGGCACCGGCGACCACGGCTGCGAATATATGACCGGCGGCATCGTCGTCGTGCTCGGCCAGACCGGCCGCAACTTCGCGGCCGGCATGTCCGGTGGCATCGCCTATGTGCTCGACGAGGCCGGCGACTTCGCCTCGCGCTGCAACATGTCGATGGTTGAGCTCGAACACGTGCCGGAGGAGGAGGAACTGCTCGCCGAGCACTACCACCAGTCCGGTGGCCTGGAAGGCCACGGCCGGGTGGACGTGATGAGCGACATGACGCGCTTCGACGCCGAGCGCCTGAACCAGCTCATCACCAATCACGCGCGCTATACCGGCTCGAAACGGGCGCAGGACATTCTGGACCGCTGGTCCGAGATGCTGCCCAAGTTCCGCAAGGTTATGCCGGTCGAATATCGCCGCGCGCTCGCCGAGATGGCCGCGCAGGCCGAACAGCGCCCGCTCGCGCTGGCAGGAGAATGACGAAATGGGAAAGGTAACGGGTTTTCTCGAGGTCGACCGCCAGGACCGGCGCTATGCGCCGGCCGGCGACCGGATACGCCACTATCGCGAATTCGTCATTCCGCTGAGCGAGGAGACGACGCGCAGCCAGGCCTCGCGCTGCATGAACTGCGGCATTCCGTTCTGCCACACGGGCTGTCCGGTCAATAACCAGATTCCCGACTGGAACGACCTCGTCTATCAGGGCAACTGGGAGGAGGCGAGC
The DNA here is from genome assembly GCA_000751295.2 of bacterium YEK0313. NCBI lineage: Bacteria > bacterium YEK0313. The sequence goes on from CCMO02000001.1 coordinate 5,237,970, forward strand.
CAGAACCTCCACTCGACCAACAACTTCCCGGAATTCACCGGGCGCGTCTGCCCGGCCCCGTGCGAGGCCTCGTGCACCCTCAACATCGAGGACACGCCGGTCACCATCAAGACGATCGAATGCGCCATCGTCGACCGGGCCTGGAGCCACGGCTGGATCAAGCCGATGGCGAGCAGCCGCCGCACCGGCCGTTCGGTCGCCATCGTCGGGTCCGGCCCGGCCGGCCTCGCCGCGGCCCAGCAACTCGCCCGGGCCGGCCATGACGTGCATGTCTACGAGAAGCACGCCAAGGCCGGCGGCCTGCTGCGCTACGGCATTCCCGACTTCAAGATGGAAAAGAATCTGATCGATCGCCGCATCCGTCAGATGGAGGCCGAAGGCGTCGTCTTCCACTACAACAGCCATATCGGCGTCACGACGCCGGTCGACGAGCTCATCGCCGCGCATGACGCGGTGCTCCTGTCCGGCGGCGCCGAGCAGCCGCGCGACCTGCCGATTCCGGGCCGCGAGCTCGACGGCATCCACTTCGCCATGGACTTCCTGCCGCAGCAGAACCGCCGCGTCTCCAACGAGCCGGTCGGTTCCAACGAGCCGATCCTGGCCGGCGGCAAGCATGTCGTGGTGATCGGCGGCGGCGATACCGGCTCGGACTGCATCGGCACCTCGGTGCGCCAGGGCGCGGTCTCGGTGACCCAGCTCGAAATCATGCCGCGCCCGCCGGAAAAGGAGAACAAGGCGCTCTCCTGGCCACTCTGGCCTCTCAAGCTGCGCACCTCGTCGAGCCACGAGGAGGGCGCGGAGCGCGACTTCGCCGTGCTGACCACCGGCTTCACCGGCACCGGCGGCAAGGTGAGGAAGCTCTCCTGCGTCCGGGTCGACGCCAAGATGCAGCCGATTCCGGGCACCGAGTTCGAGCTGAAGGCCGACCTCGTCCTGCTCGCCATGGGCTTCGTCAATCCGGTCTACGAGGGGCTTCTGGAAAGCCTCGGCGTGACGCTCGACCAGCGCAAGAACGTCGCTGCCAACCAGACCGACTACCGGACCTCGGTCGACAAGGTCTATGCCGCCGGCGACATGCGCCGTGGCCAGTCCCTTGTCGTCTGGGCGATCCGCGAAGGCCGGCAGGCCGCGCATGCCATCGACAAGGACCTGATGGGCACGACTACCCTGCCGCGTTGAGCGGTGACAGCACCCGCCAGACCTGCATAGACTTGGATCCGTTCGACCGGCCCGCGCCATCAGGCGCGGGCCGGCCTTTTGCGGGCGGTCGATCGGGCAAGGGAGTTCATGGCGATGTTTTTTGCGAGCGACAACGGCCTCGGTGCCTCCGACAAGGTGATGCGGGCGATCGTCGAGGCCAATGCCGGCCCGCGCCTCGGCTACGGCCGCGACGACGCGACGCGCCACGTCGAGCAGCGGCTCTCGGCCCTTTTCGAGCGCGAGGTCGGCGTTTACATGGTCATTACCGGCTCGGCTGCCAACGGCCTGGCGCTCTCCACCCTTACCCCGCCCTGGGGCATCGTGCTCTGCCATGACGAGAGCCACGTCATGGAGGACGAGTGCTGCGGGCCGGAATTCTTCACCGGCGGCGCCAAGCTCGTCGGCATTCCCGGCGCCGGCGCCAAGATCAGCGCGGCCGCCCTCGAGCGCACATTGAAGAAACTGCCGCGCCGCGTGCCGCACAATGCGCCGGCCCATGCTCTGTCGATCACCCAGTCGACCGAATATGGCCTGACCTATTCGGTCGACGAGGTCAAAGCCCTCGCCGGCATCGCCAAGGCCCATGACCTTGCCGTTCACATGGACGGCGCGCGCTTCGCCAATGCCGTGGCGCGGCTCGGCTGCAGCCCGGCCGAGGTTACCTGGAAGGCCGGCGTCGACGTGCTCTCCTTCGGCACTACCAAGGGTGGCGGCCTGGCCTGCGAGGCGATCGTCTTCTTCGACCCGGCCCGCGGTACCGACATGGTGCGCCGGCGCATGCGAGGCGGCCATCTCCTGTCGAAGCACCGCTTCCTGGCCGCCCAGATGGATGCCTTCCTGGACGGCGGCCATTGGCTGGAGCTCGCCCGGCACGCCAATGCCGCCGCGAGCCGGCTGGCCGCCGGCCTCAAGGCGGTTCCCGGCGTCAGGGTGCCTTTCACGCCCGAGGCCAACGGCGTGTTTCCGATCCTGCCGCTGCATGTCGAGACTGCGCTCAAGGCCGCCGGTGCGGTCTTCTACCCCTGGTCGGACCGCAGCCTGCCCGACGGCATGACCGTCGGCCCCGACGAGGTCATCGTCCGGCTGATTACCAGCTTCGCCACCACGAATGAGGATGTCGACCGCTTCGTCGCGACCGCCGCCGCGGCCGCCGTGAAATAGGCCCGCATCCGGAGGGCCTTGGCGCCCGCCCTGAAATCGCCGTTCTCCTTGCCGAAAGGTTGATAGGGCATTGCAGGGGAAGAGGACGCAGATCGTGCGCCAAAGTCTATTCGTGACGGTCGCGCTGGCCGCATTGGCGGCCGCCGCCGCACCGGCCGGTGCCCAGCCGGCCCGCATCATCGGCCCTCTGGTCGACCCGGCCCCTGGCGTCACCGCCGTCCAGTTCTGGGACGAATGGGGCCCGCCGCCGCGCTTCCGCGAGCGGCCGGTCTATCGGCCGCGCTATGTCGACCCGGACGACGATGACGACGACGACGATGTCGGCGCCATCCATCCGAGCCGGGCCGCCTCGATCACCCGGTCGATGGGCTACCGCGTCACCTCCGCGCCCCGGCTGGTCCAGGGCGCCTGGGTCATGGATACGATCGACCGGCAGGGCCTGCGTGTGCGCGTGGCGATCGATGCCTTCAGCGGCAGGGCCCGCAGCGTGCGCTATCTCGACTCGCCGGCACCGCGCACGGCGGCCCGCCCCGAGCCACGCCCGCCGGTGCCGCGCGAGGGCGGTTTCGGTGCGGATTTCGATCAGCCGCAGCCACTGGAGCCGCGCACGGAGCCAGGCTTGGCGCAGCCGGCGCAGCCGCCGCGCGGCGCGCGACCGGGCCGCGACATCACCGCCCGCCTGGTGCCCGTACCGATTCCGCGGCCGCAGATCGAGCCCCCGGCCACCGTGCCGCCCGTGGAATTGCCGCCGGTCGCCGAGCCCCAGCCGGGCACCGGCCCGGCAGCGCCGCCCCCCGCCGCGCGCGCGCCTGAACAGCCGCCGCTGAGCGTCGAGCCGCGCACGCCGTTCACGCCGCCCGCCGTCCCGCCGCCGGTCCAGGAGGCAGCCCCGCCTGCACCGCCGGCGGCCCCGCCGGCCCCGGCGTCGCCGCCAAGCGCCGAGGCAAGGCCAACCGAAGGCCAGGATGACGGCGTCATGGTCGACGGCCGCTTCCTCGGCCCCAACGGCGAGACGCTGCCGGGGGCTCCGGACCAGCGCGACGGCGTACGCCAGGTCGCGCCGCGCTGACGCGCGCGGCGCCGTGGACAGGCCATCAAACGAAACGCCCCGGCGCCAGGCGCCGGGGCGTTCGTCATTCTGACGGCGGCTCAGGCCGCCGGAGCGTCAGTGGCCATTCAGGCCGCCTTCTGCGACAGCTGGCCGTCGATGACGCGGGCGCTCTCGCCATTGCTGATGGCGATCTGCCGCGGTTTCATCGCCTCCGGGATCTCGCGGACGAGATCGACGTGAAGCAGGCCATGCTGGAGCGTGGCGCCCTTCACCTGAACGTGGTCGGCGAGCTGGAAGCGGCGCTCGAAGGCGCGCGCGGCGATGCCCTGGTGCAGGTATTCGGACTTGGTCGCGCCTTCGGCGGCGACCTTTTCACCCCGAATGGTGAGCGCCTGCTCCTTCACCTCGATGGACAGGTCCTGCTCGGTAAAGCCGGCAACCGCGACCGAAATGCGGTAGCTGGTCTCGCCGGTCTTCTCGATATTGTAGGGCGGGTAGCCCGCCGCCGGGATATCGGCACCGGCCGTCTGGTCGAGCAACGAGAACAGGCGATCGAAGCCGACAGTGGAACGATAAAGCGGAGCAAGATCGAACGAACGCATGGGATGTCCTCCTTCAAGCAACATCGAATGGCGGCCCGCCGGATAGCCGGGCCTTCCGTCTCGTGCAGCCGCATCGGGCCTGCACGATCAGTGAGTTGGGGATGCCCCGCGAGCCGCGCAAGGGGGGCCTTGCAGGGCGCGCGTTTTCTGACCGCTGCATGAACGGCGACTTCCGGACGGGTTCAGCCGTGCCCGTCATAGTGCCCGGCAACGATGGGCAGGTGCGGGCAGCCGCCCCTGCCTCTGCTCGAACTCAGCGGGGATTGCGCGATGGTCAGGCCGACGCCCGCCAAGGCGATGCTGCTCGCGGCAACGGCCGCCTGGCTTGCCGGCGCCGGCCTTGCCCCGGCGCGCGGCGACGACGATCCGATGCCGCGCTCCGGCGCGCCGGCCCATCTCACCGAGCTGGCCGCGCCGGCGCTCGAACTGCGCGCCCAGCCGGTCCAGGCGCCCGCCGTGCTGCCCTGGCCAGAAGTCGCCGGCCGGCTCGCCCGGCGCGGCTATGTCGTCGCCGAGCCGGCATCGCTGCGCGGCCCGACCTATCTTGCCACCAGTACCGACCGTCACGGCCGGCGGCTGCGTCTGGTCGTCGACGGCCGCAATGCCGAGATCATCGGCATCAGGGTGATGGATGGCGCGACTGCACGCGACCGGCCGGCAGCCTTCCCGGCGCCGCCGCCCCCGCAATGACACCATGCGTTTCGTTCACCATGGCCGGCGCAAAGCCTTGGCCCCGGCCCGAGGCTGTGAGATCGAAGGCCGGTCACCCTTCCCCATGGGAGCCCGGTCACGATGCGGTCGATCCTGCCAGGTGCCTTCGCCGCGGCGCTGCTGCCGGCCATGGCCGTCGCCATGCCGGTCGCGCCCGCCCCGCGCCCGGCGGCACTGCCGGTCCAATGGCTGCCTCCGGGCTATCCCTACGACCCTTGTGCGCCCGGCGCTCCGCCCCTGCGCGTGGCCAAGACCGATGACTGGGGCCGCCGTTTCATCGCCGTCGAGCCGGCCAGCATCTATTGCCGGGCCGCGCGTGGCGAAGCCTATCTCCTGCCCCCACCGGCACCGGCCGCGCTCGTCCTCGTGCCGCCCTCCGGGTATGACGCCCATGGACGCCCGCTCTACCGTTGGCGCCTCGTGCCCGCGCGCTGAACGCGGCGGCGTACTGGCCACGGCGCGGGCCGGCGCTATCTTGTCGATATGCGGCCGGCACGGCCGATTCGCCTTTCCGGAGCACTGATGGATCTCGTCGCCCTGCCCGAACGGCCGGTTCCCGAAGGCGCCCGCGCAGGCACGGTCACGACCTCGGACGGCGTCTTGCTGCGCTATGCCCGGTGGGAGGCGATCGGCACCCTGCGCAAGGGGACGCTCGTGCTGATCCAGGGCCGGACCGAGTTCATCGAGAAATATTTCGACGTGATCGAGGCGCTGCGCGCCCGCGGCTTCGGCGTGCTGGCCTTCGACTGGCGCGGCCAGGGCGGATCGAGCCGGCTCACCGGCGACGTGCGCAAGGGTCATGTCAGGCGCTTCTCGGACTACCAGATCGATTTCGAGACGATCATGGAGACGGTCGCCCTGCCCGATTGCCGACCGCCCTTCTTTGCGCTTGCCCACAGCATGGGCGGTGCCATTACGATCGAGGCGCTGAAGGCCGGCCGCAACTGGTTCGATCGCGTCGTGCTGAGCGCCCCCATGATCGGGCTCGTCGAGGTGCCGCGCTCGACGCTGCCGCTCCTCGCGGTGACGGCGCTGTCGCTTCTCGGCTTCGCCAGCGCGGTCATTCCGGGCGGCACGCTCTCGCCGCTCGCCAAGCGGCCGTTCGAGACCAATCCCGTCACCTCCGATCCCGAGCAATATGCCCGGCTCGCTGCCTATGCCGATGTCGATCCGCGTCTCGGCATGGGCGCACCGACGATCGGCTGGGTGCGCGAGGCGCTGCGCGTGACGCGCGCCATCAGCCAGCCGCTCTATGCGCTCGATATCCGCCAGCCGATGCTGATCATTGCCGCCGGCAACGATCCGCTGGTCTCGACGCCGGCGATCGAACGCTTCGGCAGCCAGCTCAAGGCCGGTCGAACGCTCGTCATCCAGGGCGCCAAGCACGAAATGATGTTCGAGCGGCCGATCTTCCGCGAGCAGTTCTGGGCCGCCTTCGACGCCTTCGTGCCGGGCGAGCAGCCGTTCCTCTGAACGCCGCTGTCAGCCGTTGAGCATCGCCATCGCCTCGGCGTGCACGCGCCTGTCGCCGGCCGCGAGGATGCGCCCGCCGGCACCCGGCGCCCCGCCGTCCCAGGTCGTGACGATGCCGCCGGCCCCTTCGATGATCGGCACCAGGGCGAGGATGTCGTAGGGTTTCAGCCCGGCCTCCACCACCAGGTCGACATGGCCCGCCGCCAGCATGCAATAGGCGTAGCAGTCGGCGCCGTAGCGATAGGTGCGGCAGGCCGCCTCGACGCGGTCGAAGCGCGGCTTTTCCTCCGCGCCGAACATTTTCGGCGAGGTCGTCATGATGGTCGCCGCGGCAAGGTCCGGGCAGGCGCGGACATGCAGCGCCCGCTCGCCGCCAAGGCCGCGATAGCGCGCGCGGGCGCGATCGCCCCAGAAAGTTTCCCGGGTGAATGGCTGGTGCATCATGCCGAAGGCCGGCGTGCCCTTGCTGGCGAGGCCGATCAGCGTGCCCCAGACCGGGATGCCGGCGATGAAGGCGCGCGTGCCGTCGATCGGATCGAGCACCCAGACATGCTCGGCTTCGGGATTTTCCGAGCCGTGCTCCTCGCCGACGATGCCATGGGCCGGGAAGGTCGCCTTGATCATGCGGCGCATGGCGGCCTCGCCGGCCCGGTCGGCCTCGGTCACCGGGTCGAAGGCGCCGGCATGGGCCTTGTTCTCGACCCCGATGCTGGAGCGAAAGAACGGCAGGATGGCTTCGCCGGAAACCCGTGCGAGTTCATGGACGAAGGCCTCGATATCGACGGCACTCACGGGATGGGCATCCTTTTCCTGGCGCCGGCAGGCGGCGGCGTGATGGAGCACGGAATGTGTCGGCTGCGATGCTATAGGCCGCCGGCGCGGCGCCTCGCAACCGACAAGGGCGGCGGCGGCCGCGCAGGACTGCGCTGTGTCCCCGGAGCTTGTGACGCAGCTTCCGGCGCGGCAGGGTCAGCGAAGCATGGCAGACCCATCGGGGGATCGGAACGGGCATGGGCGAAGCGACACGGGCGAGATCCGCCACGATCGCCTTGGTGGCAACGCTTGGGCTCGCAACCGCATTCAGTCAGTTCTACCGCAACTCCGTGGGCGTCATCGCCACCACGCTGGCCGGCGAGCTCCGCCTGACCGCCGCCGAGCTCGGCACGCTGTCGTCGAGCTTCTTCCTGATTTTCGGGCTTTGCCAGATCCCGGTCGGTATCGTCATCGATCGTTATGGTCCGCGTGCCGCCATGCTGGGTTCGGCGACCTTCGTGATCATCGGCTCCTTCGTCTTCGCCCTGGCCGGTGACGGCGGTGGCCTGATCGCCGGCCGCCTGCTGCTCGGCATCGGCTGCTCCACCTTCCTGATGGCGCCGCTGGTCATCTATGCGCGTGCCTTTCCGCCGGCGACCTTCGCCTCGCTCGCCGGCCTGCAGCTCTCCATTTCCAGCCTCGGCAACATTGCCGCCACCGTGCCGCTGGCCCTTGCCACGGCGACGTTCGGCTGGCGCGCCGCCTTCATGGCCGCCGGCATCGCCTGCGCCCTGCTCACCCTGGCGATCTTCGTGATCGTGCGCGGGGCCGCGGCCGGGCCCGATGCCGGCGTGCCGCGCGAAACGCTTGCCGCCGCTCTCAGCGGCGTCCGCCGCGCCGTCCGCGTCATCGGCTTCTCGCGTTTGTTCCTGATGCAGTTCGCGACCTATTCGACGTTCGGCCTGATCATCGGCCTCTGGGGCGGGCCCTATCTTGCCCATGTCCACGGCGCCGACGTGGCCGTGCAGGGGCGCGTCCTGCTCGCCATGGCCGTCGCCCAGGTCGGCGGCATGCTGTTCTGGGGCTCGGCCGACCGGATCGTCAGGGCCTACCGGCCGCTGACGCTCGCGGCAGCCGGCCTGACCGTCCTCCTGCTCATCGCGCTGATCGGTTTTGGCCATCGGCTGAATCTGCTCGGCGCGGCCGCGATCATCGCGGCGCTCGGCTTCAGCTGCGCCTATGCGCCCGTGCTGGTCGCCCATGGCAAGGCGCTGTTCCCGCCGGAACTGACGGGCCGCGGCATGACGCTGCTCAATATCGGCACGGTTACCGGCGGTTTCGCGACGCAATGGCTCACCGGTCTGGCGGTCAAGGCTGTCGCCGGTCCCGCCCTGGTCTATCCTGTCGCCGCCTTCCAGACCGCCTTCGGCATGCAGGCGGCCCTGGTTGCGATCGCGGCCTGGGCCTATGCCGGCGCGCCCGATCCGCGCCGCGGCCTCGGCTGAGGCAGCGCCGGCCCGCCCGCCCGCGACACCTCAAAAAAAATGGGTCAACCATCTTGCCTTTTCGAGAGGGTCCAGCCATATTGTTGCAGTGCGGTGTCGCTCCCGCGACGTCGCACAGCCCTCCTTGGGCGTTTCCTCCCTAGACTTGGGCCGCTCACGAAAGTGAGCGGCCTCTTTCTTTTCTGGGTCGAATTTTCGAACTATTTCAATAAGAAGTTCACGGCCTTCCGTGGCGCGTCAGACCCGGCCGGGCCACCGGAGCGCGCGCGCCTGGCTGTCTTGGCCATTGTGCGATGCACCCTAATCAACTGAACAGTTGAGATCACAAGCCTAGCTGCGCGGGACGGCCGCAGGCGTCCAGCCTTTGTTCCCAGGCAGGCCCGCCGGATCACGTGTCCGTGACATGGTCACTCGGCGGCGAAGCGCCAGTCCCCGGGCCTGTCGAGCGGCAGGCGCATCAGCCCTTCGGCGAGCAGCATCAGGTCGGCCTGCAGGGCCTCGAAGCCGGGTTTGCGCCGATAGCTGCGCTCGTCCATGTAGATCGCCCGGTTGATCTCGATCTGCACGGCATGGGTGCCGGCCTGCGGCTGGCCGTAGTGCTCGGTGATGAAGCCGCCGGCATAGGGCTTGTTGCGCACCACCTGATAGCCCCGGCCGCGCAGCACCGATTCGACGAGATCGCTGACCACCGGCGAGCAGCTGGTGCCGTAGCGGTCGCCGATCACGATGTCGGCGCGCGGCCGGTCCTCGCGGGCAGGCGCGAGCGAGGGCATCGAATGGCAATCGACCAGCAGGGCTTCGCCGAAGGCGCGATGCGCGCCGGCGATGATCCGGCGCAGCGTGCGGTGATAGGGCTTGTAGATGGTGTCGATGCGCGTCAGCGCCTCGTCGACCGGCAGCCGGCGGGCATAGATCTCCTGCGCCTCGCCCACCACCCGCGGCACCGTGCCGAGGCCGCCGGCGACGCGCATCGAGCGGGTATTCGCGAAGGTCGGCAGCCGGCCGTCGAACATGCGCGGGTCGAGCTCGTAGGGCTCGCGGTTCACATCCACCATCGAGCGCGGGAAATGCGCCCGGACGAGCGGCATGCCCCGCTCCACCACGCCGGCGAACAGCGCGTCGACATCGGTATCCTCGGAACGGCGCAGCGTCGGCAGGTCGAGCCGCACCTGCTGCAGGAACTGTGCGGGATAGACCCGGCCGGAATGCGGCGAGTTGAACACGACGGGAGCGACCAGCACATCGGGTTCCAGCGCCTCGAAGGCCGGTTCGAAGTCGCGGATCTCTGCTTCGCTCATTGCGCTGGCCTGGCTCTTCCCGTCGCCCGCGTCCCGGCGCCCGCCACTCGGGCGCCCGAAACGGGAAATTCAGCTTAGCCAGCGGCCTCGATGATGGAAAGCGGCCGGCCCCGCTTGGCGCGCAGGGGAGCGGCCCGCGCGGTGTGCGGTGGCGTTTGGGGCACGCCGATGGCCCCAGTTTGCATAAAAACTGCGGCAAATGCGTCGCATCGACCTGGAAAAGTGCCGGCCGCGGCGGCAAGTCATGGTGAAAACCGAGACATTTCGGCCATTCTGGCGCATATTTGCAGGGTCGCTTTCACGCCATGTTTACCGTCCGGGTGTTGAGTATTGGCGAGGGGCGCGCTGTGGTCGATCCACGGCATTTCTGGCATGGGGCGAAGGACCGCACGGGCGAATGGGCAAGATTCTGCTGGCCGAAGACGACAACGACATGCGTCGGTTCCTGGTCAAGGCGCTGCACAATGCAGGCTATGACGTCGCCTCGTTCGACAACGGGCTGTCGGCCTATCATCGCCTGCGCGAGGAACCCTTCGAGCTGCTCCTGACCGACATCGTCATGCCGGAGATGGACGGCATCGAGCTCGCCCGCAGGGCCACCGAACTCGATCCCGAAATCAAGGTCATGTTCATCACCGGCTTCGCCGCCGTGGCGCTGCAGCCCGATTCGCAGGCGCCGAAGGATGCCAAGATCCTGTCCAAGCCGTTCCATTTGCGCGACCTCGTGAACGAGGTCGAAAAAATGCTGCGCGAGGCCGCCTAACTATCCCCAACCGGGCTTGCACCGGGCCGCGTTCCCAACTATACGGAGCGCCTCGCATTCGCGGCCCCGGCCGCAAAGGGCGCGTAGCTCAGCGGGAGAGCACTACGTTGACATCGTAGGGGTCGCTGGTTCGATCCCAGCCGCGCCCACCATTCAAGCCCCCGGCATCATTGAAAACCTCAATGATGCCGGGGGTTTTGTTTTGTCCGGCCCCTCCTCGGCAGACGGTCCGGCACACCGCGCGGAAAGCGGCGCGGCGGGCCGTCCGTCCGGTCGGATCCGCAGTTGGCGGTGGCGGGCTTTTCAGAACTTGAAGGAAGCGTTGGCGTTGACGCGCCAGCCGTCATTGGTCGGACCGTCGGTGATCTCGCGGGCGCCTTCGAGGCCGAGATCGATCGCGCGGGCGGCAAGCGGCCCGGCCGGCAGGACGGTCGCGCGCACGCCGAGCCCGACATTGGTGGCGCCGACCGTCCGGCGCTCGAGCACGGTCGGCCTCAGATTCACCGCCTGCCCGCGCGAGGCGAACAGATAGGGCGAGAACACGCCCTGGCCGGCCGGCCCCGGCGGGATGAGAGCGGCATATTGCAGCTCGGCCCGGACAAGCCAGCCGCTGTCGCCGGCGAGCAGGCCCGAATCGAGCGCGGAGAGGCCGCGCGGTCCGCCGAGCGTGAAGCGCTCGCTGTTGAGCAGCGGCCCGGTCAGCGCATATTGCGCGCGGCCGCTCAGCTCGACGGTGAAATTCGCGGGCAGGGCCTGCGCGAGGCGCGCGCGGAATTCGAGCTTGCTGAAGACATCGCTCGCCGAGACGCGCGACAGCGGCCTCAGGAAGGTCGCGTCCGACCGGCCACGGCTGCCGAGCCAGTGGACGCCTTGCGAAAAATCGAGTCCGGCGCTGATGGTCGTGCCGGTCAGCGCGATCACATGGGTGAAATCGGCGCCGAGCCGCACCGGCCTCAACCGGTCGTCGTAGAGCGTCGCATCGAACAGCGGCGCGCGCTGCTGCTCGTCGACCAGTTCCACGGCCGCGCGCAGCGTCAGATTGGTGCTGCGGCTGCGGATCAGGGGATAGAGCAGCCTGAGCGCGATCCGCCGCAGCGTGCTTTCGGTCGCAAGGGCCGCAGGCCCGGTACGCGGATGCGTGTCGGAAAGCGTCACCTCGGCATTGAAGCTGAGGCCATCGGTGCCGAGCGGCAGGATGAAGCCGCCGGCCACCAGCCGGCGCGGTCCCTCCGACGAGAGCCAGCCGTTCGCCGGCGAGCCGGAGGCGGCGAGATAGACGAGCTCGCCCGAACCGGCCAGCGACTGGAACGCCGCCGACAGGGTGGCCGAGGTCATGCCGAGTGATTTCGGCAGGGAATTGTCGATGCTGATCTCGGCGCTGACTGGCCGCTGCTCGCCCGACAGCACCAGCCGCACCGCGCCGGTCGCGGTGCCCGGCTCGAGGGTCGACCGCAGCGCCAGGCCCGGCACGTCGCCGGCCAGCAGCAGCTTGCGCTCGAAAGTGCCGAGCGGCAGGCGCCGCTGGCCGACGAGATCGGCGGTGATGGCCGCGACGCGCGCGCGCACCCGCTCGGGCAGACGCGCGGTATCGATCGATTCGACGAAACCTTCGACCACGCGCAGGCGCAGCGTGCCGCCATGGCGCGCCTCCTGCGGCGGCACCACCACGCGGGTAAGGAAATAGCCGCGCGCGGCATAGGCCTGCTCGATCGCCGCCGCGGCGGCATAGATCTCGGCCACCGTCACCATGCGGCCGCGCAGCCGGCCGACCGCAACCTCCGTCTCGGCGGCGAGGCCGGGATCGCCGCCCTCGACCGCGACCGTGCCGATCCGGAGCGTCGCCCGCTCCGCGCCCGCAGGCACCTGGCCGGCGCCCGCCTCGGGCAGCACGATGCCGGTCGGGCTGCGCTGCAGGTCGGGAGCGAAGCTGCGCGGCGTGACCTGGCCGGGAGACGGCGCTTGCGCGGAGGCCGGCGCCATGAGGGCGAGAAGGCTCGCGCCGACAAGGGCCATCGCCCGGATGGGGCGGCCGCGCGTGACGTTCGGGTTCGGTATGGCCAGCATCATGGACAGGTCAGCCCTCCGGCGGGTTGCGGCCGGCATGTGAGAAGGCCCTGCCGATCAGCGGTCGTCAGTCCCTCCAGGACGGTGGTGCCGCCCGACGGCTCGGGCGGCGGCGCGACAAGGCTCGCGAGCTGGCTGATCGCGACGGCCGCCGGCGAGGGCGCGACCGTGAACCGGCCCGGCTGGAAGGTGATCTGATAATTGGGCGAGAAGGCCAGCGAGCCGATTTGGATCGTGTAGGAACCGATCGCCTCCCCCGCCTCGCGCGCCAGGGCGCCGCTCGCCTGGTCACCGTTGACGAGGCCCATGCCGGCGGCGAGCCAGGTGAGCGGCGGGTCCGGCTGGCCGAAGCTCTTGGTCACGTCGCGCGCGACGATCGTTACCGGCCGCGCCGTCACCGTCAGCGTCGCGCCGCTGAAGCCGGTGATCTGATAGTTGCCGCCGCCGATGGTCCCGGCCGTGATGGCATAGCCCCCGATGCCCGACCGTTCGGTGGCCGCCGTGGCGAGCGCACCGGTGAGCGTGTCGCCATTGACCAGCCCTGCCCCGCCCACCGCATAGGCGAGCGCCGGATTGGCATCGCCATAGACCCGGCTCTGATCATGGGCCGTGATGGTGATCGCGCGCGGCGTGATCGTCAGGTCGGCGCCCGCATAGCTGACCGCATAGTTCGGGTTGCCGAGCGTGCCAAGCCGGATCGCGTATGCGCCGACGCCCGAGGCCGCTGCCGCCCCCGTCTCGAGAGCGCCCGTCAGCGTGTCGCCGGACAGGAGGCCCTCCGCCTGATAGGTCAGCGCCGGGTTGGCGTCACCATAGATCCGGCTCCTGGCATCGGCCGTCACCCTGACCGGCCGCGCCGTGATCGTCAGGTCGGCGCTCGCATAGCTGATCGCGTAGTTCGGATTGGCCAGCGTGCCGCGCGTGATCGCATAGGTCCCGACACCCGAGGCCTGGGACGCGTCGGTCTCCAGCGTACCGGCGAGCGCGTCGCCATTGACGAGCGAGCCAGCCGTCACCCGATAGGTCAGCGCCGGGTTGCCATCGCCATAGACGCGGCTCTTGGCATCCGCCGCCAGCGTGATCGGCCGCGCCGTGATCGTCAGGTCGGCGCTCGTATAGCTGATGGCATAATTGGGGTTGGCGAGCGTGCCGCGGGTGATCGCATAGGCCCCGACGCCCGAGGTTGTGGTCGCGCCGGTCTCCAGCGCGCCGGCGAGGCTGTCGCCACCGACGAGCGATCCGGCCGTCAGCCTGTAGGTCAGCCCCGGATTGTCATCGCCATAGACGCGGCTGCGCGCATCCGCCGCAACCGTGATCGGCCGCGCCGTGATCGTCAGATCGGCGCCCGCATAGCTGATCTTGTAGTTTGGATCGCCGAGCGTGCCGCGCGCGATCGCGTAGATCCCGACGCCCGACGTCGTCGTCGCCGCGGTTTCGAGGCCGCCCGACAGGGTATCGCCATTGACCAGCGAGCCGCCGGTCACCTGATAGGTCAGCGCCGGATTGGCATCGCCATAGACCCGGCTTCGGGCATCGGCGGTCACTGTGATCGGCCGCGGCGTGATCGTCAGGTCGGCACCCGCATAGCTGATCGCATAGTTCGGATTGGCGAGCGTGCCGCGGCCGATGGCATAGGCTCCGACACCCGACACGGTGGTAGCGCCGACCTCGAGCGCGCCGGTCAATGCGTCGCCGGGCAGGAGGCCGGGCGCCGCATAGGTCAGAACCGGATTGGCGTCGCCATAGAACCGGCTCCGGGCATCCGCCGTCACGGTCAGCGGCCGCGCCGTGACCGCGAGCTCGGCGCCCGTATAGCTGATCGCATAGTTCGGATGGCCGAGGCTGCCGATCCGGATCGCGTAGGTTCCGACACCCGAGCCGGACATCGCGTCGGTTTCGAGCCCGCCCGTCAGTGCGTCGCCGGGCAGGAGGCCTGACGTGCTGTAGGTCAGGACCGGATTGCCGTCGCCATAGACGCGGCTTTTTGCGTCCGCAGCCACGGTGATCGGTCGCGCCACGATCGTCAGGTCGGCGCCGGTATAGCTGATCGCGTAGTTAGGATTGCCGAGGCTGCCGATCCGGATCGCATAGGTTCCGACACCCGAGCCGGATGTCGCGTCGGTTTCGAGCCCGCCGGTCAGGGCATCGCCGGCCAGGAGGCCGGAGACGTTGTAGGTCAAGGCCGGATTGCCGTCGCCATAGACGCGGCTTTTTGTGTCCGCCGTGACACTGATCGGCCGCGGCGTGACGGAAAGAATGCCGGGCGAGCTGAAGCTGAAAGCATAGCCCGACGGCGAGGCCAATGTCCCCTGCGCAACATGGACGGTGTAGCCGAGCCCGCCGGCCGGGATGAAAGCCCCGGTCCCGGCCGAGGTCAGCGCCGGCGCGCCGGTATAGGCGGTCGCCGCGTCGTCGCCGCGATAGGCGCCGCTGACGCCCGGATCGTAACCGGTGACGGCGTAGAGGCCGGCGATCGTCGCCGCGCCCTCCTCGCCATAGACCTTGCTGCCGTTGATCGAGGTGAAGGTGAGCGTCGGGCGGGAGGCGAAGAGGTAGCGGTTGCCGGCCTGGCTGACGCTGCCGGGAGGCAGCGTCGCCGGCGACGCGCCGAAGATAGCCGTATTCCCGCTGTCGAGCCCGCCGAATGTATTGCCGCCGGGTGCGTTGGAATAGATCAGCCATCGCCCGCCGGTCGCGGTGACCGCGCCGGCACCGGCCTGATTGACGAAAGCGCCGCCCGCGGCCAGCACGGGCGACACCCCGGAAACGCCGGCGCCGCTGGCGATCGTGAGCGCGCCGCTGGCCGCGACCTTGACCGTGTCGGTCGTCTGAACTCCGGCAACCACGACGCCGGTGCTGGCGATCCGGTCGATGGTCAGATCCGTGGCGTTGACATAGTCGAGCGCACCGACATCGGCCGCCAGGACGCGAACCTGATTGGCGGCCTGGGCCAGGGTGAACCGCCCGCCGCCGCCGAGCAGCAGGCCGTCGGCGGTGATAGTGCCCGCCGCCTGCGTCACCGTGCCGGCCGATGACAGGGCGAAAATGCCGGATTGCGAAACCGGCTGGTCGACGACGAAGCTTGACGCCGCGCTGTCGATGCGCTGGTTGGCGAAGGACGAGCCGGCGATGGAGGTGCCGGAAACGGCCGCCGCGAAGGTCGCGTTGACCGCGGAAACCGAGCCGACCGTCGCATCGGCGCTGACGATCCGCCAGCCGCTCTGCAGGTCGAGGCCGGAGATCCGACCGCTCGCGCCCGTCCGCACGGTCGCAGCGTCCGAGGTCCCCTGTGACGCGTTGCCGATGAGATAGGCGACCGCCGTGCCGTTCACGGTGCCGGCATCGACCATGATGTAGTAATAGCCGTTGGCGCCGGTCACGGCGCGACCACGCACCGCGCCGCCGCTCGCCAGTTGCACGGTGACGAAGCCGTTCGCATCCGGCGCAAGGCCGGTCGTGCCGTCGGCGCGATAGGCCGTCCCCGAGATCGCCTGGACGCCCCGGCCGTAGAAGCTCGGAAGATAGGGATAGAGCCCGCCTGCACCGCCGCTCCAGACCGCCGCATCGAAGCCCAGCGCGGCGAGCCCGCCATTCTGCAGGCCGGTGGTGGTCATGCCGGTCGCCGACACCGTCCCGCCCGCAACGCCGCCCGCCGCGTCGGTCTGGCCGGTCGTGCCGATGTCGAAGAACGAATTGCTGATGGCGCCGCCATAGACGGCGCCCGCAAGCCCTCCGGTGCTGGAATCGCCAAGGACGGCCCCCGTGGCGAAGGTGCGCTCGACAAGACCGTAGCTGAGGCCGATCAGCCCGCCGACGCCGCCCGAGCCGCGCACCGCTCCGGTCGCATAGCTGTCGCGGATCGTGCCGGAGTGCCAGCCGACGAGGCCGCCGACACCGGTGCCGCCGACCACGGTGCCGGCCGCCATCGACCGGAGGATGGTCGTGTTGCTGGCATTGCCGATCAATCCCCCGACCGAGCCCGCGCCGCTGACCTGGACGTTGGAATAGGTATTCAGCACCTGGCCGTTGCTGATGGAACCGATCAGCGCACCGGTGGAGTTGCCGCCCGCGACGGAGCCGCTGGCGATGCCGACGTCGCGGATGGTGCCACCGGCGACATATCCGAACAGGCCGAAATTCGCGGCGCTGCTGCTCATGCTGAGATTGCTCAGCTTGTGGCCCAGCCCGGCAAAGGTGCCTGAGAACGCGGTACCCGCGTCACGGCCGACCAGGGCCGTGCCATAGGTAAAGCCGGCCATGTTGAAATCGTAGGCCATGGCGAAATTGCCGCTCAGGCCTGTGCCATAGGCGGTAATGGGCTGGTTGTTGAAGGCGTAGAGGCCGTCGATTTCGTCGAGCTGGAACTTCGAATAGACGATCCAGTATTTCGCGCCGTTGATGAAGAGATATTGGTGGGTGAGCTGCTCCCAGGTGGTGCCCATGCCCGGGTTCGGATCGGACATGCTGCCGCCGGCATCGTAGAAGGACACCGACGCGCCGTTACGGAACCCGTAGTCGTAGCCCGCGCCGTTGCCGAGGCTCAGCGTGCCCGCGCCGTACATGGTCACATTGGCATTGATCGCCAGGTCGCCGCCGGACTTGAGCGTCAGCAGCGACCCCGTGCGGACGTCGATCGGCTGCGCCACGGTGAGCGGCGCGCCGGCCTCGGTCTGCACCATGAGGCTCTGCCCGTTGAGGTTCACCGCCTGGTCGACGGTGAAGCTCGCGCCGGTCGCCAGATAGGCCCGGCCCTTGAGGCCCGCCAGCGCGGCAAGCGCGGTCGGGCTCGATCCGGCTGCCCCGGCCGTGTCGACCGCCTCGGCCCGGGCCTGCGACAGCGTCGTCGCCGTGGTCCGCGCGGTCAGCACCGTGCCGTAGATGTCGAGGCCTGCCATTACGCTCGCGCCGGTGGCGCGCTCGAAGCGCACGGCATCGGTCGAACCCGACGAGCTGGGGCTCGTGTCGCTCTGGGTGAAGGTGATGACGCGCGCCCCGGGCGTCAGCGTACCCGGTGGCAGCAGGGTGGCATAGAAGCCATTGGCGCCGGTCGTCACCTTTCCGTATTCGACGCCTTCGACGACGGTCGAGACGCGGCCGGGATTGGCAGCATAGATGGGCAGGGGCACGCTGGAGACGAGGCGGGTGACGCCGAGATCGGTATAGGCGGTGCCCGACACCATCTCAGCGCCGTTCGGGTAGAAATTCGCGAGATACGGCATGATGCCGCCGGTGCCGCCGGCAAAGGCCGGGCCGGCTCCGCCGTTCAGGAACTGCGTCAGCGTGATCGGCGTCCCGCCGGCAGAGCCGGAGCCGGTACCGGTGCTCCGCCCCGTCGTGTCGGTGACGAAAGAGCTGGCGACGACGGTGCCCTGATTGATGCCGACGAGGCCGCCGACGGTGTCGCTGCCATGGGTTGCGCCGCTGGCATAGGTCTCGATGATCCAGGCGCCGCTGTCGTTCGTGCCGACGAGCCCGCCGACCCAGCGCCCGCCGATGACCGAACCGGTCGCATAGGCCTGGCTGATGGTGCCGCCATTGCGCCCGACGAGACCGCCGACCTGGTTGCGGTCGCGGCCGTCGACCGAGGCATTGGAGAACGATCGGCTCAGTGTGCCGGTATTGTAGCCGACGAGGCCGCCGACGGAGGACGAGCCCTGGACCCTGCCGTCCGCCCAGCTCTGGGTGATGGTGCCCCGGTTCACGCCGGCGATCGCGCCGGCATAGTCGGACGCGCCGATATTGACGTTGCGCAGGCCGACATTGCTGACCGTGCCGCTGCTGCCGACGACGCCGAACAGCCCGACATAATTGCTCGGCACCTGGAAGGCGGTCAGATTGTAGATGACGTTGCCGAGCCCTTCGAACTTGCCGGTGAAACCATTGCCGCCGTTGAGGATGGTGCCGTGGCCGTCGACGCCGAGCGCGTAGAAGCCGAGGCCGCCGTTCCAGCCGCTGGTCGGCGTGCCGTTGATCGGTCCGGCTAGCGCATAGCGGCCGGTCAGGTCGTTGTTGATCGCCTGCAGCTCGGTGGCGTCGTAGACGAGCTGATAGCCCTGCCCGTTGATCGACAGCGACTGGCCGGTATGCGGCGTTCCGGTATAGTTGACCCCGGCCGCCATGGCGAAGGAGAGCGTGCCGCCGCTGCCGCCCTGGTTGGTGTTGAGGGCAAGCCCGCCCGGCCCGGTGATGAAGATATTGGCGTTGACCGCGATCGACCGGTAGGCGCTGAGCGTGAGCGTCGATCCCGAATCCCAGACGATCGGTGCCGCCACGGTGATGTCGCCGGCCTGGCTGCCGCCCGATCCGGTCGAGATCGTCACATTGGACAGCGCAAGCTGGTTCTGCAGCGTCGCGACATTGATCACGCTGTTGTCGCCAGTCGCGGTAAAGCCGGACTGGTTGGCGTCGGCGCCATTGGAGATGGTGACGTTGTAGGGATCGAGCAGCAGCGTGCCGAACCGGCCGAGCATCGCGCGCAGATCCGCCGAACCTGTGAACGCGAGGGTCGCCTTGCCGGACACTTCGGCAAAACCGCCATCGCCGCCGAGCCGGCCGCCCTGCGCCGAGATCCGACCGGCAAAGCCGGTGAAGCCATCCGACCAGACGATGACCCGGCCGCCATCGCCGCTTGTCGTGGCATCGGCGCGGATGGTCGAGCCGGCATCGATCGCCACCGTCTGGGCCCGCGGCAGCGCGCCGGCGCCCTGATAGTCGCCGCCGACCCGCACCGAGCCGCCGCCGGTCGCGCCGGACACGTCGAGCCGCGCGCTCGTCAGGGAGAGGTCTCGGCCGGTCACGGTGATCGCGCCGCCGCGGCCATGGCGGCTCGTTGCATCGATCCGGCCGGTGACCGCCACCGCTCCGCCGCCACCGCCGTCGACCACGACGCGGCCGGATCCGCGCGGCCGGGCCGGGCGAGGCGCCGCCCCCCCGGACCCGGCCCTGCGGCCTTGCCGCAGCCTCGGCACCGCCTGCCCCGCCGCCGAAGCGCACACCGCCGGCGGTCGGTGCGACCTCGCCGGCTTCGATGGTTCCGCCGATCTGGATCGCCGCGCGGGCGACATCGGCACTGGTTGCGGCGCGCGCCTCGACGCGCCCGCCGCGCGTACGGATCGCGCCGGTCTGGCGGATCAGCGCCCGCGCCCGGTCGGGATCATCAGACGGCACCGAGACGGTAAGGAAACCATCGCCCTCGACATCGACCGACACCCGCTCGCCGGCCGCGAGCCCGACCCGGCCGCCGGGCGCCGTGATGGTGCCTTCATTGCTCACCCGGCCGCCGATCAGCACGGCGTCGCCGCCGCCGCGCACCCGGATCGTTCCCTGGTTGGTGACGCCCGCCGAACGGCCGCCTCCGACATAGCGCTGGCGGCCGGCCATGAAGTCGCCGTCGCTCGCATCCAGCGTCGATGCGGTGAAGCCGCCCGTGTCGATCGTGCCGGCCGGGGTGATCAGGATGCCGTTGGGATTGACGAGATAGACCTGCCCATTCGCCTGGACGCGGCCGGCAATGGTCGATGAGGTGGTGCCGGTCACCCGGTTGAGCGTTGCCGCGCTCGCATCCGGCTGCTGGAACGACACGGTGCCGCCGGCGCCGACCGAGAAGGAATTCCAGTTGATGACGGCGCGCTGGGAGCTCTGGTTGACGGTCAGAGACCCTGCCGCCGGCGTGCCGATCGTCGCCCGGCCGCTTGCGACCGACCCGCCGGAGGGCAGCGTCTGGCCCGCCGCCAGTCGCGCGCCGAACGGCACGAGGCCGGCCAGCAGGGCCAGCGCCGACACCGATTGCCGGAGCGCGGGACGCCAGTCGACGGCGCGTGCGGACGGGGCAAGGCCTCGGGCGAAAATCGCCGGCCGGCCGGCACGCCGCTCCTCGCGCCCCGTTCCGTTGCCCTGCCCTGTCATCACAGAACGCCCTGTCCCATCAGGACAGAGCCGTCTCATGAAGGCCGGCCGGCTGTCTTCTCAACCAGCGCAGGAAGTGCGGTCTACCCGCGCGGCCGCGCTGCTTCCCGCTCAGGCCGGCGCATCTGCCGCCTTGCAATGGGCGGCGATGGCCGGCACCAGGATCGGCGTCAAGCCGGCGGCCAGGTCGTGGCCCATGCCGGGAACGAGCTTCAGGACCGCGCCGGCGACATGGCGGGCCGTATCCCTGCCGGCCTCCACCGGCACCAGCGGATCGTCCTCGCCATGGATGACCAGGGTCGGCACCGTGATCCGCTTCAGCAGCGCGACGCGGCTGCCATTGGCGAGCACCGCCAGGAACTGCCGGCCGACGCCGGCCGGATAATAGGAACGGTCGACAGCGGCGCCGATACGGGCATGCAGATCCTCGTCCGAGGTCGGATAGCCCGGGCTGCCGATCACCCGATAGACCGTCATGCCGATCGCGATCGCCTGCTCGCGGTCGAAAGTGTCGGGGCGCGGCGCCAGCAGGGCCGCGATCGCCTCGGGCCGTGCCGGCGGCAGGTCCGGCGCGCCACTCGACGACATGATTGAGGTCAGGCTCAGCACGCGGTCCGCATGATCGGCCGCGACGATCTGGGCGATCATGCCGCCCATCGAGGCGCCGACCAGATGGGCGCGCCGGAGCCCGAGCCCGTCCAGCAGCCCAATCGTATCCGCCGCCATGTCCTCGAGCCGATAGGGCGCATCGACCGGCTTGCCGGCCATGACGCTCGCCAGCGCCGCGCCGATCGCCACCGGCGGCGCGCCTTCGAACTTCGTCGACAGGCCGACGTCGCGGTTGTCGAAGCGCACGACCCTGAAGCCTTCGTCGGCGAGCGCCCGGCAGAACGGTTCGGACCAGGCGGTCATCTGGGTGCCGAGGCCCATGATCAGGACGATCGCCGGCGCACCCTTGTCGCCGACCTCGTCATAACAAAGCTCGATACCATTGGCCGAGACGACAGGCATGCGCAGCTCTCCGCTCCAGCGCCGGGTCCGGCCCCGGCCGGGAGCATCATAGCCACGCCTTGGATACCGGGCCTAGCCGGGACCTATTCGGCGAAGACCACCGCTTGCGGCCGTTGCGGATTACCCGGTCCTCGAGGATCAGCCGCACGGCGCGGGCCAGCACCCGCCGCTCGATGTCGCGGCCGCGCCGGACGAGATCGTCGGGCCGGTCGCGGTGCGAGATGCGCTCCACGTCCTGCTCGATGATCGGCCCCTCGTCGAGATCGGAGGTGACGAAATGCGCCGTCGCGCCGATCAGCTTCACGCCGCGCTCGTGCGCCTGGTGATAGGGCTTGGCGCCCTTGAAGCCCGGCAGGAAGGAATGGTGGATGTTGATGCAGCGGCCGGCGAGCCGGTCGGCGAGATCCGCCGACAGGACCTGCATGTAGCGGGCGAGAACGACGAGATCGGTGCCGGTCTCCTCGATCAGCCGGACGAGGCGCGCCTCCTGCTCGGCCTTGGTCGCGCTGGTCACCGGCAGGTGGTGGAACGGGATCTCGTGGAAATCGAGATGGGCATAGACCTCGGCCGGGTGGTTGGCGACGACCGCAGTAATGGTCATCGGCAGCTCGCCGGTGCGCAGGCGGTAGATGAGATCGGCCAGGCAGTGGTCGAACTTGGAGACCAGCACCATCACGCGCTTCCGCTCGGCCGCCGCCCGGACGTTCCAGGTCATGGCGAAGCGCGCCGCGACGGGGGCGAGCGATCGCCGGACGCGGTCAATGTCCCCGGCCTGCACGAAGGCGACGCGCATGAAGAACAGGCCGGTTTCGACGTCCTCGAACTGCTGCGCCTCGGTAATGTTGGCGCCCGCCTCGAACAGGGCGGTGGCGACAGCCGCGACGATGCCCGGACGGTCCGGGCAGGACAGGGTCAGAATGAAGGCCGTTTCGGCATGCGACATGGCAAGGCTCGCAGGTAGCGCAGGACAGAAGGAGCAGGAGCCATAAGTCGTTCCGGCCGCGCCGTCACCCCGGCCGCGCCGGTTCCGTGATCGCGCAGCCGTCGGCCGCGGCCGAGGCGAGCAGCCAGTCGCCGAAACTGCCGGCCATGCTGCGCGTCACCGCCAGGTCGAAGACCGGATCGCCCCCCCGATCGGGCCGGCGCCACAGGGTCGTGTTGATATGGCCGATCATGGTGGCCGCCGCGGCGCCCTCCGCGAAGGCGCGCGGATGCAGGTCGACCGGGCAGCCCTTGGCGAGCACGGATCGCGCCTCCAGACCGGCCACCCGGACGAGCGCGAGGCCGTCGCTCTGGTCGCTGACCGCGCCATGAGGGCCCAGCGCCGCGGCAAGCGTCGCGGCGATGGCCCGGTCGGCGGAGACGACGAGCCAGCGCCCCGGCCCGGTCGCGATCAGGTCGACGACCGGGCCGGCGGAGAGCTGCGGCAGACGCGGCGGCGCAGCGCCGTGGAGGCCTTGCAGCACGGCGTCGGCACCGTCGGCCCCGGGACCGCGGCGGGCCAGCACCAGCGCAAGGCCGAACCCCTCGAGCGGAGTGACCGTCAGGCCGGCGGCACCGCCGGCCGCGCCATGCCGGCCGGCAGCGAGGATGCCGGTCCAGGCGCCCTGCGGCGCCCAGGCGGGACGGGTCGCGGCAGCCTCAGCCATGGAGTTTGCTCCCTTCCGGATCGACAAAGACGGGTGAGCAGATCTCGACCTCGACATCGCCGCCGCGCACCGGATCATAGGCACGCAGGCGTTCGCCCTGGCGCGCGGCGCCGCGCCTGACGAGGCCGAGGCCGATCCAGTGGCCGAGCGTCGGCGAGAACGCGGCCGAGGTCATGTGGCCCTCGTCCGCCTCGATCCGCGGCGCCACGCCAAGGGGGATGAAATGGGCTCCGGCGCGCAGGCGCTGGCTGCGGTCGACCGGCCGGAAGCCGGCGAGCGCCAGCCGGTCCGGATCGGTGAGGCCCGGCCTCGTCGCCATGACCTTGCCGATGCAGTCCTTCTTCGCCGACATCAGGCGCCCGAGACCGAGATCGCCGAGCGTCGTCTGGCCGTTCAGCTCGCCGCCCGCGACATGGCCCTTCTCGATGCGCATGACCGCCATCGCCTCGGTGCCATAGGCGCAGGCGCCGAGCGGCTCGCCGGCCGCCAGGAGCGCCTCGAGCGCCGCCGCGCCATAGGCCGCCGGCACCGCCAGCTCGTAGGCGAGCTCGCCGGAGAACGAGAGGCAGAAGAGCCGCGCCGGCACGCCGCCGCCGACGGTGACGGCGCGCGCGGCGAGGAAGGGCATGGCCTCGCGCGAGACGTCGTGGCCGGCATCGACCACCGCCGCGACAAGCGCGCGCGAGCGCGGCCCGGCAATGGCGAACTGCGCCCATTGGTCGCTGACGGAAGCCAGGTGGACATCGAGCTCGGGCCAGAGCACCTCGGCGCAGAATTCGAGATGCTGCATCACCTTGGCGGCATTGGCCGTCGTCGTCGTCATCAGGAAGTGCCGCTCGCCGAGCCGGGCCGTGGTGCCGTCGTCGAGCACGAAGCCGTCCTCGCGCAGCATCACGCCGTAGCGCGCCTTGCCGACGGCAAGTCCCTTCCAGCCATTGACATAGATCCGCTCCAGGAAGGCGGCGGCATCGGCGCCCTGGATGTCGATCTTGCCGAGGGTCGAGACGTCGCAGATGCCGGCCGCGCCACGCACCGTCGTCACCTCGCGGCTGACGGTTTCGAGCCAGTCGGTCTCGCCCGCGCGCGGAAAGTACTGCGCGCGCATCCACGCGCCAGCCTCGACGAAGACGGCGCCCCGGCGCTCGGCCACCCGATGGGCCGGCGGGAGGCGCACCGGCCGCAGCGCCGGGCCGCGGTGATGGCCGGCGAGCGCGCCGAGCGCCACCGGTGTATAGGGCGGCCGGAAGGTGGTCGTGCCGGTCGCCGGGATCGCCTTCTCGGTCAGCGCGGCCATGATGGCGAGCCCGTTGACATTGGCGGTCTTGCCCTGGTCGGTCGCCATGCCGAGCGTCGTATAGCGCTTCAGGTGCTCGATCGCGCGGAAGCCCTCGCGCTCGGCGAGCGCAACATCGTCGCCCGTCACGTCGTTCTGGAAATCGACGAAGCTCTTGCCTTTCGCGGCCGTCACCCGCCACAGTGGGCGATGCCCGGCCGAAGCGTCCGCCGTTTCCGGCAGGTTGGGCATGGCGGCGGCGAAACCGAGAGCCGCGGCCGCGGCGACGCCGGCCCGGGCGCCCTCGGCGAGCGCCGCCGACAGTCCGAACGCGCCGCCCGCCGCGCCGGCGACCGCGAGCCCGCGCGGCAGGTCGCCCGGCACGAAGGCCGCACGCGCCTCGTCCCAGACCGGCCGGTGGCCGCGATGCGAAGCAAGATGCAGCGTCGGATTCCAGCCGCCCGACATGGCGACGAGGTCGCAGCCGAGCGTCAGATGGTCGCCCCCGGCCAGGATCTCGACACCCGAGACGTCGCGCCGGCCGCGCCACGCCCGTGTCACCTCGCGGCCGGCGATCAGCCGGGCGCCGGCCGCCTCGTCGGCCGCGCGCATCGCCTCGCCCGGCTCCTCGCGCGGATCGACGATGGCGGCGACATGGGCGCCGGCCGCGGCGAGATCGAGCGCCGTCATGGCGGCGGCATCATTGTTCGCGAAGATCACCGCGGTGCGTCCGGGCAGCGCGCCGAACCGGTTGAGATAGGTGCGCACCGCTCCGGCCAGCATGACGCCCGGCCGATCGTTGTCGCCGAAGACCAGCGGCCGCTCGATGGCACCGGCGGCGAGCACGACACGTTTGGCGACGATGCGCCAGGCGCGCTGGCGCGGCGCATGGGCGGGTGGCGCGGCGAGATGATCGCTCACCCGCTCGACGGCGCCGAACGTGCCATGGTCATAGGCGCCGTAGACGGTGGTCCGCTTGAGGATGACGACGGAGTCCAGGCTGTCGAGCTCGGCGAGGATGCCGGCCACCCAGTCGGCCCCGGACATGCCGCCGACCTCGGTGCGCTCGGCGATGAGCCGGCCGCCGAGCCGGAAGTCCTCCTCGCACAGCACCACCCGGGCGCCGGCACGGCCGGCGGCAAGCGCGGCCATCAGCCCGGCCGGCCCCGAGCCGACCACCAGTAGATCGCAGAACAGGTGCGCCTTCTCGTAATGGTCGGGATCGGCGCCCTCGGCCGCCCGGCCGAGCCCGGCAGCGCGCCGGATCAGCGGCTCGTAGACCTTCTCCCAGAAGGCCGCCGGCCACATGAAGGTCTTGTAGTAGAAGCCGGCCTTGATCAGCGGCGCGGCAAGGCCGTTCACCGCCATCAGGTCGAAGCCGAGCGAGGGCCAGCGGTTCTGGCTTCGGGCGGCGAGGCCGTCATGAAGCTCGACCGTGGTGGCGCGGCTGTTGGGCTCGCGCCTGGCGCCGTCCGGGCGCAGTTCGACGAGGCCGTTCGGCTCCTCGGGGCCGGCCGAGAGCAGGCCGCGCGGGCGATGATATTTGAACGAGCGGCCGACGAGGCGCACGCCGTTGGCGACCAGGGCGGAGGCGAGCGTGTCGCCGGCCAGGCCCTGATAGCGGCGGCCGTCGAAGCTGAAGGCAAGCGGCCGGCCGCGATCGACGAGGCCGCCCGCCGCAAGACGGAACGGACCGCCAGTGGTCCCCCCGGGGCCGGTCATGCTGCACCTGCCTCGGCGCGGGCCGGCACGACCGCGAGCACCTCGTGGCTGCGCACGTCGCGATGGACGAGGAGCCAGGACCGGCAGCCGCCGACATGCTGCCAGAGCTCCCGGTGCGGCCCGGCCGGATTGTCGCGCAGATGGACATAGGCGTCGAAGCGGCCGAGCGCGTCGGGCGCCGCAGGATCGGGCCTATCGGCAAGGCCGGCATCGCCGAGATAGGCGAATTCCTCCGAGCCACGCTCGCCGCAGAAGGGACAGGAAAGCCGCATCGCTGTTGTTTCCTCGGGGCGGGATTGCAGGGTCCGCGTCGTCGCGCCGGCCGAGCCGGCATCGGGACGACGCCCGACGTCAGTGGGTTGCTAGTGAAGATTGGGCTGCGCGCCGGCGCCCTTTTCGTCGATCACGTGGCCGGTGGAGAACCGGTCGAGGCGGAAGGCGGCGTTGAGCGCATGCGACGCATCGCGGGCGATCGTGTGGGCGAAGCACCAGCCCGAGGCCGGCGTCGCCTTGAAGCCGCCATAACACCAGCCGGCATTGAGATAGAGGCCCTCGACCGGAGTGCGGTCGATGATCGGCGAGCCGTCCATCGACATGTCCATCAACCCGCCCCAGGATCTGAGGATGCGCAGGCGGCTGACCCGCGGCAGCAGCGAGACCGCGCATTCGGCGACGTCCTCGACGATCGGCAGGTTGCCACGCTGGGCATAGGAATTGTAGCCGTCGATGTCGCCGCCGAAGACCAGTCCGCCCTTGTCGGACTGGCTGATGTAGAAATGCCCGGCGCCGAAGGTGACGACCGTGTCGAGCATCGGCTTGACGCCCTCGGACACGAAGGCCTGCAGCACATGGCTTTCGATCGGCAGCCGCAGGCCCGCCATGGCGGCGACCCGCGAGGAATTGCCGGCGCAGGCGAGCCCGATCTTTTTCGCGGCGATGAAACCCTTGGCGGTCTCGACGCCGATTGCCCGGCCGCTCTCGACACGGATGCCGGTCACCTCGCAGTTCTGGATGAGGTCGACACCGCGCGCATCGGCGGCGCGCGCATAGCCCCAGGCCACCGCGTCGTGGCGCACGGTGCCGCCGCGCCGCTGCAAAAGGCCGCCCTTGATTGGGAACCGGGCATTGTCGAAATCGAGCGCGGGAACCATGGCGCGCACGTCGTGGACATCAAGCAGGTCGGCATCGACGCCGTTCAGCCGCATGGCATTGCCGCGCTGGGCGAAGGCGTCGCGCTGGGCGTCCGAATGATAGAGATTGAGGACACCGCGCTGGCTGACCATCGCATTGTAGTTGATGTCCTGCTCGAGCCCCTCCCACAGCTTCAGCGACCATTCGTAGAACGGGGTGTTGCCGGGCAGGAGGTAGTTCGAGCGGATGATCGTGGTGTTGCGCCCGACATTGCCGGAGCCGAGATAGCCCTTCTCGATCACCGCGACATTGGTGATGCCGTGCTCCTTGGCGAGATAGTAGGCGGCAGCGAGGCCGTGCCCGCCGCCGCCGACGATGACGACGTCATAGCCGCCGGGCTTCGGCTCCGGCGTGCGCCAGACCGGCGCCCAGCGGCGATGGCCCGTGAGGGCGTTGGCGATCAGGCTGAAGACGGAATAGCGCATGAGGCTGTCGGCGGTTCTCGGAAGCGAGCGGCGCCATGATGGCAGCGGCCACCGCCACTATTTATCCCTTGGCGACATGAACCTGCCTGATCACGACATGGCTGCGATCGCTGACGCCGTCCGTGCGGCGCTCATGCCGCGGCGCGTGGCCGAACCGCTTGGCATAGCAGCGCGAGAAATGGGTGGCGCTGACGAAACCCGTCGCCACCGCCACCTCCAGGACCGACAGGGTCGTCTGCTGCATCAGGGTGCGCGCGCGCAGCAGCCTCAGCTCGAGATAGTGCGCGCCGATGGTGCGCCCGAGATAGCCGCGGAACAGCCGCTCGAGCTGGCGCACCGAGAGGCCCGCGCGCTGGGCGAGCGTGTCGCGGTCGAGCGGCTCCTCGATGCGCTGCTCCATCTGCGCGAGCACGTCGAGCAGCTTCGGATGGCTGACCCGGAAGCGCTGCTGCAGCGCCATGCGCTGCGACCGGTCGGGTTCACGCACCTCGCTCTGGATGAACCATTCGGACACGGCGGTGGCGAGCTCCTGGCCGCGCCAGGCGGCGATCAGCGTATGCATGAGATCGAGCGGCGCGACGCCGCCGGAACAGGTGATCCGGTCGCGGTCGATCTCGTAGAGGCGGCCGGTCAGCGCCAGTTTCGGGAAGCGTTCGGCGAAGCCCGGCATGTGGTCCCAGTGGATGGTGGCGCGGTAGCCGTCGAGCACGCCCGCCGAGGCCAGCACGTAGGGGCCTCCGGAAATGCCGGCGAGCAGCACGCCCTGCCGCGCCAGCGCGCGCAGCCAGGATAGGGTCGGGCCGTGGTCGAAGCCCTCGATGCCGGTGCCGGCGCAGACGAAGACGATGTCGAAGCCGGGCTGCTCGTCGAGGCCGTGATCGGCGACCATGGCGATGCCGTTGGAGGCGCGCACCGGCCGCCCGTCCAGCGACACGTGCTTCCAGCTGAAGATCGTCACGCCGGAGAGCTGGTTGGCGGCGCGCAGCGGCTCGACCGTCGACGAATAGGGCAGCAGGGCAAAGCCCGGCATCAGCAGGAAGCCGGCGCGGATCGGCCGGTCGGTGATGTCGGGCAGGCGGACGCGGAGCGAGGGGGGCGAGGGCACGGCGGTCGGCTTCGGACGAGGCTCGCGGGACATGGCGGATCACGCGCCGCGTTCGTCGCGCGGCGTCGTTCGAGGATAGCTTTCGGTCGCTGCGGGACAAGTGGGCAGTTCGTTCTCAGACAAGCTGATGGCCAATAGCAGCGCATCGGCGCCGCCTGCCGGCGCCGCGGCGGACAAGAACTGATCACCACGAGGGGCATGCCATGAGAGCTTTCCTGCGGGCGGTGCTCGCCGCCGTCGCCGTTGCCGTTGCCGGTCTTGCCACGGCCGCCAATGCCCAGGGCCTTCTCGACCGGATCCGTGCCAAGGGCGTGATCGTGATCGGCGTGAAGAGCGACTACCGGCCTTACGGTTTTCTCGACCCGTCCGGCGCGATCGTCGGCTTCGAGATCGACATTGCCGCCGAGATCGCCCAACGCCTCGGCGTGCGTGCCGACTATGTGCCGGTGATCGCCGCCAACCGCATGGAGTTCCTGCAGCAGGGGCGCATCGACATGATCGTCGCCAGCATGTCGGACACGCCCCAGCGCCGCCAGGTCGTCGGTTTCGTCGAACCGCTCTATTATGCCGGCGGCTCGTCGGTCCTCACCCGCAAGACATCGGGGATCGCCCGCTGGGCCGACCTGCGCGGCCGCCGTGTCTGCGCGACGCAGGGCGCCTATTACAACCGCCCGATCACCGAACGCTACGGCGCCAATATCGTGGCCTTCCCGAGCGTGGTCGAGGCGCACAATGCGCTGCTGTCGGGCGACTGTGTCGCCTTCCTGCAGGACAGCTCGCTGCACGTCGGCACGCTCGCCTCGGGCGATGCACGCTGGGCCGATTTCCACGCCCCCCTGCCGACCGAGGACGAGGTCGGCTGGGCGGTCGGCGTGCCGCTGGCTGAACGCGACGGAGCCCTCGGCAAGGCGGTCAGCGCCATCATCACCGAGCTCGCCCGCTCGGGCCGGCTGCAGGAGCTGGAAAAGAAGTGGAACCTGCCGCCGAGCCCCTTTCTCGTCGGGCTGCGCCAGCGTCTCGGCAGCTGAACCGGGCGCGCGCAGTGACGACAGGCAAGGGGTCCGGCATGACGCAGCCGCCACGCCAGAGGCTCGCCGGATATGCCGCCGCAAGGCTGGGCGCCTGGGCGGCCGGCTTCGATGCCGCGACCGATGCGCCCGCCGGCGTGCGCGAAGCGGCCCGGCGCGCGCTCGTCGACGTCGTCGGCTGCGCACTCGCCGGCAGCCGGCACCCGACCACCCTGGCGGTCGCGGACCATGCCCGCGCCCATCTCGGCGGCGGCCGCTGCAGCATGGCGGGCGGCGCCCCGGCCGGACCGCTCGCCGCCGCCATGGTCAACGCGACCGCGGCCCATGTGCTCGATTTCGACGACACCTGTTTCGAGGGCGTCGCGCATATTTCCGCGGTGGTCTGGCCGGCGGTTCAGGCGGCGGCGGAAACCGCCGCGGCAACCGGCGGCGACCTTCTCTCGGCGTTCATCGCCGGCGCCGAGGCCGAGGCGGCCCTCGGCCGGTCGCTCGGCCGAGGGCTCTATGACCGCGGCTGGTGGAACACCGCCCTGCTCGGCGCGGTCGGCGCGGCGGCCGGGGCGGCCCGCGCCCTGCGGCTCGATGCCGGCCGGACGACGGCGGCCATCGCGCTCGCGCTCGCCTTCGCCGGCGGCCAGCGTTCGGTGCTCGGCACCACGGCAAAGCCGGCAGGCTGCGGCCTCGCCGCCCGCGCCGGCCTCGAAGCCGCCCTGCTCGCCCGATCGGGGATCGAGGCGCCGGTCGATGCGCTCGAGGAGCCGCGCGGCTTTGCTGCGCTCGCCAATGGCGGCCATCACGATCCCGCCGGCTTCGATGGCCTCGGCGCCCGCTTCGCGCTGATCGATCCGGGCTTCGCCTTCAAGGCCTATCCGGCCTGCTCGGCCGCGCAGGCCGTGATCGAGGCGACGCTGATGCTGCGCATCGCCCATGGCCTCCGGCCGGACGCCGTCGCGGCGGTCCGCTGCGAGGTCACGCCGCTGGTGGTCGCCTCGCTCACCTTCGACCGGCCGGAAACGCCGACCGAAGCCCAGTTCAGCCTGCCCTATGCGGTTGCCCGCGCGCTCGTCGACGGCCGCTTCGACACGGCGTCGCTGGCGCCGGACGCGCTTGCCGATGCGACAGTACGGCGCCTGATGCCCGCCATCGGCATGACCGCGAGCGAGGCGCTCGCGCAGAGCCCGGCCGACCTCGTCGACCATCCGGAGGCCGCGATCGTCACCATCGACACCCATGACGGCTGCCACCTGAGGCAGGCCGTGCCGGCGGCGACCGGCATGCCTGCCAACCCGATGCCCGATGAGACACTCGACGCGAAGTTCCGCGCCAATGCCGCGCCGGCCATCGGCCGATCGCCGGCCGAAGCCCTGCTCGGGCGTCTGCGCGGCATCGACGGTCTCGCGCAAGCCGCCGGCCTGCTGACCGAAGGCGAGGCGGCATGATCGAGACCTGGCTCGCCGAGACCGGACGCGCGCTGCAGCAGCGCTACGGTATCAATCTGTCGATCCTCTATGACGGCTATGACACCGGCCGCTTCGTCACCGGGCTCGTCACGACCGTCGAGCTCTCGGTGATCGCGATCGTCCTGTCGATCGCCATCGGGCTTGCCGGCGCCTTTCTCATCGGCTCGCGCCATGCCCCGCTGCGCGGCGCGGTGCGCGCCTATGTCCAGTTCTTCCGCAACACGCCGCCGCTGGTCCAGCTCTACTTCTTCTATTTTGCGGTCGGCAGCGTCCTGCCGTCCATATCGGACGGCCATGGCGGCCAGATGCCGCCGATTTCGAGCTTCGCCTGGGCGGTGATTTCGCTGTCGCTGTTCGCCGGCGCCTTCAATGTCGAGATCTTCCGGGCCGGCATCGAGGCCGTGCCGGAGACGACCGTCGAGGCGGCCGAGTCGCTCGGCTACGACCGGCTGCAGATCTACCGCCATGTGACGCTGCCGCTGGCGCTCAGGGTCTCGCTGCCGGCGCTCAGCAACAACCTCGTCAATCTCGTCAAGACCACCAGCCTCGCCTACGCCATCGGCGTGCCGGAACTGCTCTATGCGACCAGCCAGATCTTCTCCGAAGCGCTCAATGTGCGCGAGATGATGAACGTGCTGCTCGTCTCCTACTTCCTGCTGGTCGGGGCGCTCGTCTGGCTCATGGGCCGCTGGGAACGGGCGCTGCGCATTCCCGGATATCACCCATGAACCAAGTCCCGCTCCCGCCGCGCCTCGGCGAGCTCGGTCAGCCTTCGACCTGGATGAGCGGCCGGCTCCTCGTCCTCCTGGCGTTCGCAAGCCTCGCCTTCGCGGCCTCCGCGCTCGCCCAGGCCGGACCGCTGCGGCCGGGCGCGGCCGAGGTCATGCTGAAATGGGCGCCGCTGATCCTCTCCGGTTTTGCCTTCAACCTGGTGGTCAGCATCGTCGCGATGGCGCTCGGCACGGCCGCCGGCGCGCTGCTCGGCCTCGCCCAGATCGCGCGCTCGCGCCTGATCCGCGGTCCGAGCTGGCTCGTCGTCCAGTTCTTCCGCAATGCGCCTTGGCTGGTGCTCCTGTTCTACGCGATCCTGCTCCTGCCTTATCAGGTCACCGTCTTCGGCCTCACCGTACCGCTGCCGGCCTCGGTCAAGGCGGTCATCGGCCTGGCCCTGCCGGTCATGGGCAATGTTGCGGAGATCGTCCGCGGCGGCGTCCGGTCGATCCCCTATGGCCAGTGGGAATCGGCCGAGTCGCTCGCTTTCAGCCGCTGGCAGACGCTCACCATGATCATCCTGCCGCAGGCGCTGAAACGCATGATTCCGCCCTGGATGAACCTCTATGCGGTGCTGACCATGGCGACGACGCTGATCTCGGTGGTCGGAGTCGAGGATGCGCTCGCCCGCACCCGCGCCGCGCTGATCGCCGAGGGACGCAGCGAACTGCTCATGCCGATGTACGGCCTGCTGCTGATCCTGTTCTTCGCCTATTGCTATCCGATCGCCCGCTGGACGCGGGCGCTCGAACGGCGCTTCGCGGTCAAGACCTGAGGGGGATCCGATGGCTGGAGACCAGGCTGGCAAGGCCAGCGGACCGGATGCCGATCGGGCAGCCGGCGCGCCGATCGTCATCATCGACAATGTCGCCAAGAGCTTCGGCGCCCTGCCCGTCCTGCGCGGCGTCAGCCTGACGGTCCGGCGCGGCGAAAGCGCCTGCATCATCGGCCCGTCCGGCTCGGGCAAGTCGACGCTGCTGCGTTGCATCAACGGCCTCGCCGGCATCTCCTCCGGCTCGATCCGGGTCGACGGCATCGAGGTCAACGATCCCGGGCTCGACAAGCGCCTGCTGCGTCGCAAGGTCGGCATCGTCTTCCAGCAATACAACCTGTTCCCGCACAAGACGGTGCTCGAGAACATCGTGATGGCGCCGGTCCATGTGCTCGGCCAGGAACGCCGCGCTGTCGAGGAGCGGGCACGCTCCCTGCTCGCCCGGGTCCGCCTGACAGGCAAGGAAACAGCCTATCCAGGCGAGCTCTCCGGCGGCCAGCAGCAGCGCGTCGCCATTGCCCGCTCGCTTGCCATGAACCCGCTCGTCATGCTGTTCGACGAAGTCACCGCCGCGCTCGACCCGGAAACCAAGAAGGAGGTGCTGGCCACCATCCGGGCACTCGCCGCCGACGGCATGACCTGCATCCTGGTGACCCACGAAATGGCCTTCGCCCGCGAGATGGCCGACCAGGTCTATTTCACCGATGGCGGCCTGATCGTCGAGCAGGGGGCTCCGACGGACCTGTTCGGCGCACCGCGCAACGAACGCACGCGCGCCTTCCTGAATCAGGTTCTCTAGCCGCAGCCGCCCGCGCAGGACGGCGGCCGACGAACACGGCGGTGGAAAAACGCTGAAGCGGCGCTATTGTCGAGCGCGCCCGCCGGCGCTGTGCGCCGGTCAGCCCCGATCTGAGGGAGCGCCGCGACCGCCCGCAACCGGTCGAACCCGCCCGTCGGCACATTTTGCGCCCCCGGCCGAGCCGCCAGGGCGCCAACCGTCACCTTAATGTCATCCTTTGCGCCGACAGCACGGTGTCGGACGCGTTCCAGCCGGACAGGATCAGGGCAGACATGGACTATTTCAGACGATTCACCTTCCTCTTCGCGACGCCCAATTTCGACGGCGACGATCTCGAAGGACAGCGCTTCAACCAGATCGTCGACGAGATCGAGCGGTCCGGTTTCGAGGTGGTCAAGGCGCGCAAGCTCGAAGACGCCGAAATCGCCGTGCAGACGGATGCCGCCATCGGCTGCATGGTGGTCGACTGGGGCAAGAAGGGGCTGGAAGGCAAGACCGCCGCGCTGATCAACCTGATGCGCCGGCGCGGCCTCGATTTCCCGATCATCCTCCTGATCCGGCGCAAGCGGTTCGAGGACCTGCCGGTCGAGGTGCTGGACTTCATCGACGGTTACGTCTTCCTGTCCGAGGAAACCCCTGCCTTCATCGCCAAGAACCTGATCAGCCGGCTGAAGCAATATGCCGAGACGCTGAAGACGCCGTTCTTCGGCGCGCTCGTCGACTATGCCGAGGAGGGCAACCAGCTCTGGACCTGCCCGGGCCACAATGGCGGCGTGTTCTATTCGCGCAGCCCGATCGGCCGGGTGTTCATGGAGCATCTGGGCGAAGCGGTGTTCCGCGACGACCTCGACAATTCCGTGCTCGACCTCGGCGACCTCCTCACCCACGAGGGCCCGGCGCTGGAGGCGCAGAAGGAAGCCGCCCGCATCTTCGGCGCGGAAAAGACCTATTTCGTGCTCAACGGCACCTCCACCTCCAACAAGGTGGCGCTGGCGGCGCTCGTCACCGACGGCGATCTCGTGCTGTTCGACCGCAACAACCACAAGGCGGCCCATCACGGCGCCCTGATGATCGGCGGCGGCATCCCGGTCTATCTGCCGACCGTGCGCAATGCCTGGGGCCTGATCGGCCCGATGGCCTTCGACGCCTTCGACGAGGAGGCGCTGCGCGAGCGCATCCGCCACCATCCGCTGGTCAAGGATCCCGAGGCCTGGAAGAGGCCGCGGCCGTTCCGCGTCGCCGTCGTTGAGCAGTGCACCTATGACGGCACGATCCACAGCGCCGAGATGATCCTGAAGCGCATCGGCCACCTCTGCGACTACATCCTGTTCGACGAGGCCTGGGCCGGCTTCATGAAGTTCCACCCGCTCTATGCCGGCCGCTTCGCCATGGGGCTCGCGGACCTCGGCCCCGATGCGCCCGGCATCATCGCGACGCAGTCGACCCACAAGCAGCTCGCAAGCTTCTCGCAGGCCTCGCAGATCCACATCAAGGATCGCCATATCCGCGGCCAGAAGCGGCGCGTCGAGCACCGCCGCTTCAACGAGAGCTTCATGCAATACGCGTCGACCTCGCCCTTCTATCCGCTGTTCGCCTCGCTCGACGTCGGCGCGCAGATGATGAAGGGCCGCTCGGGCGAGGTGCTGTGGGACGACACGATCCGGCTTGGCATCGAGCTGCGCAAGAAGATCCGCGCCGTGCGCCGCGAATTCGAGGAGAAGGAGGCCCGGCCGGAACGGCGCTGGTTCTTCGAGGCCTTCGTGCCCGACCGCGTCGCCATTCCCGACGTCTCGCGCGACGGCGCGGTGCACGAGGTGACCTGGGAGAGCGTCGGCACCGATCAGCTCGCCTCCAACCCGGCCTATTGGCAGCTCGCGCCCGACGCTGCCTGGCATGGCTTCGCCGGCATGGAGCCGGGCTTTGCCATGACCGACCCGAACAAGCTGACGCTGCTCACCCCGGGCTTCGACCGCGCGACCGGCGCCTATGCCGAGCACGGCATCCCGGCGCCGGTCGTCGCACAATATCTGCGCGAGAACCGCATCGTCCCGGAAAAGAACGACCTCAACTCGCTGCTCTTCCTGCTCACCCCGGGCGTCGAGGCGAGCAAGGCCGGCACGCTGGTCTCCGGCCTCGTCGCCTTCAAGAAGCTGCACGACGACAATGCCCTGCTCGAGGAGGCCATCCCGGAATTCTACCGCCGCCGGCCGACGCGTTATGCCGGCGTGCGGCTGCGCGATCTCTGCGCCGACATGCACGGCTTCTTCCGCGAGGCCAATGTCAGCGCGTTGCAGACCCGCCAGTTCCTCGCCGAGCACCTGCCCGAGATCGCCATGTCGCCGCACGACGCGGCGCGCGCCCTGGTGCGCAACGATGTCGACTACCTGCCGATCGACGCGATCGCCGGCCGCATCGCCACCACCCCCTTCGTCGTCTATCCGCCGGGGATCGCGACCATCGTGCCGGGCGAGCGGCTGACCCGGCGGGCCCAGCCGATGATCGACTATCTCCGGATGTTCGAGGCAAGCTTCAACCGCTTCCCCGGCTTCGAGGTGGAGATCCAGGGCGTCTATCGCGAATTTGATGCATCCGGCCGCGTCAGGCTGCATACCTATGTCGTCGCCGAACAGGCCGACTGAACGACAAGGAGATCACGAGAATCGATGCAACCAGGATCCGTGCAGCCCGAGCCGACGCCACGCGGCGATGACGTGGTGATCCGGCCGTCGCGCGACAGCGACGTCGACGCCATGCTGGCCATCTACCGCCGGCACATCCGCCACGGCATCGAGGACAGGCTCGAGCCCGGCGACATGCCGGAGCCCGACGATCTCAAGGATCGGCGGAAGAACCTGAAGAACCGCCGATTCCCGCATCTGGTCGCGGTCCGGAACGGCGAGGTGGTGGGTTATTGCTACGCCGTGCTGTTCCGCAAGCGGCCGGCCTATCGCTACACCGTCAAGCATTCGATCTACGTGCATCACGACCATCTCGGCCGCGGCATCGGCCGGCTGCTGATGCAGGGCCTGATCGATGCCTGCGCGGCGGCGGGCTTTCGCCAGCTGATCGGCTATATCGACGCCGACAATGCCGCTTCGCTGAAATTGCACGAGAGTTTCGGCTTCGCCCGGATCGGCCTGCTGCCGGCCGTCGCTTTCCGGCATGGCCGCTGGAGCGACACGGTGATGGTCCAGCGCTCGCTCGGGCTCGGCGCCACCGCTCCGCCGCCGCCGTCGCGCTGACCGGGGCGCGGGCGTCTCATGACGGAAGGCATGGGCGGACCGCGCCCGGCGCGGTCGCCCGCGGCTCTGGGCTTGTGCTAGGGGTTGGAACAATGTCCTAGTGCAATATCCTTGAGTGCCGCGGAAAGAAGCCGTCGATGTCTCCGACCATCACCTGCATCGAAGATCTGCGCAAGCTGGCCCAGCGGCGCGTGCCGCGCATGTTCTACGACTATGCCGATTCCGGCGCCTGGACCGAGAGCACCTACCGGGCGAACGAGGCCGATTTCGGCAAGATCAAGCTGCGCCAGCGCGTCGCCGTCGACATGAGCAACCGCACGCTCGAAAGCACCATGGTCGGGCAGAAGGTGTCGATGCCGGTGGCGATCGCCCCGACCGGCCTCACCGGCATGCAGCATGCCGACGGCGAGATCCTCGCAGCCCGCGCCGCCGCCAAGGCCGGCATTCCCTTCACGCTCTCGACCATGAGCATCTGCTCGATCGAGGACGTCGCCGAGAACACCACGGCGCCGTTCTGGTTCCAGCTCTACGTGATGCGCGACCGCGACTTCATCAACGCGCTGATCGACCGGGCCAAGGCGGCCGGCTGCTCGGCCCTGGTGCTGACCCTCGACCTGCAGATCCTCGGCCAGCGCCACAAGGACATCAAGAACGGCCTCTCGACCCCACCGAAGCCGACCATCGCCAACCTCATCAACCTGGCGACCAAGCCGCGCTGGTGCCTCAACATGCTCGGCACCAAGCGGCGCACCTTCCGCAACATTGCCGGCCACGCCAAGGGTGTCGACGACCTGAGCTCGCTGTCGTCCTGGACCGCGCAGCAGTTCGACCAGACGCTGAACTGGGACGACGTCAAGTGGATCAAGGACCGCTGGGGCGGCAAGCTGATCCTGAAGGGCATTCTCGACCCCGAGGATGCCGAGCTTGCGGCTCGCAGCGGCGCCGACGCCCTGATCGTCTCCAACCATGGCGGCCGCCAGCTCGACGGTGCGCTCTCCTCGATCGCCGCCCTGCCCGCCATCGTCGAGACCGTCGGCGACCGCATCGAGGTCTTGATGGACGGCGGCATCCGCTCCGGCCAGGACGTGATCAAGGCCCTGGCGCTCGGCGCCAAGGGCGTGTTCATCGGCCGCGCCTTCCTCTATGGCCTCGGTGCCATGGGCGAACAGGGCGTCACCGCCTGCCTGGACATCATCCGCAAGGAGCTCGATACCACCATGGCGCTGTGCGGCCTGCGCGACGTCAAGACCGTCGACCGCAACATCCTGGTCACGCCGGGCAAGAGCACCAACATGGCGTTCTGAGGCGCATGTTCGCCTGGTTGCATCGAGACCTGCATCGAGGTCGGCCGTGGTTCGAGGGTCGCTTCGCTCCCGCCTCGCCATGAGGAACGGAAAGGCGTGGCATCAGGCGGTCACGAAGTGCTGCGCTCTGGGCTTCATGAGCAGCCCCGCTGCCATACCCCACATCCCTCATGGTGAAGTGCCCCAGCCCGGGCGCGGGCCTCGACCCACGGCCTCCCCCGATGCAGCGCGTCCCGGTATGTGAGATTCCGGTCTGAGGGAGCGCGACGCCGCAGGTCCTCTTCGCCCAAAGAGGACGATTTTATCGTTCGACCCGTCGATTGCCGCAAAACGCATAAATTTGCTTTTCCGCAGGGGCATATGACGACAATAAGTTTCCAATTCTCCCATTCTTTTAAAAGAACAATCCGGTTGACATAACGGCCGGAAGGCCTATTTTGGGCTCATCCGCTGGCGCCCCGCGTCGGCAGATCGCGGGATTTGATGGAGCAGCTTGCACCGCGTCACCAAGGGCTAAAGCGCCACGAAGCGCATTCGTGGGCTCCCGTGATGGAGAGTGCGATGAGCTTTGCGAGACTGCCCGATGCCTGGCCTTCGGGTGCTTCCTCCCAGACTGATCCCTGCCACCGGATGTCGTCGGTGATGGGTTCGTGTCGATGCTGTCAAAGCATCTGACCTGATCGAACCCTTCCCTGTCCCCCCTCATCGAGAGGCGCCGGCGACGTCCGGTGGCAGATTTTTCATGTCCGACACCATCATCATCGAAATCGACGACGAGCCGATCGGCCTGGGTCAGCGCACCCGCGGCGGCGTGAGGTTTTTTGCCTCTGCGAGAGCCGTGCGCTCGCTCGACCATCAGGTTTTCCGCTCGATCCACGGCATCGAGCGGGCCGCCCGCGCGCTGATGACCCAGGACCGCAGAGCGGCCTGACCGTCTCGCCCTCATGGCGCGTCGTCGCTGCAGCGGCAGCGCGTCCCATCGTTTTTGAGCCGACAGTTGAGATCATGACCCGCATTGCCCCCGTTCCATCGACGGCAGCCAAAGCCGGCGAGAGCCGGTGAGGGAGACCGCCATGAACGCCGTCACCGCCTTCAAGGATCCGGTCGCGCTTGCCGCCGCCAATCCGGCCATTCGTTTCGCCGAGGTCTCCAAGCTCTATCCGGCCCGCAACGGCGACCCGGCGGTCGCCGCGCTCGACACGGTGAACCTCTCCGTCGCCAAGGGCTCGATCGCCGGCATTATCGGCCGTTCCGGGGCCGGCAAGTCGACCCTGCTCAGAGTCATCAACGGACTGGAGCGGCCGTCCGCCGGACAGGTCTTCGTCGACGACGTCGACGTCGGCGCGCTCGACGGCGCGGGCCTCAGGGCCTTGCGCCGCCGCATCGGCATGATCTTCCAGCACTTCAACCTCCTGTCCTCGCGCACCGTCTTCGACAATATCGCGCTGCCGCTTGAGCTCGCGGGCACGCCGAAGGCGACGATCAGGACGCGCGTCGACAATCTGATCGAGCTCGTCGGCCTTGCCGACAAGCGCGGCCGCTATCCCGCCGAGCTGTCGGGCGGCCAGAAGCAGCGCGTCGGCATTGCCCGGGCGCTCGCCACCGAACCGAAGGTGCTGCTGTCGGACGAGGCGACCTCGGCGCTCGACCCGGAAACCACCCGCTCGATCCTTGCCCTGCTCAAGCGCGTCAACGAGATCACCGGCGTGACCATCGTGCTGATCACCCACGAAATGCAGGTGATCAAGGAGATCTGCGACCAGGTGGCGGTGATCGAGGCCGGCCGGATCATCGAGGAAGGACCGGTCTACCGGGTCTTCGCCGAGCCGGCGACGGCGACCACCCGCACCTTCGTCTCCTCGGTGACCGGCGGCGAGCTGCCGCGCGAGATCGCCGCGCGGCTGCGGCCCGAGGCGGGCGAGGCGCGCCACGCCGTGCTGCGCATCGTCTTCACCGGCGAGAACGCCACCGCGCCGATCCTGTCGCGGCTGTCGCGCTCGCTCGACATCGACATCAACGTCCTCTCGGGCCAGGTCGACGAGATCGGCCGCCGGCCCTTCGGCAATATCACCGTCACCATCCCCGCCGCCGCCGAGACGGTCGGCGCGGTGACCGGTCTCATCACGGCCCACGGCCTCAAGGCGGAGGTGCTCGGCTATGTCGCCTGAACTCGTCAAGCTGATCCTCGCGGCCACCGGCGAGACCCTCTACATGGTCGCCGCCGCCGGCCTCATCGGCACGCTCATCGGCCTGCCGCTCGGCATCTTCCTCGCCACCAGCGGCAAGGGCGAGCTCTACCAGGCCGTGCCGGTCAACCGCGTCCTCGGCATCGTGGTCAATGCCACGCGCTCGACGCCCTTCATCATCCTGGTCGTCGCGATCATTCCGTTCACCCGCCTCATCGCCGGCACCTCGATCGGCACCAGCGCGGCGATCGTGCCGC
The DNA here is from genome assembly GCA_000751295.2 of bacterium YEK0313. Lineage (NCBI taxonomy): Bacteria > bacterium YEK0313. The sequence continues at coordinate 5,278,651 of CCMO02000001.1, forward strand.
TCACGGTGGCGGCCGCCCCGTTCATCGCCCGCATCATCGAGGCGGCGATCCGCGAGGTCGACCAGGGCCTGATCGAAGCCTCCAAGGCGATGGGCGCCTCCTCCCTGCAGATCGTCCTCAAGGTGCTGCTGCCCGAAGCGCTGCCGGCCATCGTGCTCGGCCTCACCCTCACCGCCGTCAGCCTGATCGGCTACTCCGCCATGGTCGGCGCGGTTGGCGGCGGCGGGCTCGGCGATCTCGGCATCCGCTTCGGCTACCAGCGCTTCATGCCCGAGGTCATGGCCGCCGTGGTCGTCGTGCTGATCGTGCTCGTCCAGGCGGTCCAGACCATCGGCGAGGCCATCGCCCGCAAGGTCAACAAACGCATCCGCCGCGGCTGAGCGGCGTCCATTTCGAACCCCGGAGACCTCCCATGACCATCACCAAGCTTGACCGGCGCATCGTGCTCGGCGCCGGCGTGCTCGCCACCGCGAGCCTTGCCGCCCCCGGCCTCGTCCGCGCGCAGCAGCGCGTCACCATCCGCATCGGCGGCACCGGCGGCCCGCACTCGCAGATCCTGGAAGCGGTGAAGCCGGTCGCCGCGACCCGCGGCATCGATCTCAAGATCACCGAGTTTTCGGACTACATCATTCCGAACGCGGCTCTGGCCGCTGGCGAACTCGACGCCAATTCCTACCAGCACAAGCCGTTTCTCGATCAGCAGAATGCCGACCGCAAATACAATCTCGTCAGCGTCGGCCTGACCGTGAACTTCCCGCTCGGCGTCTATTCGAAGCGCCACAAGACCTGGGACGAGGTGCCGGCCGGCTCGCAGATCGCCATCCCCAACGACCCCACCAATGGCGGCCGCAGCCTGCTGCTGCTGCAGGACAAGGGCGTGATCAAGCTGAAGGACGGCGTCGGCTACAGCCCGACCGTCATTGACGTCGTCGACAATCCGCGCCGGCTGCGCTTCCTGGAGATCGAGGCGGCCCAGACGCCGCGGTCGCTCGACGACGTCGCCGCCGCCGCGGTCAACACCAACTTCGCCATCCCCGCCGGCCTCAACCCGACGCGCGACGCGCTGCTGCGCGAGGATCCGAAGGGCCCCTATGTCAACCTGATCGCGGTGCGCGCCGTCGACAAGGACAAGCCCTGGGTCAAGCCGCTGGTCGAGAGCTACCAGTCAGCCGAGGTCAAGGCCTTCATCGAGAAGACCTTCCAGGGCTCGGTCATCGCCTCCTGGTAGGACCACCGGCCGCCATCGTGGCCAAAGCGTCGCTTCCCGGGTCTCTCCGGGAAGCGCCCCGGCAGCGCGGTCAGCCGCCCCGCGCCTTCGGCGGTGCCGGCGCTCGTTCGTCGGCGACATCCCTGAGGAAGGCATCGACGATCTCGTTGCGGTGCGGCGGCCTGCGCGTCGCCAGCTCGAATCCGACCCGGTGGCGCAGGGTTTTCCTGTTGAGGGCGGCGAGCCGGCCCGACCGGATGTAGGGTTCGGCATAATGGCTCGGCAGATATCCCAGATACCGCCCTGACAGGATGAGGATGGCCCGGCCCTCCATATTGTCGCATATGGCGACGATGGCCGGGGGAATATGCCGCGTCTCCTCGGCGACGAGCGGCGAGCCGCGCCACACCCAGTCGTGACGATCCGCCTCCTCGATGCTCACCGCGCCGGCCTTGCCGTGCAGGACATGACTGTCGCTGCAATAGGCGACCTCCTCTTCATGGCCGAGCGGCAGATAGTCCAGCGTCGGCATCCGGCGCCAGAAATAGCTGACGGCCACGTCGACCATGCCCGCCAGCAGCATCTGCTCGAGCTCGGCGGGCGAATGGACGGCAACGGACAGCCGCACGGCCTGCTGGCGGGCACCGAACCGGGCGATGGCCGCGCTGATCCCGGTATTGACGTCGATCGGGCTGTGGCCGATCAGGCCGATCGTCAGGGTTCCGACCAGGGCCTTGTCGAGATTGCGGGCCTGCAGCTCGAAGGTGCCGATCGCCGAGAGCAGAGCCTTGCTGGCGGCCAGAAACTGCTCGCCGCGCGGTGTCAGGGCAAAGCCGCTGCGCCCGCGCTGGCACAGACGATAGCCGAGGCGCTCCTCGAGCGCCGCCAGCTGCATGCTGATCGTGGGCTGCCCGACATTCAGGATGGTCTGAGCGGGCGTGATGCCGCCGGCCTGGGTGATCGTGACGAACACCTTGATCAGACGGATATCGAGGTCGTTCAGCCTGCCGAGCACACCGGGCCTCATATCGATAGCGATCGATGTGAACCCATCATCAGCGACAATTGAACAACGCGCAATTCAGGCCAGACTGCCGGCAAACAGCAAAAAGCGCACGATCCGCAGGCGGTTCACCGGAAAGATCAGGCCAAAGCCAGGCCGACGATCCCAGGCCCGAACCGGCAAGCATCGACGATGAACGATGCAAGCGGATCCAAGGGGAAGGGAAACGGCCCATGGTCGTCGATCTGATCGTCGTTCTGATTTACGCCGCCGCGATGCTGCTGCTCGGCTGGTACGGCATGAAACGGGCGCGGACCACGGAGGATTTCCTGGTCGCCGGCCGCAATCTGGGGCCCACCTTCTACATGGGGACGATGGCGGCCACCGTGCTCGGCGGCGCATCGACGGTCGGCACGATACGGCTCGGCTACGTCCACGGCATTTCCGGCTTCTGGCTGTGCGCGGCGCTCGGCGCCGGCATCGTGGTGCTCAACCTGTTTCTCGCCAGGCCGCTGCTGAAGCTGCGCATCTATACGGTCACGCAGGTCCTGGAGCGGCGCTACAATCCCATGACGCGCCAGGCGAGCGCCCTCATCATGTTCGCCTACGCGCTGATGATCGGCGTCGTCTCGACGCTTGCCATCGGCACGGTCATGTCGGTGCTCTTCAGCCTGCCGTTCTGGCTCGCCGTACTCATCGGCGGCGGCGTTGTCGTCGCCTACTCGACCATCGGCGGCATGTGGTCGCTGACCCTCACCGACATCGTCCAGTTCCTGATCAAGACGGTCGGTCTGATGTTCATCCTTCTGCCGATCGCGCTCTATCGGGTCGGCGGCTGGGACCAGCTCGCCGCGAAGCTTCCGGCCAGCGCCTTCGATGTCGCCGCCATCGGCACCGACACGATCATCACCTACTTTCTCACCTTCTTTTTCGGCATCCTGATCGGTCAGGACATCTGGCAGCGCGTCTTCACGGCGCGCAGCGACAAGGTCGCCGTCTATGGTGGCACCGTCGCCGGCCTCTATTGCGTCGTCTACGGCCTCGTCGGCGCCCTGATCGGCATGTGCGCCAAGGTGCTGCTTCCCGACCTCGCCGACGCCAACAACGCCTTCGCCGCGATCGTCCAGGCGGCCATGCCGGACGGCCTGCGCGGCCTGGTCGTCGCGGCCGCCCTGGCGGCCATGATGTCGACGGCCAGCGCCGGCCTGCTCGCAGCCTCGACGACGCTTGCCGAGGACCTCCTGCCGATCGTCAACGGCGGCAGGAGCGCGAGCCTGCAGACGAACCGGCTCATGACCCTGCTGACCGGCATTGCGGTGCTCGGCATCGCCCTGGTGGTGCGCGACGTCATCAGCGCGCTGACGCTCGCCTACAACCTTCTCGTCGGCGGCATGCTGATCCCGCTGATCGGCGCCGTGTTCTGGAAGCGGGCGAGCACTGCCGGGGCCATTGCCAGCATGACGCTCGGCTTCGTCACCGCCCTGGTCTTCATGTTCAAGGACGGCTTCGACGCCAATACGCCGATCTACTACAGCCTGGCGATCGGCCTGGTCGCCTTCGTCGGCGTCAGCCTTGCCTTCCCCCAGGCCCGATCGCTCGCGACCGGGCTTGCGACCGACGCCGCCGCGTCGCCGTCCGCGCGCGAATAGCCGCCGCGGTCGCGCCGGCCGGCACGAGCCGGGCCACGGCGCCATCGCGTGGCCCGGCGCCCGTTTCCCCACCCCGACACGCGCAAGGAGCGCCTTGGCCATGGACACGCCGAACAATCTTCCGCTCAGCAGCAATGCCATGCCGCGCTTCGCCGGTCCGGCGACGATGATGCGGCTGCCGGCGCAGGCGACCGCTGAAGGGCTCGATGCCTGCTTCGTCGGCATTCCCCTCGACATCGGAACATCGAACCGTTCGGGCACGCGGTTCGGCCCCCGACAGATCCGCTCCGAATCCGTCATGCTCAAGCCCTACAACCTCGCCACCGGAGCGGCGCCGTTCCATGCCATGCAGGTCGCCGACATCGGCGACGTTCCGATCAACACGTACAATCTCGGAAAGACCATCGACATCATCACTGATGCCTACAAGGCGATCCTCGGCCATGGCTGCACGCCGCTGACCCTCGGCGGCGACCACACGCTGACCTACCCGATCCTGCGCGCCGTGGCCGCCAAATACGGGCCGGTGGCGCTGATCCACGTCGATGCCCATGCCGATATCAACGACGAGATGTTCGGCGAGAAGATCGCCCATGGCACGCCGTTCAGGCGCGCGCATGACGACGGCCTTCTTGATCCGGCACGGGTCTTCCAGATCGGGCTGAGGGGAACGGGCTTCTCGCCCGACGACTTCAACTGGGCGCGCAGCCAGGGCTGGACCGTCGTGCAGGCCGAGGAATGCTGGGGCCGTTCCCTCGCCGGCCTGATCGCCGATATCCGTGACAAGATCGGCGATCGCCCGACCTATCTGACCTATGACATCGACAGCCTGGATCCGGCCTTCGCGCCCGGCACCGGCACGGTGGAGATCGGCGGCCTGACGATCTGGCAGGCGCTCGAATTGGTGCGCGGCTGCCGGGGCCTCAATCTCGTCGGCTGCGATCTCGTCGAGGTCTCGCCGCCCTACGATCCCTCGGGCAACACGGCGCTGATCGGCGCCAACCTTCTCTACGAAATGCTCTGCGTGCTGCCGAAGGCGGCGCGCTGACCGCCCGGTCGCAGCGTCCGGAACGGGCGGTGCCGGCAGGCGCCTCTACCGGACGTGCCGGAACACCAGGTCATCCGGATCCTGCCGCGGCGCCTCAGGGTCGAGCATGGCGCCGAGCCTCTCGGCGACCGCGCACGATCGTGCATTGGCCGGGTCGACATAGCTGACGAGGGTCGCGAGTCCGAGCGTGCCGTAGGCCCAGTCCTTCAGCGCCCGGGCAGCCTCCGTCACATAACCATGGCCTTCATGGCCATCATAGAGAAGCCAGCCGAGCTCCTTCTCCGGAAACAGCGGCCCAGCATTGATGCCGACCTGCCCGATGCAGGCGCCGGTGGCCTTCATGTCGACCATCAGCGCGCCATGCCCGAACAGCGGCCAGAGCGCGACGTCATGGCAGAAGATGCCCCAGCTCGCGCGCCGGTCGAACGGCCCGCCCATGCCGCGCGAGCGGGGCGATGCCATCAGCGCCGCATAGGCCTCGAAATCGCCGATGACCGGAGCGCGCAGCCTCAGCCGCTCCGTCGTCAGGGTCGGAATGTCGCCGCTCATGGCATCCCCCGAATGTCCGTCGCCCGCGATCCGCGCCCGTCCTGCCGGCAGATCAGGCCGGATCCGGCACAACGCCGGCGACGAGCGGCGCCGCATCCGAGGACTCGGACGGCGCGACGACACGAAGCGCCCCCGCCTGTACCGCGAGCCGCAAGGGCGTCGCAAGCCGCCTGACCTCGCCGTCGTTGAGCACGATCAGCGAACGCCTGCGCGCGTCGATCTGCAGTTCCTCCGCCTCGTGATAGCCGACATGGGGATGGGTGCGCGCGCGGCCGGCGAGGATCGCCGCGGCCATGCGGAACAGCGAGAAATAGCCCCGCTCGCGCGCGGCATAGACGGCCAGCGTGCCGCCATCCAGCCGCTCGCGCAGCGGCACGCGCGACACCGTCTCGGCGAGCGGATTGACCGACACGATCACCCCGCGCGTCTCCTCGACCCAAGCCTCGGCGCCGTGATGGATCTTGAGGGTCGCCGGCCGCAGCGTCACCGCCTTGAGGCCGGTGACGAAGAACGATCCGAAGGTTGCCCAGAGCCGCCCGCGCGCCTCCTCGCGATAGCGCTGCAGCTTGGCCAGCGGGCCGACCACGGCGGTGCAGAGGAAGGCCCGGCCGTTGACCGTGCCGACATCGATGTGCCGGATCGTGCCGGCCGCGAGCTGGTCGACGGCAGCAACCGGGTCGAGCGACAGGCCAAGATCGCGGGCGAGCTGGTTGACCGTGCCGCCCGGCACGATGGCGAGCACGGTGCGACTGCCGAGGAAGGCCTCTGCAGCACTGAGGATAGTGCCGTCGCCGCCGATGACGATCAGCAGATCCGGCTCCTCCAGCCGACAGGCGGTGAGCGCTTCGCCAAGCCGTCCGCGCCGCGCCAGGAACACGCGCGGATAGACCCCGTGCCGGGCCAGCGCCTCGGCGGCCGCGTCGACCGCTTCCGCCGTGCGGCGGCGCAACCCCGAGCTCGCATTGGCGAGTACGGCCGCCTTCAGCCCCGGTCCGAGCCCGAAAATACGGCTTTTGTCCTGATCTGTCGTCTGCTGCACGTCCTATCCCTGTGGCCAGAGGCCAGCGCCTCCGCCATGGGGCAGAGCCGACCTCAACCGCAGAACGGACGGACATGCGTTCCGGTTCCGGTCATTCCGCCGGCAGTCCGGCCGGCTCCCCCCGGTCGCGCGGGAACAGCAGGGCGCCAACAGCGATCAGCACGCAGAGCGCGGCGAGCACCTGCAGGGTCAGCGTGAAACCGCCGATGCGATGCAGCCAGGCGACCAGCCAGACGGCACAGGCGCCAACCCCGAAGGTGATCGTGTAGCGCGCGGCGAAGGCCCGCGCGCGCCACTCGTCGCTGGTATATTTGCCGGTCATCGCATCGTTCAGCGTCACCTGGCTGTACATGATCGTGACGACGCCCGTGGCGGCGACCAGCATCGCCCAGTCATGGGCGACCGAGGCGATGAGCAGGAGCGGCGTCATGGCGAAACCGATCGGCAGGAACAGCGTGCGCAGCGGGTAGCGGTCGATCAGGTTGCCGACCGTATATTGCGAGATGGCGCCGCAGACATAGACGATGAAGCCGATCGCTCCGACCACCGCCGGCGCCGAGCCGAACAGGGTGATCCGTTCCTGGATCAGCTTCGGCAGCGCCACAGTCACGGCGTTGAAGGTGATGCCGAGCGAAAAGGCGACGCACATGAGGATGACGAAGACACGCATCATCTCGTCGCGGCCGATCCGCGCCTGACCGCCGGCCTTCGAGCCGAGCCGCTTCTCGTCGCGCACCTGCGCCAGAAAGCCGATGCCGGCGGCGATGCTCACCGCGCCTGGAATGAAGAAGGCCGCGCGCCAGCCGAACCATTGCGTCAGCGCTCCGGTGATCAGCGCGGAGAAGGCGACGCCGAGATTGCCCCAGACGCCGTTGATGCCGATGTCCCGGCCGAGCTTTTCGGCATGCGAGACCAGCATGGCGGTGCCGACCGGATGATAGATCGCGCCGAAGGCGCCGATCGCGGTCAGGCCGATGGCGAGCTCGGTGGCGTTGCGCGCAAGTCCGGTCGCCGCCACGGCCAGGCCGCCGCCGATGAAAAAGATCGCCAGCATGTTGCGCCGGCTCCAGCGATCGCCGAGCCAGCCGGCCGGCAGCGACAATGCTCCGAAGGCGATGAAGCCGCCGAGCGACAGCGGCAGGAGGTCGCCGAACGGCACGCCGAACTCGACCGCCATGGTCAGCACCGCCGTGGCGAAGATCAGCATCATCAGGTGATCGAGCGCGTGGGCGACATTGACATAGGCGACGACGGTCTGCGGGCGGTTCATCGGATGCGTCCATTGGCAGGATCAGGCACGCCAGCCTAAGATGGCTTATGAAGGATGTAACGCCAACTCCTGTCGATAAGACGCCAGACGCGGCTTTCGAGGCCGGCATCGGGGTTCTGGCCCGCCGCTATGCGCAAGGCACGCATCTCGCCCTGCACCGGCACGAGACGGCGCAGCTCATTTTCGCCGCCAGCGGCACCATGCAGGTGACCACGCCGACCGGCCGCTGGCTGGTGCCGCCGGAGCGGGCGGTCTGGGTGCCGGCGCGCGTCGCCCATGCCATCGACATGCTGGGCGACGTCGAGATGCGCTCGACCTATGTCGCAACCGACGCCGCCTCGGCGGGCTGGGTGGCCGCGGCACCGGCCGAGGACCGGGTGATCGCGACGTCGCCCTTGCTGCGCGCGCTGATCCTCGCCCAGTTCGAGGCGCAGCTCGCGCCGGGTCGGCGCCGGGCGATCACCTCGCTCCTGCTCGACGAGGTCGCGCGTGCCGAGCCCGCGCCGACCTTCATGCCCATGCCGAGGAGCCAGGCGATGATCCGGCTGGCCGAATGCGTCATTGCCGATCCCGCCGGCACGGCCGACCTTGCCGCGCTCGCCGCCCGCGCCGGCACCTCGGTCCGGTCGGCCTCGCGGCTGTTTCCGGCCGAGACCGCGCTCACCTTCAAGGCCTGGCGCCAGCGTGCCCGGATCATGGCGGCGATCGGCCTCATCGGCCGCGGCGCCAGCGCCAAGGAGACCGCGCGCGAGCTCGGATTTTCCTCGGCGGCCGCCTTCGGCGCGGCTTTCCGGAGCGTGACCGGCAAGAGCCCGGGCAGCTTCTTCGCGGCCTGAGCGGGCTTCGAGAACGATGCGATCCGCAAGGGCGTCGGCCGTCCTTCGAGACTCGCTGCGCACGCTCCGGCTCAGCCGGCCTGCCGCATCTCTGCCGCCGGCGCATCGCTGGTGAGGGCAGCGAGGAACCGGCGTACGTCCTCGGCGAGCTGCGAGGACTGGTCGCCGAGCGCATTGGAGGTGGCGAATACCTCCGCCGCGGCATCCTTGGTCTGGTCGATGCCGGCATTCACCTGGCCGACATTGGTCGACAAGGTCAGGGTGGTGCGCGCGGCCATCTGGGCGCTCGCCGCGATCTCGCGCGTCGCGGCGTCCTGTTCCTCGATCGCACCGGCGATCGAGCTCGTCACCTGGTGGATCTCCGTCATGGTGCGCGCGACATCCCGGATGGTGCTGACGGCGCTCGCCGTCGAGGCCTGGATGCCGGCGATCTGCTGGGCGATCTCGTCGGTCGCCTTGGATGTCTGGGCCGCGAGCTGCTTGACCTCGCTCGCCACCACCGCGAAGCCGCGGCCGGCCTCGCCCGCCCGCGCCGCCTCGATCGTGGCGTTGAGCGCGAGCAGATTGGTCTGCGAGGCGATCGCCTGGATGAGGCCGACCACGTCGCCGATCTTCTGAGCCGCGTCCGAAAGCCGCGCGACGTCGGCCGAGGAGGCTTCCGTCATGCCGGTGGCGGTGCTGACCACGGCGGTGGCACTGCCGACCTGACGCGAGATCTCCTGGATCGAACGCGTCAACTCCTCGGCCGCGGAGGCCACCGTCTGCACGTTCAACGAAGTCTCTTCCGACGCGGTCGCGGCGGAAGCCGCCTCGCCCGCCGTGTCGACGGCGATGGCGCTCAGCGACTGCGAGGTCGCCTGCATGCGCCTGGCGCTGTCGTCGACGATGCGCAGCACGCCTTCGGTCGCCGCGCGGAACTGCGTCACCGCCTGCTCGACCTCGCGGTTGCGCCGCGCGCGCTCTTCGAGCAGCACCTGCTGGTAGGTCGAGAGAGCAAAGTCGAGATCGAACAGGACGGCCTTGTTGAGGGCCTCGATCAGCCGCCCGGCCCGGGCGGGCGCGAAGCGGTGCTTCTTCAGGATCAGCCGGCTGAGTTCGGACAGCATGAACTGGTAGCCGCCGATATACCAGCGCGGCTCCAGCCCGATGCGGTGGTGCGCCCGGCCGATGCGCTCGACGCTCGCGGCATAGTCGTCGTCGAACCGGCCGCTGAACAGGCGTGTCCAGTGCTTCACCTGCGCGCCTTCCAGCGCGCCCTGGCGCTCGCCGATCAGCGCGGCCATGCGCGGCTCGGCCATGACATGCGCATAGAAGCGCTTCATCAGCCCTTCGAGCTCGGGCGCGATCTGCGTCCACAGCGCGCCGAGATCGGCAATGGCGGCGGCGTCGATCCTGGCGAAGGCCAACCGGGCGGCGAGGTCCCTGTTGTCGGTCATGAAGAAAGTCCAATGCAGCAAACGGCGATGGCCGATAACTGCATCCGAATGCTTAACGGATCATTTATACGCTATAATAACTTGAAATTACTTCAAAGACGGCAAAAATTTAAGACATTCGCTCGAAATCACGATGTGCCGCCGCCAATATCGATCGGAAAAAGATGTATTCGCAGCACCTTGGCGACAGTCACCGCGAGCGGCCGTCGTTCCTTTGCTCGCTCCCGCTGGGCCGGGCCGCGCCCACTACTGCGGCAGCCCTGCGGCAGGCCGGCCCTCAACGCAACCGCGGCGTGCGCCCGAGCACGCGCAACAGATCCGCCTGCACCGACCGGATATGCCCCTGCAGAAAGGCGCAGGCGTCCTCGACATCGCCGGCCCGGCAGAGCGCGATCAGCTCGCCATGCTCCTTCTCCGCGATGCCCATGGCTTCCGTCCGGCTCAGCTGCAGCCTTGTATAGCGATCGCTGGTCTTCAGGAGCGCGGCGACGATGGCCTGCGTGCGCGGCTGCTGGGCCCGGGCATAGAGCGCCATGTGGAACTCGGCGTTGAGCACGCCCCAATGGGCGACGTCGTGTTCGGCGATGGCACCGACGAACTGGCCCTGGATCGTATCGAGCCGGGCGAAATCCTCCTGCGACAGGCGCGGCGCCGACTGCTCCAGCATGCGCGGCTCCAGAATGCAGCGCAGCTCGAACACGTCGTTGATCTCGTCGAGCGACAGTTCCGAGACGATCGCGCCCTTGTGCGGCACGATCTTCACCAGCCCTTCGGCCTCGAGCTGGAACAAGGCCTCACGCACCGGGATGCGGCTGACGCCATAGGTCTCGGCCAGCGCGTCCTGGCGCAGCTGCGCACCGGCCAGGTGACTGCCGTCGAGAATGGCCTGGCGCAGCTGGTCGGCGATCGCCGCGGCAAGGGTCTTGTGCTTCAGAGGTGCGTTCATCGGACACCACCTTACATGATCCCGGCCGCCGCGCAGCCCACGGAAAAGGCGAGAAAACAAGGACTTGACGACCGGCGGCCGGCCGGCGCCGGAGGCCGCCGGCTCATTCGGAAAAATGCGGCTGCGGGCATTGACTCGTAGATTGTATAAAATCTACGATCTGCGAATTCCAGAGAAAATGCATCAAGGTCTCACGCAAGAATGATCGACCAAGCGATCACTGCCCCGGCCTCCAGCCTGCCCTGCCGCCTGATCATGGCGGCCTCGGCTCGCCTGCTCGCCGCCGAACGCCTCGCCATCATGGGGCTGATGTTCCTTTTGACCGGGCTGATCCTGGTCAATGTCGCGACCCGCTATACCGGCATGCCGATCTACTGGATCGACGAGTCCGCGGTTTATTCGGTGGTCTGGCTCACCTTCATCGGCGCCTCCGCCATGACGCGGCTGCGGCTCGATTTCGCGGTGACCATGCTGACCGAGCGCCTGTCGCCCGGCGCCATGAAGGCGGCGAAGGTGATCGCGACCGGCGCGGTCGTCGTCTTCGGCATCGCGCTCGCCGTCATGTGCTGGCTCTGGATGGACCCGGTCGGCATCGCCCGCGCCGGCTTCGATGCGCGCGACTTCGCGGCCGAGAGCTTCAACTTCCTCTACACGGAGCGGACCCAGACGCTGAACTGGCCGACCTGGGTGCTCTATCTGATCCTGCCGATCTTCGCAGCGTCGATGACGGTGCACGGCGCCGCCAATCTCCTCGAGGACCTCGAATGGGTGCCGAAGGCCGAACTTGCCGGCTTCAACCTCGCCGACGTCGACGGGGTGAACTGACATGGTCACCAGCGCCGCCTTCCTCGTCATCATGCTCGTCGGCGTCCCGATCGGCCTGTGCCTGTGCATCGCCGGCATGGTCTACATCACCGCCTCAGGCAATCCGCTGCTGTTCCAGAGCTTTCCGCTGCAGCTCTTCGGCGGCGTCGACAGCTACGGCCTCATCGCCATTCCGCTGTTCATCTTGATCGGCGAGATCATGAATGGTGGCGGCATCACCCGGCGGATCGTCGACATGGCCATGGCCTTTGTCGGCCAGCTCCGCGGCGGGCTCGCCTATGTCAACGTGCTCGCCAACATGTTCGTCTCCTCGATCCTCGGCTCGGCGACCGCCCAGGTCGCGATCATGGCGCAGATCATAGTCCCGGAAATGGAGAAGAAGGGCTACGACAAGACCTTCGCGGCCGGCCTCACCGCCTATGGCGGCATGCTCGGGCCGATCATCCCGCCCTCCGTCATGTTCGTCGTCTACAGCGTGCTGGCCCAGGTCTCGGTCAGCGACATGCTGATCGCCGGCATCGTGCCCGGCGTCATCCTCACCGTGATGTTCTGCGTGGTCATCGCGCTGATGGGCTATGTCTACAACTATCCGCGCGCCGAGCCGATGACCCTGCGCGAGCGCTTCCGCACCATCCTCGGCGCCTGCCCGACCCTGCTCATCCCCATCGTCATCGTCGGCTCGATCCTCGGCGGCCTCGCCAACGCGACCGAGTCGGCGGCGGTCGGCACCATCGCGGCGGCCCTCGTCGGCCGCTACTGGACCAAGGAATTCAGCTTTGCCCGGCTGCCGGAGATGATGCTGCGCGCCGGCATCTACTCCGCCGTCGTCCTGTTCCTCGTCGCCGCGGCGGCCGTGTTCTCCTGGGTGCTGATCTTCGGCAAGGTGCCGCAGGAGGCCGCCGCCTGGATCCAGTCGGTGGCGCGCGATCCGGTCAGCTTCATGCTGCTGGTCAACGTCATCCTGCTCGTCATCGGCACCGTCATCGACGGCATTCCCGGCCTGATCATGACCGTGCCGATCCTCCTGCCGATCGCAACCGAGGTCTATGCCATCGACCCGCGCCAGTTCGGCGTCGTGGTGGTGGTCAACCTGGTGCTCGGCCTTTTGTCGCCACCGGTCGGTCTCTGCTTCTTCGTCGCCGCCGCGGTGACCGGCGCCAAGCCCGGCAAGATGTTCCTCGTCACCATGCCGTTCTTCGCGATCTCCTGCGTGCTGCTGGTGCTGCTTTCGCTCTATCCGTTCCTGTCGCTCGCCCTTTTGAAGTGAAGTCCCGCATTCCAAGCCCCAAAGCCTGAACCACAAGAAACCAACACCTCCGGAAGAGAACCAATGACCCTGACCCGCCGCCATCTCGTCGCGGGCGCCGCCGGCAGCCTCCTGCCGCTCGGCGCGCCCAGCCTCACGCTCGCCCAGGCCCGCGAATTCCGCCTCGGCATCCTCACCCCCAACGGCCATCCCTGGAACCGGGCGGCGTTGAAGGTCGGCGAGATCCTGAAGGCGGAGACCAACGGCCGCCTGTCGCTCACCGTGTTTCATTCCGGCCAGCTCGGCAACGAGGCGGCCATGCTGCAGCAGATGCAGTCGGGCGCCCTCGACATGGGCTGGATCATGGCCGCCGAGCTCGGCTCGCGCGTGCCGGCGATCGCCGCCATTACCGCGCCCTACGTGGTCGATTCGACGCCGAAGATCGCCAAGCTGGTGCGCCATCCCGTCGCGATGAAGCTGTTCGAGGTGCTGCCGCGCGAGACCGGCACGGTCGGCCTCGCCTGGGGCATTACCGGCATGCGCGCCATCTTCTCGGCGCGCGACATCTCGACCCTCGCCGACATCCGCGGCATGAAGCTGCGCATCAACGCCACCCCGGTCTACCGCGACTTCTACCAGGCGCTCGGCGCCGCGCCGACGCCGATTCCGACGCCGGCCGTGTTCGACGCCATGACCAACGGCCAGGTCGACGGCCTGGAGGCCGATCTCGAATTCTCCTGGAACCAGCGCTTCGACAAGGTGTCGAAGGTCATCCTGCAGATGAACGCCGTGTTCATGCCGATGATCGCGCTCGTCTCGGGCCGCGTCTGGCAGACCGTGCCGGCGGCCGACCGCGAACTGATCACCAAGGCGGTCAGGAGCGCGCTCGACACCCAGATCGACGAGCTCGCGGCGAACGAGCCGAAACTCGTCGAGCAGTTCCGCGCCGCGCCGATCACCATCCGCACCGCCAATGTCGCGGACGCCCAGGCGGTGATTCAGGAGTTCGACAAGATCTGGCTGCCCAAGGCGCCCGTCCTCGCCGAGTTGCGCCGGGCCGGCGCAAGCCTCTGATCCGCGACCGCGCCGCGGCGGCGAAGGTCGCGGCGCCGTTTTTCCACCCCTGCGGCGGGACGGGACCTCGAAACCCGCCCTGCCTCCAACGGAGACAATCCATGCATCAGCGCATTTCCTGGGAAGGCGTCTTCCCGGCCGTCACCACGCAGTTCCGCGAGGATTTCTCGCTCGATATCGACGCCACCGCCCGCGTCATGGACGCGCTCATCCGCGACGGCGTCTCCGGCCTCATCGTCTGCGGCACGGTCGGCGAGAACTGCTCGCTCACCACCGCCGAAAAGATCCAGATCATGGAGGCCGGCAAGTCGGTTGCCGCCGGCCGGGTGCCGGTCATCTGCGGCATTGCCGAATTCACCACCGCCTTTGCGGTCGAGACCGCGCGCGAGGCCGCGCGCATCGGCGTCGACGGCGTCATGGTCATGCCGGCGCTCGTCTATTCGGCCAAGCCCCATGAGACCGCCGCGCATTTCCGCGCCGTCTCCAAGGCAACCGACCTGCCGGTCATGGTCTACAACAACCCGCCCATCTACAAGAACGACGTCACCCCGGACATCCTGGCGACGCTGACCGACTGCGAGACCATCGTCTGCTTCAAGGAAAGCTCGGGCGATACGCGCCGCTTCATCGACCTGCGCAACAAGGTGGGCGAACGCTACGTGCTGTTCGCCGGCCTCGACGACGTGGTGGTCGAAAGCGTCGCCATGGGCGCGCAGGGCTGGGTGTCGGGCATGTCCAACGCCTTCCCCCGCGAGGGCGAGACGCTGTTCCGCCTGGCCAGGCAGGGCCGTTTCGCCGAAGCCATGCCGCTCTATGAATGGTTCATGCCGCTGCTGCATCTCGACGCCCGCCCGGATCTCGTCCAGTGCATCAAGCTGTGCGAGCACATCATGGGCCGCGGCACGCATGTCACCCGCCCGCCGCGCCTCGCGCTCGCGCCCCACGAAAAGGCCGAGGTCGAGGCGATGATGGCCGCCGCACTCAAGACGCGCCCGGCGCTGCCCGATGTCGGACTGAAGACCGCCGCTTGATGTCCCGGTTGACGTTCCACGTCAATTGCGCGCCGCCACCCGTTTGCCTTGCGTTAAGGACGATGCGGCGGCGCTTCTCCCCGGTTAACGCCCTGTTGAGCGCCGCGCGCGCCTTTGGCACGCGGGGAGAGAGGGGGCGTGCGATGGAACGGACCGAGGGGACGTACAGCCTGCCGGTCTGGCGGGTCACCCGCTGGCTGGTCGAGCCCGGGCCCGACGTCCCCGCCAATATCCGCCATGCCCTGATCACCGGTCTGTTCGGCTCGCTTCCGGTCTTCATCGGCGGCGTCATCAACACCATCCTGGTGGCGGCGGCGGTGACGCTGCGCCATCCGAGCGGGCCGTTCATCGCCTGGCTGATCTTCGAGGTGGTGCTCTGCCTGTCGCGGCTCGCCGTGCTGGTCATGGGCAAGCGCGCCGCACGTGCCGGCCGGGGCACCCCGACCGACATTGCCATCGTCCTCGCCGTGCTCTGGGGCTTCAGCGTCGGCCTCGGCACCTTCCTCGGCCTGACCTCGGGCGACTTTGTCATCGCCACCCTCACCTGCCTCTCGGCCGCCGCCATGGTCGGCGGCATCTGCTTCCGCAATTTCGGCGCGCCGCGCATGGCCGGGTTGATGATCGCCCTCAGCCTCGGGCCGCTCTGCCTCGGCACGCTGTTTGCCGGCGAGCCGATGCTGCTGGTCGTCTTCCTGCAGATCCCCTTCTATCTCTACAGCATGACCGCGGCCTCGTTCCGGCTGAACCGCATGCTCGTCTCCACCATGATCGCCGAGCAGGAAAATGCCCACCGCGCCCGGCACGATGCGCTGACCGGCCTTGCCAACCGCGTCGGCTTCGCCGGCGCCCTCGACGACCGCCTCGCCGCTCCGGGCGGGACGGCGCGCTTCGCGCTCTTCTATCTCGACCTCGACGGCTTCAAGGCGGTCAACGACACGTTCGGCCATGCCGCCGGCGATCGGGTGCTGCAGCGCGTCGCCGAGAAGCTCCGCGGCCTCGTCGGGCCCGGCGACCTCGCCGCGCGGCTCGGCGGCGACGAATTCGTCGTGCTCGCGGCAACGGGCGATGCCGGCGCGGCGCAGCGTTTCGGCGAACGGCTGATCGCGGGCATAGCCGGCAGCTATGATATCGACGGCCGGACGGCGGCGATCGGCGTCAGCGTCGGCATTGCCTGCGCGCCCGAGCATGGAACCGATCTCCCGGCGCTGCTGGGCGCCGCCGACGGCGCGCTCTATGTTGCCAAATCCCTCGGCAAGAGCCGCTGCGCGCTCGCCGGCGGCGAAGCGGCCGTGCTGGCGCTGCGCACGATCCTGCCCGACCAGCCAGCCGCCTCCCCGCAGGCGCGCCCGGCCGCCTGACCGGCGGCGACCGACCGACGAAAGGGCCTGACGATGGCGCGAACGACCTTCTTCTGCATCGACGGCCACACCTGCGGCAATCCGGTGCGCGTGGTCGCCGGCGGCTCGATCCCGCAGCTCGCCGGCGCCACCATGTTCGAGCGGCGCCAGCATTTCCTCGCCGAATTCGACTGGATCCGCACCGGCCTGATGTTCGAGCCGCGCGGCCACGACATGATGTCCGGCTCCATTCTCTACCCGCCGACCCGCGCCGATTGCGATATCGGCATCCTGTTCATCGAAACCTCGGGCTGCCTGCCCATGTGCGGCCACGGCACCATCGGCACGGTGACCACCATCATCGAGCACGGCCTCGTCACGCCGCGCGAACCGGGTCTCCTGAGGCTCGACACCCCGGCCGGACTCGTCGAGGCGCGCTATGTGCAGAACGGCCCCTTCGTCGACAGCGTGCGGCTGACCAACGTGCCCTCCTTCCTGCTCGGCCGCGGCTTCGAGGTCGACGTCGAAGGGCTTGGGCCTCTCGCCGTCGATGTCGCCTATGGCGGCAATTTCTATGCGATCGTCGAACCGCAGGCCGGCTATGGCGATCTCGACGACCTCCAGCCCTCCGACATCCTGCGCCTCAGCCCGGCGCTGCGCCGGGCCTTCAACGCGCGCCATCGCATCGTCCACCCGGCCAATCCGGCGCTCGACGCGCTGACCCACGTCCTCTGGACCGGCGCCGCGCGCCATGGCGGCAGCGCCCGCAACGCCGTCTTCTACGGCGACAAGGCCATCGACCGCTCGCCCTGCGGCACCGGCACCTCGGCGCGCATGGCCCAGCTCGCGGCCACCGGACGGCTCGCCGAGGGCGAGGACTTCGTGCACGAATCCATCATCGGCTCGAAATTCACCGGCCGGATCGAAGGCCGCGCCAAGGTCGGCGACATCGACGCGATCATTCCCTCGATCGAAGGCTGGGCGCGGGTGACCGGCACCAGCACGATCACCATCGACCAGCGCGATCCCTATTGGGCCGGTTTCCAGGTCGCCGACCGCTGAAGCGCGAATGGTGCGAGGAGATGCAGCGGCGCCCGCCGATGATCGCTCTGTTCGCCGCGTTCCGAACGAAGCCGGAGGATATGGGTATCGGCTCCGTCGCTGGGTTCTGCGGGGACGAGCCGCGCGCCTGGCCTTACACCTTCCGGCCCAGCGCATGGGCGCTGATCAGCAGCGCCACGAGCTGGCTCTGCTGGCTGACGCCGGTCTTGGCGAAGATGCTTTCGAGATAATGCCGCGCCGTGCCGTAGGTGATGCCGGCGCCCGCGGCCGCCGCCCTCAGCGTCCGGCCCTCGGTCAGCGCCGAGGCGAGCCGCACCTCGGCCGGCGTCAGGTCGAAGAGGCCCATCAGCACCGAGGGCGAGGGCGCCGTCGCGGTCGGGCTGACCGTCGTCACCGCCACCAGCGTGTCGGCGCCCTGGAAGATGTCGTAGGCCGAGCGGCGCAGCGGCAGCACGTGCAGGACGAGCGGCGGCTTGTCGTCGACGGCCGGCACCGGAATGGAGCGGACCAGCCGGTGGAAGCCGGCACGCGAAGCCCTCACCGCCTCCTGGAACAGCTTGTCGGCGCCGGGATGGACCACCGCCATGCCGCCGAACGCGACCGGCAGCAGCCGGTCGGCCAGCCCTTCGAGCAACGGATTGCTCGCCCTGACCACCCCCGATGATCCGAGCACGGCGGCCGGCAGGCCGAGCGCGTCGAGGGTCGAGACCACCGTCTTCGCCTGTTCCAGCCGCAGCCGCGCCGACACCAGCGCGGCCCGCGACAGATGCGGATAGAAAGCGTTGAGGCGATCGACATCCTCGGGCCGGAACGGCCCGCTCGTGGTCGACCGATCGATCGAAAACATGGCGGTTTCGCCACTCGGCAGAAAAATCAGCGAGACGGCGTCGTCACCCAGCCCCAGCCCGAGCTTCGTGCGCCTGAAGCCGTCGGCCGCGCGCAAGGGCTCGGGAAAGAACTCCGACCCGACGATGAACCCCGTCGGCCGGTTGACGTAGAGATATTCGAAGCAGCACAGCGTCCCCGGATCGGGCTCCGCAGCCACGCTCTGGCCGATCTCCCGGATGATCTCGCTCTGCATCATGCCGAGCGGCTCGTTGCCGTTGAACAGAACCATGCACCCGCCGGCCGAGCAGGTCGCAGCGCCCAGCCCGTCGAGGACGCCGATCCATTCGGGAGGGTTGAAGGCGGCCTCGTAGATATGTTCGGCGAGGCTGTCGTCCGACATCGCGGCCCTCCCTCAGCGCCCAGGTGACGAATGCTAGCGGGCCAACGAACCTTACGTCCAGGCGTCGATCGGCGACCGGCCGGCAACCGCGCCGCCGTCAGAACCGGACGGCGAGGCTGCCCTTGAAGCCGTGCTGCTGGGCGCTGCCGGCGATCTGGCCGGTATAGCCGAGGCCGAGCGTAGCCGCCGGCGACAGGGCGAAGTCGAGCCCGGCCTCGATGACGGCGGCGTCGCGTACGATCGGCACGCCGGCGACCGTGAAGCCCGCCCCGCCCGCGAAGGCATTGGTGGCGAGCGGCAGCACCGCACCGAAGGCATGGCGCCAGCCGAGTGTGCCGCGCGCCGTGGTGCTGACGCTCCCCAGCATGAAGGACGCCGAGGCGCGCAGGCCCAGCGTCGTGAACGTCGTGGCGGTGGTCCGCCCCTCGCCGGTCAGTGCCGCCGCGCCGCCGGTTTCGCTGAAGGCATCGGTGGCAAGGCTGACATGGGCGAGACTGACGAAGGGCTCGAAGGCCGCGCCGAAGGCATCGATCCGGTAGCCGGCCTCGCCGAAGGCCTGGAAGGTGCGTGCGCCGTAGCGCGCCCTGAGCATGTCGCCGAAGCCGGCAAAGGCCACCGTCCGCGTCGTCGCAAGCTCGTGCCAGGTGAAGGCGAGGCCCGAGCGCAGGCCGATGGGGCCCCATTGCGTGCCGGCAAAGGCGCCAAGATGATAGTTGTCGCTCGCCCCGGACGAGGCCCGGTCCCGGACGTTGAAGCTGGTGCGGCTGTAGCCGGCGAGGAGGCCGATGCGCCAGCGATCGAGGACCGGTCCATCCATCCCGAGGAAAAAGCCGCCAGTAGAATGGCTCAGCCGGGCGGCATTGCCGTCGCCATTGATCCTGCCCCAGGCGCCGTAACCCTGGCCCCAGATGGCGAAGCGCTCGGTGGTCGGCGCGACCGCGACCAGCCGGCCGTTGATATCGGCCATGTTGACGGGTGCTGAGGCCGCAGCGACGGTCCCGAAGGCCGATCTGAGCCGGCCGATCGCGGCCTCGCGCAGGAAGCCGCTGTCCTCGATCAGCGCCGCCTTGGCCGAGGCATGGATCTCGCCCGACACCTGGTCGAAGGCGGCCCGCGCCGCGGCATCGCTGGTGAAGTCGGCAATGACCCCGACGAGCGGGCCGGGCCCGAGGCTGTCGAGCCCGCCGGCCGCGGCGATCTGGTTGCGCGTCAGGCCGGCGCTGGCGAAGGTCCGGTACTTCTGAACCTCGAGATAGGCATTGTTGGCGTCATAGGTGTCGCGCATGGTCAGGAAGGCGGTGTCGGCCGGCAGGCCGCTGACCGCGGCGAAACGGCCGGTGAGGCCGCCATCGGCACGCACCACCGCATAGCGCGTGCCGTAGGTCGCGATGCCGCCGGCGCCGTTCACGGCGAGCGTCGCGCCGGTGAGGGAGACGGCGCCGGTGCTGGCGAAGCGGTCGGCCCGGCCGGTCCGGTCGATATCGACGGCGAGCAGCGACCCGGCTTCGAAGCGCGCGCCGCCGCCGGTCTGCCTGACGATGTCGCCGGCGACGCCATCGGCCATGACCAGAAGACCGTGATTGACGAGGCTGGCGAGGCCCTCGAACGTGGTGGTGACGGGCGCGCCGCCGCCCGACGCCGCGATGATCGCGACGCCTGTCGCATTGGTGAGCGCGCCGCCACCGAACTGGCTGGTGCCGCCGGCCGTGTTCCAGCCAGCGTTGTTCGTCATGGTGTGAGCGCCCGCGCCGAACTTCACCGTGCCGATCAGGCCGCCGGCATTGGTATAGGTCACCAGCCCGCCCGAGGCCTCGATCGCAAGGCTCGCCGACAGGCCGGAGAGGTTGCGGACGAGGCCGTTGGTGGTGATCTCGATCGGCTGGCCCGCGGAACCTGCGAAGATGGCCGCCATGCCGCCTTCGACAAGCCCGCTCGTGGCGATGCGGGTCGGCCCGGTGCCGAAATTGCCGACCGAAACACCATAGCGAGCGCCCGAGACAGCCTCGGCCGTCACGGTCAGGCCGGTGGTCGCCGCTCCGTTGAGAACGAAGATGCCGCTCGCGCCGGTTCCGACGACCGGCCCCGTCGCGGTGACCTCGGTCGCGCCGGCCCCTCCACCGCTGGCATAGATGCCGTAATTGCCGCCGGTGACGGCCCTGGCATGGATGGTGAGAGCACCCGCGGTCGCCGCGTTGGTCGCCGCGATGCCGTCGCCACTCGTCCCGACCACCGGGCCGGATGCCGTCACCAGGGTCGAACCGGTGCCGCTGTTGCGAGCGAGAATGCCCGTGCCGCCGCCGCTGACGGCGGCCGCATCGATGCTGAGCTTGCCGGCGGCCGGGCCGTTGAGCGCGCTGATGCCCTCGCCGCTGCCACCGTTCACCAGCCCGGTGGCGGTCACATAGGTCGCGCCGCTGCCGCCATTGGCGGCCAGGATGCCGGTGACGCCGCCGCTCACCGCAGCGGCCCTGACGCTCAGGTCGCCCGCGGGACCGGAACCGAGACCGCCGAAGGTGCCGTCGGGATTGGCCAGGAACTGGCCATTGGTCGCCGCGATACCATGGAGTTGCGCGCCGATCACCGAGCCGCTCGCGGTGACGAGGGTCGTGCCCGCACCGCGGTTCTCGACGAAGATACCGTCGATCCCGCCCGTGACGGAGGCTGCATGGACGGTGAGACCACCCGCCGAACTGTTGCTGTAGACATCGAGGCCGCGCTGCGCGGTGCCGACGACGTCGCCGGTCGCCGTCACACTGGTGTCGCCATGGCCGTTGTTGCGAGCGAGAATGCCGGCGAGGCCGCCGGTGACGGCCGCCGCCTCGATGGTCAGATGATTGGCACCAGGATTGTTGACGACATTGATGCCGGCATCATTGGCGCCGGCGACCAGGCCTGAGGCGACGACGAGGGTGTTGCCGGTGCCGCTGTTGAAGACGTCGATGCCCCTGAAACGGCCGCTGACGGCGGTAGCGCCGACGGCCAGATCGGTTGCTCCGGCGCCGTTCTGGACTTCGATGCCGGTCCCGCTCGTTCCCGTCACCGCGCCGGCGGCGGTCACCCGCGTGGCGCCGCTGCCCCGGTTCTCGGCGGTGATGCCGTTGATCGCGCCGTTGACCGCGGCCACCTCGGCGGTCAGGGACGTTGCGGTCGCGCCGTTGAGCGCGAACAGGCCGAAAGCGCCCGCCCCGCTCACCTGCCCGGTGGCGGTAACCAGCGTGGCGCCCGTGCCCTGATTGTCGGCATAGATGCCGGCGAGCCCGCCTTTCGCTGATGCGGCCGAGACCGTCAGCATCGTCGCCGCGGTATCGTTCTGGGCGAAAATGCCGTAGCCCGCGGTGCCCACCACCGATCCGGTCGCAGTCACGAAGATCGCCCCGCTGCCCCGGTTGGTCGCGAAGATCCCGTCCGTCCCGCCAAGGACCGCCCCGGCATTGACCGTCAGGCTCGTCGCCCCCGCGCCGTTCAGCACAAAGAGGCCGGCCCCGTTCGTGCCGGTCACCTGTCCCGTCGCGGTCACCTCAGTCGCGCCGGTGCCGTTGTTGTAGGCGTAGATGCCGGTCATGCCGCCCGTGGCCGTTGCCGGGTTCGCCAGCGTGCCGACAGCGACGGTCAAGCCATTGGCCGTGCCAGGAGTGGCGGACTGAAGCGTGCCGTCGGTTCTCAAATTCGCCGTGCCGTTGACCGCGAGAATGCCGTAGTTCTGCGTGCCCTCGACATTGCCGGAAGCCGTCACCAGCGTCGCGCCGCTGCCCCGGTTCTGGGCGAAGATGCCGGAGAGACCGCCCGTCACCGTGGCTGCATCGATGGTCAGGCTGCCCGCACTGGCAGCATTGCTTGCGAAGATGCCGTAGCGGCCGGTCCCGGTCACCTGTCCCGACGCCGTTACCAGTGTCGCACCGCTGCCGTTGTTGTAGGTCTCGATGCCGTTCGCGGCGGCGGTGACGGCCGCGGCCCGCACGGTGAGAGCGCCGGCGCCAACGTCGTTGACGACGGAAATGCCGTCCCCGAATGTCCCGGTGACCAGCCCCCCCACGGTCACGCTGGTAATGCCGCCGCTGCTGTTCGAAATGGAGACGCCGCTGTAGCCGGTAATCGCTCCGGCGGTATTGACGGTCACGGAACCCGGCGTCGGACCGTTATTGCCGGTCGACCAGACGAACATCCCGGAATCGCCCAGGTCGCCGCCGCCCGTGATCGTGGCGGCGTTGGTATCGATGTAGCTGAGCTGGCCGGCGCCGATGATCACCAGCCCATTGCCGCTCGACGCGCTCAGATCGACACCGAAGCCCGGCGTCGTCGTCACCGCCGCGTCGGCGGCATTGATCGATTGCGACGTCGTGTTGGAGCCCGAGCAGACATAGTTCGATCCGCCGGAGGGGGCGCATTGCGCCTGAGCCGGCGAGGCGCCAAGACCGAGCGCCGCGAGGCTGAGCAGCGACAGGCCGCAGGGCGACAGGGCGCTCGTGCCGCGCAGCAGGCGTGGTACGGAACTCCCGCTCGAAACCGTTGCGCCGACCGACAGGCGAGTAGCGCCGGCCGTCTCCTTTAAGGTTTGCTCTGCCGCGATGACCGCGCCAGGATATCCCTCACCCGCACCTGATGTCGTCATGGCTTCCCGGAATGTTCCCGCCCAGCCGGCGCGAAACATGCCCCGACGGAAGCAGCCAAACCGAAAATCGCCTGCGCCGCTGCTGGCATTTGCCAGGGGGCGTCGGGTAAAACCAGCCATCGGTGGCAGTGGCCGGCGGGCCGCGCGACTGGCCGCGGTTGCTGGCTCTTCTCCGCGCGCGCGAACTATGCCGGGCTGGCATCGCAAAAGGCCGTGGGCAAACACGTCGTCCCCGGTCTATCACCGTGCGACACGCATGCACGGGCAACGCGCCCGTTCGCGCGACCCGCCCTCGTTCTCGGACCCATCCCCATGCCGGATCTCAGCCAGCTCGCTCTCTATGTCGCCGCGGCCTTCCTGCTTGCCGTCACGCCCGGGCCGGGCATCTTCTACGTCGCAGCCCGGACGCTTGCCGGCGGCCGCGCGGAAGGCATCGCCTCCAGCTTCGGCACGGGTCTCGGCGGCATGGTCCATGTCCTCGCCGGCAGCCTCGGCGTTTCCGCCATCGTGCTGGCGAGCGCGGAGCTGTTCACGGCGCTGAAGCTGATCGGCGCCGGCTATCTCGTCTGGCTCGGCCTGCGCACCCTCCTGGCCGCGCGCCGCGAGGCTGCCGTCGCCTTGGCCGGAGGTCCGGCGGCGCCGCCGCTCGGCGCCCCGCGCGCCTTCCGCGAAGGCGTCCTGGTCGAGGCGCTCAACCCCAAGACCGCCGCCTTCTTCCTTGCCTTCATCCCGCAATTCGTCGACCCGTCGGCAGGGTCCGTCGCCCTGCAGTTCGTCGTGCTCGGCTTCGTGTCGGTCGTGCTCAACACCCTCGCGGACATCGTCGTCGCCTTCGCCGCCAGCGGCATCCGGGACAGTGCCGCCACACGGTCCAATCTGGTCCGCCGGCTGCGCGAAACATCGGGCGGCGCGATGATCGCGCTCGGCTTCGGCCTTGCCCTCGCCAGGCGCCCCGCCGGCTGACGGTCCCGGCGGCCGAGGCGCGGCGACCGGCCTCTGTGGCCGTCAAACGCCAGGCCTGACGTCCATCCGGCATCGCTCCGCCGCATGCCCGGTGCGAAACGCCGCGTCCATGCTTGACAGCCCCGCTTTCGTTATATGTAACGTTATTACATAACTCGCACGAGACAGCGCCTGCCGGGAGAAGCCTCACATGCCCCTTTTGCCTGCTGCCGGGTCCTCCCCGCTCGGTCGCCTCGCCCTGTCCGTGCTCGCGCTGTCCGCCATCTCCGCACCGGCCGCCGCCCAGACCGCGTCGAGCCAGGTCGCCCTGCCCGAGATCCTGATCGAGGCGCCGCGCCGGCCGACGCCACCCGATGCGAGCGGCCTCACCGAGGGCCAGCTCACGGTCATCGACCGTGCCTTCGTGCCGGTCACCGTGCTCAACGAGCGCGACATCCAGCGCAATGGCGGGGCAACCCTCGGCGACCAGCTGTTCACGCTGCCGGGCATTACCGGCAGCGGCTTCGCGCCGGGCGCGGTCAGCCGGCCGATCATCCGCGGCCTCGACAATGCGCGCGTGCGCATCCAGGAAAACGGCATCGGCGCGCATGACGTCTCCGATCTCTCCGAGGATCACGCGGTGCCGATCGACCCGCTGGCGGCCGAGCGCATCGAGGTGATCCGCGGGCCGGCGGCGCTGCGCTTCGGCTCGGCCGCGATCGGCGGGGTCGTCAATGTCACCAACGAGCGCATTCCGACCCGGCTCGGCCCGGAGGGCGTGTCGGGCATGATGCGCGGCGGCTTCGGCTCGGGCGACAACGGTTTCGACGGCGCCGGGCAGATCCGCGGCCGGTCGGGCAACTGGGCCTATTCGGCCGATATCTACGGCCGCAATGCCGGCGACTATGCCGTGCCGGGCGGCCGCCAGGCCAACAGCTTCGCCAATACCCTCGGCGGCTCCTTCGGCGCCTCCTATTTCTTCGACAACGGCTATGTCGGCGCCGCCATCTCGCAGGTCCGCAGCCTCTACGGCCTGCCCGGCGTCGAACCGGCCGAGCACCGCACGCGCATCGACCTCATCCAGACGCGCATCACCTCCAAGGGCGAATTCCGCTTCGACAGCCCGGTCATCGCGGCCCTGCGCTTCTGGGTCGGCGGCTCGCTCTACCGGCACAACGAGGACGGGCTGGACGACGGCCGCTTCCAGACCCACGCCACCTTCCGCCAGCGTGAGATCGAGGGCCGGGTGGAAACCCAGTTCCAGCCGCTCGCGACCCCGCTCGGACCTTTGAGCTCGGTGCTCGGCGTGCAGTTCGGCGCATCGACCCTCGGCACGGCAGGCGAAGCCGGCGGCCTGCTGGCGCCGACCAATACCCGCACCGCCGCCGCCTTCCTGTTCAACGAACTGGCGCTGACGTCCTCGACCCGCCTGCAGGCCGCGTTCCGGATCGAGAGCGTGCGTGTCGGCGGCACGGAGGCACGCTTCCCCGGCGACTATGTCGGCGCGCCGGGCTGGCCGCTCGAACAGGCGCGGGTGCGCAACTTCGCGCCCATGAGCGTCAGCCTCGGCCTGCTGCAGGACCTGCCGTTCGGCTTCGTCGGCAGCCTGACCGGCCAATATGTCGAACGCGCGCCGCGCGCCCAGGAACTGTTCTCCAAGGGGCCGCACGAAGCCTCCGGCACCTTCGAGATCGGCGACCCGAACCTGCGCCGGGAGGCGGCCACCACCATCGAGGTCGGCCTTCGGCGGGCCCAGGGGCCGTTCCGCTTCGACGCCTCGGCCTATTACACGCGCTATTCCGGCTTCATCTACAAGCGCCTGACCGGCGCGCGCTGCGGCGAGGATTTCGCCTCCTGCGGCGCGGGCGAGGGCGAGTTCAACCAAGTGGTGTTCAGCCAGCAGGACGCGACCTTCTACGGCGCCGAGCTGCGCGGCCAGCTCGATATCGGCCCGCTCGGGTCCGGCACTTTCGGCGTCGAGGCACAGTACGACTTCGTCCGCGCCCGTTTCGCCGACAGCACCAACGTGCCGCGCATTCCCCCGCACCGGCTCGGCGGCGGCCTCTACTGGCGCAACGACAACTGGTTCGCGCGCGTCAGCCTGCTGCACGCCTTCGCGCAGAATGAGATCGCCTCGCACGAAACGCCGACCCCGGGCTACAACCTGCTGAACGCCGAGCTCAACTACCGCATGGCGCTGAAGAACCAGGCGATCAAGGACGTCACCTTCGGGCTGGTCGGCACCAACCTGCTCGACGAGACGATCCGCAACGCCGTCTCCTTCCGCAAGGACGAGGTGGCCATGCCCGGCCGCTCGGTGCGGCTGTTCGCGACGGTGCGGTTCTGAGGCACGGCTCCGGATCGGCGCATCGCATCAAGGCCCGTGGTTCACGGTCCGCGCGGGGCGCGGAGCCCGGCCGCGAATGGTCCGGCGCCCCTACTTCACCTGCCGCTTCTCGAGCTTGCGAGCGAGCGTACGGCGGTGCATGCCGAGCCGCCGGGCGGTTTCGGAAATGTTGAAGCCGGTTTCGGCCAGCGTCTCGTGGATGCGCTCCCATTCGAGCGTCTTGATCGAGGTCGGCCGTTCCGACAGCGCGACGCCGGCATCGCCGGTCGCCTTGCTGAAGGCCTCCTCGATGTCGTCAGTATTGGACGGCTTGGCGAGATAGTGGCAGGCGCCGAGCTTGATCGCCTCCACGGCGGTCGCGATGCTGGCATAGCCGGTCAGCACAACGATCAGCATGCCGGCGTCGTGCGCATGCAGCTTTTCCACGCAGGCAAGGCCCGAGGCGCCGGCAAGCTTCAGGTCGACCACCGCATAGCCCGGATCGTGTTCGCCGAGCAGTGCGGAGAGGTCGTCGAGGCCGGTCGCCAGCAGCACCTCGTAGCCGCGGCGTTCGAACGAACGTTTCAGCGTCCGGGCGAAGCCGGCATCATCCTCGACGATCACGAGCAGACGGTCAGCCGGCATCCTTGCGACCTCCCATGGTCAGCGTTGCGAGCGGCAGTTCGAGCGTCACCACGGCGCCGCCGTTCGGCCCGTTGCGCGCCGAGGCGACCCCGCCGAGCTTGCGCACGACATTGACCACCAGGAACAGGCCGAGCCCGCCGCCCGGGCGGCCCTTGGTGGAGTGATAGGGCTTGCCGAACCGGGCGAGCATCTCCGGCGCGAAGCCCGGCCCGGCATCGCTGACGCGCAGCACAAGGGTATCGCCATTGCGGCCGACGACAAAGCGCAGCCAGTCGGGCGAGGCCTCAAGCGCATTGTCGAGCACGCTGAACAGGACCTGCTTCAAGGCCGAATCCGAAACGACCGGCACGTCCTCGCCGAAGCCGTTCTGATAGCTGAGCGTGGTCACCGCCCGGGCGCCGCGCCATTCGGCGACCAGCTCGTCCAGGAAACGGTTGACGGTCGTCACCCGCGGCGCCTCGCCGCGCGCATCGCCCGCCGACAGGAGAATGCCCGTGACGATCGATTTGCAGCGCTGGACGGCGGCCTCCATCTCGCCGATCTCCTGGGCGAGCTCCTCGTCCTGCATCAGGCGGGGCATGCGGCGCCAGTCACTGAGGATCACCGAAAGCGAGGACAGGGGCGTGCCGAGCTCGTGGGCGGCGCCCGAGGCGAGAAGGCCCATGCGCACGATATGGTCCTCCTCGACCGCGTGCTGGCGGAGCGCCGCCAGACTCGCGTCGCGCTCGCGCAAGTTGCGGCTGACGCGCGTGACGAAGATGACCAGCAGGATCGCGTCGAGCACGAAACAGACGAACATGCCGGCAATGTGCAGGCCGACCGTGTCGGTGAAGGCATGCTGCGGCAGGGCGAGCGGCCGGTAGAACAGGGTGAGGCCGATGAAGCTCGCGCCAGTCGCCAGCACCAGCGCCCAGGTCGAGCGCGCATCGAGCAGCACGGCGCCGAGGATGACCTGCAGGAGATAGAGCCCGGTGAAGGGATTGGTCGCCCCGCCGCTCAGATAGAGCTGGGCGGTGAGCGCCAGAACGTCGAGCAGCAGCGTCATGAACAGAACGCTGTTGCCGACATCGGTCCGGCGCCTCAGCCAGGCGAGGCTCGCCAGGTTGTGCGCGACGAGGGCCGCCAGCACCAGCGCCATCGGCGCCAGCGGCAGCGCGATGCCGAGCGCCAGCGCGACGACCGCGATCGTCACCACCTGCCCGACTACCGCCATCCAGCGCAGCTGGATGAGCAGCAGCATGTTCTTGCAGTTGGCGGTGTGGTCGGCCGTATGGTCGACCGGCGCCGGGCCCGCGGCGCCAGCGGCCGGGCTCGCGGCGACGCCCGGCGGGGCGGCGCCGATCCATCGGTTCAGAATGTCGATCCCGTCGCGCATCGCGCCCCTTCGCCGCTGCCGGCCGGCCTTATCCTATGCGGGTCGGCGCGGCGCCGCCATTCGTCGCGCGCGACGAAGGCGCCGGCCGCCAGAGCCATCAGCGCGAGGGTGAACCAGGTGAGCGCATAGATGAGATGATTGTTCGGAAAGGCGATCACGGTCAGGCCGCCGATCGGCCGATCGGCGCCGCCGGGCATCGGTTCGGCATCGATGAAATAGGGCGCGACCGTGCCGAGCCCGCGCGCCGCGGCGATGGCCGCGACATCGCGCGAGAACCAGCGCCCGGCGGCGGGATCGTTGCTGCGCAGGAAGGCGCCGTTCGGCTCGGTCATCCTGACGAGGCCGGTCACCGTGACCGGTCCCTCAGCCTGGCCCGAGGCGCGGCTCTCCGGCGCCCGCCGCTCGGCCGGCACGAAGCCGCGATTGACCAGCACGGTGAAGCCCTCCCCGGTCTCCAGGGGCGTCAGCACCCAGTAGCCGCGGCCATGGTCCGTCACCGCCTGCACCTGGCTCTCCTGCCCGTTGAGGAAACGGCCGGAAACGCGCACACGCCGGTATTCGTCGCTGCCGGGCGAGATGCCCGCCCAGTCCGCGGGGCCGGGAGCGGCGACCGGAGCGGCATGGATGCGCTGGTCGACGCGTTCGATCAGCTGAAGCTTCCAGGCGCGGCGCTCGATCTGCCAGACGCCGAGCCCGGCGAACAGGCCGGCCGCGAGCGCGCAGGCGAGCCCGATGCCGGCAAGGGCTGCGAGCGAACGCCGCTGGGGCTGGCCGGCTGACACGGTCACCTCCCGGCCTATCGCATCGTGCCCATGTCGTGGGTCGGCATCATGTTGGTGGTCAGGTGGAACATGACCCACAGCGAGCCGGCAAGCGTGATGCCGACGACGATCAGCGTGAAGATCAGGGCCATCATGGTCCAGCCGCCCTCGGCCCGGGTGTCCATGTGCAGGAAGAACACCATGTGCACGACGACCTGCACCGCCGCGAAGACGGTGATGGCGATGGCGGTCGCCTGGTTGCTGCCGAGCGCGCCGGTCATGACGAGCCAGAACGGAATGGCGGTGAGCACGACCGACAGGAGGAAGCCGGTCAGATAGCCCTTGAACGAGCCGTGGCCGGCGCCGTGGTCATGCTCGCCGCTCGCGTGGTGGTGCGCATCCGAGCTCATCTGAGCATTCCCATCAGGTAGACGAAGGTGAAGACGCCGATCCAGATGACGTCGAGAAAGTGCCAGAACATGCTGAGGCACATCAGCCGGCGGCGGTTGGCCTCGATCAGGCCGCGCTGGGCGACCTGGACCATCAGCGTCACCAGCCAGATGAGGCCGAAGGTGACGTGCAGGCCGTGGGTGCCGACCAGCGTGAAGAAGGCCGAGAGGAAGGCGCTGCGCTGGGGCGTCGCGCCTTCGTGGATCAGGTGGGCGAACTCGTAGAGCTCGATGCCGAGGAAGGCGAGGCCGAACAGGCCCGTCACCGCCAGCCAGAACTGGGTCTGGCCGACGCGCCCCTTGACCATGGTGAGCATGGCGAAGCCGTAGGTGATCGACGAGATGAGCAGCATGGCGGTGTTGAGCGCCACCAGCTTCAGGTCGAACAGGTCCTTCGGCGCCGGCCCCGCGGCATATTTGCCGCCCAGCACGCCATAGGTCGCGAACAGCACCGCGAAGATGAGGCAGTCGCTCATCAGGTACATCCAGAAGCCGAGCATGGTGCTGCCGCCCTCGGCGTGCTCGTGCTCGTCCTTCTGGAAGAAGACCGGGGTCTGCGGACCGCCGGGACCGGCGGCCGTGGCCGCCGGATGCATCGTCGTCGCTTCGATGGTGGTCGTGGTCATGGCGTCAGGCCCCTGCCGAGAGCAGCCGGGTCCGCTCGGCCTCCGCCCGCACGACCTCGTCGGCGGGGATGTGGAAGTCGCGGCGGTAGTTGAAGGTATGGCCGATCGCGACCGCGACGAGGCTGACGAAGGATAGCGCCGCCAGCCACCAGATGTACCAGATCATGGCGAAGCCGAAGACGGTGCTGATACCCGCCAGGATGATGCCGGCGCCGGTGTTCTTCGGCATGTGGATGGCCTTGAAGCCTTCCAGCGGACGGACATAGCCGCGCCGCTTCATGTCCCACCAGGCGTCGTTGTCGTGCACGACCGGGGTGAAGGCGAAGTTGTAGTCGGGCGGCGGCGAGGACGTCGACCATTCCAGGGTCCGGCCGTTCCAGGGATCGCCGGTGACGTCGCGCAGCGCCTCGCGCCGGCGGAAGCTGACATAGAGCTGGACCAGGAAGGCGAGGATGCCGAAGAGGATCAGCACCGCGCCGAAGGCCGCGATCACGAACCAGATCTGCAGGGCCGGATCGTCGAAATGGCGCAGCCGCCGCGTCACGCCCATCAGGCCGAGCACGTAGAGCGGCATGAAGGCGAAATAGAAGCCCGAGACCCAGCACCAGAACGACACCTTGCCCCAGAACGGATCGAGCTTGAAGCCGAAGGCCTTGGGGAACCAGTAGGCGATGCCGGCGAACAGGCCGAACAGCACGCCGCCGATGATCACGTTGTGGAAGTGCGCGACGAGGAACAGGCTGTTGTGCAGCACGAAGTCGGCCGGCGGCACCGCCAGCAGCACGCCGGTCATGCCGCCGATGACGAAGGTGAGCATGAAGGCCACCGTCCACATCATCGGCACCTCGAAGCGGATGCGGCCGCGATACATCGTGAACAGCCAGTTGAAGATCTTCGCGCCCGTCGGGATCGAGATGATCATCGTCGTGATGCCGAAGAACGAGTTCACGCTGGCGCCCGAGCCCATCGTGAAGAAGTGATGCAGCCAGACGAGATAGGCGAGGATGGTGATGACGATGGTGGCGTAGACCATCGAGGTGTAGCCGAACAGGCGCTTGCCCGAGAAGGTCGAGGTCACCTCGGAGAAGATGCCGAAGGCCGGCAGGATCAGGATGTAGACCTCCGGATGGCCCCAGATCCAGATGAGGTTCACGTACATCATCGGATCGCCGCCGAAGTCGTTCGTGAAGAAGTTGGTGCCGAAATAGCGGTCGAGCGACAGCAGCGCGAGCACCGCGGTCAGCACCGGGAAGGATGCGACGATCAAGACGTTGGTGCAGAGCGAGGTCCAGGTGAACACCGGCAGGCGCATCATCGTCATGCCCGGCGCCCTGAGCTTGATGATGGTGGCGATGAGGTTGATGCCCGACAATGTCGTGCCGACGCCGGCGATCTGCAGCGACCAGATGTAGTAGTCGACCCCGACATCCGGGCTGTAGCCGATATTGGACAGCGGCGGATAGGCGAGCCAGCCGGTGCGGGCGAACTCGCCGACGAACAGCGACGCCATCACCAGCACGGCGCCGGCCGTGGTCATCCAGAAGCTGAAATTGTTGAGGAAGGGAAAGGACACGTCGCGCGCGCCGATCTGCAGCGGCACGACATAGTTCATCACGCCCGTGACCAGCGGCATGGCCACGAAGAAGATCATGATCACGCCGTGGGCGGTGAAGATCTGGTCGTAGTGATGGGCGTTGAGATAGCCCTCCGAACCGCCGAAGGCCATGGCCTGCTGCAGCCGCATCATGATGGCGTCGGCAAAGCCGCGCAGCAGCATGACGATGCCGAGCACCATGTACATGATGCCGATGCGCTTGTGGTCGACGGTGGTGAACCACTCGCGCCAGAGATAGCCCCAGAGCTTGAAATAGGTCAGCGCGCCGACCAGCGCGTCGCCGCCGAGGGCGACCACCGCGAAGGTGCCGACGACGATCGGCTCGTGCAGCGGCAGGGACGAGAGCGTCAGGCGCCCGAAGATCAATTTGAGGAAGGAAGGATCGGCGAACATGGCGGCAGCGCCCTTTTGGAGATCAGGAATTGGGCGAACGCCTGATCTCCTCGAGCGAGGAGACCGTCGGCTGGCGGACCGGGGCGAAGGAGGGTCGCGGCAGGCCCGCCCCGCGCAGCGGCGAGGCATTGGCCGGACGCGACACCGGCGGCTCGAAGCTGAGCTGGGCGACGTCCTCCGGCGCACAGAAGGCCGGCACGTAGGAGCGCTCCGCCCCGAACGCGCCGCGCCGGACATATTTGTCGTATTGCAGCGGCAGCACCGTGCGGGCGGCGGCAAGGCCGAGCCCGCCCCTGGCGTCGAGCGCCATCATCTCGCTCATGCACATCTTGCCGGGCTCGACGCACATGTTGAGGATCGCGCGGTAGAGCCCGGCCTCGACCGTGCCGTAGCGCCGGACCGGCTCGTTCTCGCTCGGCCGCTCGAGCTCCAGATAGCCCTGCCGGTTCAGCGCGCCGCCCGCCTTGACCTCGGCGACCCACCGGTCGAAATCGGCCGTGGTCATGCCGAGGAACGCGAAGCGCATGCCCGAGAAGCCGGCGCCGCTGTAGTTGGCCGAGAAGCCGCGATAGCTGCCGGGCGCGTTGATGACCGCGTGCAGCTTGGTCTCCATGCCCGGCATGGCATAGATCTGGCCGGCGAGCGCGGGGATGTAGAAGGAGTTCATCACCGAGGACGAGGTGATGCGGAAATTGATCGGGCGATCGACGGGCGCCGCGAGCTCGTTGACGGTGGCGATGCCATATTCCGGATAGATGAACAGCCATTTCCAGTCGAGCGCGACGACGTTCACCTCGAGCGAGCGCGTCTCCGGCTTGACCGGCTGGCTCTGGGTGATGCGCCCGAGCGGGCGGAACGGATCGAGCAGATGCGTGCCCATCCAGGTGAGCGCGCCGAGGCAGATGATGATGAACAGCGGTGCGGCCCAGATCACCAGCTCGAGATGGGTCGAGTGGTCCCAGTCCGGCTCGTAGCGCGCCGTGGTGTTGGACTGGCGGTAGCGCCAGGCGAACAGGACGATCAGCGCCATGACGGGAATGATGATCAGCAGCATCAGCGCCGTCGAGATCAGCACCAGGTCGCGCTGCTGGGCGGCGATGTCGCCGGCCGGCTTCAGCACGACGAAGTTGCAGGCGCCGAGCATGGCGAACAGCGGCAGCAGGGCAAAGGCGCGAAAACGGCTCAAGACGGACCCCTGGGCGGAAGGCGGCACTGAGTTTCGCGTGTCGTTAGCTGCGCTGCAGCATCGATGACATTGGACAATTTGCCCAATGCCCTTGACACCTGTTCCGGGCCTAGAGACGGCGCAGATCCCATTCGCCGGGCCCGGCCGCCCGGAATTTCGAGGAGCTGAAGGTCCCATGAGCGCTGATATCGCCGCATCGCCGTCACTCCCGATGCAGGGCGGGTCGACACCGTCGGGGGCCGCCCACGGCGCCAGGCCCGGCGAGATCGCGATCGGCGTGATCCTCGGGCGGACGTCGGAATTCTTCGACTTCTTCGTCTACGCCATCGCCTCCGTCGTGGTGTTCCCGAAGCTGGTCTTTCCCTATGTCGACGCGCTGACCGGCACGGTCTATTCCTTCGCGATCTTCGCGCTCGCCTTCGTGGCGAGACCGCTCGGCACCGCCATTTTCATGGCCGTCGACCGCGCCCACGGCAAGGGCGCGAAGCTGACCATCGCGCTGTTCCTGCTCGGCAGCGCGACCGTCGCCATCGCCTTCCTGCCGGGCTACGAACAGATCGGCCATGCCTCGGCCCTGCTGCTAGCCCTGTTCCGCATCGGCCAGGGCATCGCGCTCGGCGGCACCTGGGACGGACTCGCCTCGCTGCTGGCGCTCAACGCGCCGCAGGCCCGGCGCGGCTGGTACGCGATGATCCCGCAGCTCGGCGCGCCACTTGGACTCATCGTGGCGAGCGGCCTGTTCGCCTTCTTCGTCGGCAATCTCTCGGCCGAGGATTTCCTGAGCTGGGGTTGGCGCTACCCGTTCTTCGTCGCCTTCGCCATCAATGTGGTGGCGCTGTTTGCGCGCCTGCGCATCGTGGTGACGCCGGAATATGTCCACCTGTTCGACAGCGGCGAGCTGCAGCCGACCTCGATCCGCGCGACCGTCAAGGCCGAGGGCCGCAACGTGCTGATCGGCGCCTTCGCGCCGCTCGCGAGCTTCGCCCTGTTCCACATGGTCACGGTCTTCCCGCTGTCCTGGGTGTTCCTGTTCACCAGCCAAGGCCCGGCCCGCTTCCTGGTCATCGAGATGATCGCCGCGGCCATCGGCGTCGTCGCCATCGTCGCCTCGGGCCCGCTCGCCGACCGCGTCGGCCGGCGCAACCTGCTCGGCGCCTCGGCGGTCGCGATCGCCGCCTTCAGCGGCTTCGCGCCGCAGCTGCTCGACGGCGGCGATGTCGGCGAGCTCGTCTTCATGGTCGTCGGCTTCATCCTGCTCGGCCTCTCTTTCGGCCAGTCCTCGGGCGCGATCGCCTCCAGCTTCTCCAGGGCCTATCGCTATACGGGCTCGGCGCTGACCTCGGACCTCGCCTGGATGTTCGGCGCCGGCTTCGCGCCGCTGGTGGCGCTGCTGCTGTCGAGCCATTTCGGCCTGCTCATGTCCGGCGCCTATCTGCTCTCCGGCGCGCTCTGCACGCTGGCCGCCCTCGGCATCAACCGGCAGCTGGAACTGTACGACCGCTGAGCCGAATGCGCTGGCGCGCACGGCAGCTGGAACTCTACGACCGCTGACCTCGCGCCGGCGGCGCTTGCCAGCCGGCCGCGCTTCGCCGACAAGCCTTGATGGAGGCGCCGGCCCGCAGGCACCTCGCTTTGGGGGGAGAAGCGCCGTGTCCCGCGCCTGGCTCGATGCCGCCATTTCGAGGATCGAGGCGGATTTCGCCCGATCCGCCGACACCCATCTCGTCAGCCTGCCGATGGCGGGCGAGGTCGAACTCTTCTTCAAGGACGAATCGACCCATCCGAGCGGCAGCCTGAAGCACCGGCTCGCGCGCTCGCTGTTCCTCTACGCGCTGTGCAACGGCTGGATCCGCGAAGGCACCACCGTCATCGAGGCCTCGTCCGGCTCCACCGCCATTTCCGAGGCCTATTTCGCCCGCCTCCTCGGCCTGCCCTTCGTCGCCGTGGTGCCGCGCACGACCTCGGCCGAGAAATGCGCGCAGATCGCCTTCTACGGCGGCCGGCTGCATCTCGTCGACAGCGCCGACGCGGTCTATGCCGCCTCGCATCAGCTGGCCGCGGAAACCGGCGGCCATTTCATGGACCAGTTCACCTTCGCGGAGCGGGCGACCGACTGGCGCGGCAACAACAATATCGCCGAATCCGTCTTCACCCAGATGTCCCACGAGCGGCACGGCATTCCCGCCTGGATCGTCGTCGGCGCCGGCACGGGCGGCACCTCGGCGACCTTCGGCCGCTTCGTGCGCTACCGCCGGCACCCGACCCACATCGCCGTGGCCGACCCGGAAAATTCCGTGTTCACGGCCTATCATGCGAGCGGCGACCGCGGCCTCGCCGCCTCGGTCGGCAGCCGGATCGAGGGCATCGGTCGCCCGCGCGTCGAGCCGTCCTTCATCCGCGACGTGATCGACGAGATGTTGCCGGTCGAGGATATCGACTCGATTGCCGCCATGCGGGTTCTCTCGGGCCGTCTCGGCCGGCGCGTCGGCCCCTCCACCGGCACCAATTTCATCGGCGTGCTGCGGCTGCGCCGGCGCATGGCGGATGCGGGCGAAGCCGGCTCGATCGTCTCGCTCATCTGCGATTCCGGCGAGCGCTATGCCGAGCTGTTCGACGATGACTGCGTCGCCCGGCGCTTCGGCCCGGATCTGGCCGAGCGCATCGCCGCGGTGGAGGCGGCCCTCGTCTGAACCGCCGCCGCGTCAGAGGCCGAGATAGGCCTCGCGCACCCTGGGATCGTCCATCAGCGCCTGGCCGGCACCGGAATGGGTGATCGTGCCGGTCTCCAGCACATAGCCGCGATCGGCGATCGACAGGGCGAGATAGGCGTTCTGCTCGACCAGCAGCACGGTGATGCCGCGGGCCTTGAGGCCGACGATCACCTCGAAGATCTGCTCGACCAGGATCGGCGCGAGGCCCATGGACGGTTCGTCGAGCAGGATCAGCGCCGGCCGCGCCATCAGCGCCCGGCCGATGGCGAGCATCTGCTGCTGGCCGCCGGACAGGCCTCCGGCGGCCAGCGCGCGCTTGTCGCGGAGCACCGGGAAGCTCTGGTAGACGCCGTCGAGATCGGCTGCGATGTCGGCATCGCGGCGCGACCAGGCGCCGAGCCGCAAATTGTCCTCGACCGACAGCGGCGCGAAGACCTGGCGTCCTTCCGGCACCTGGGCGATGCCGAGCCGGACGCGCTTGTGGGCGTCGACCCGGTCGATGGCCTCGCCCCGGAACCGGATCGAACCCGAGCTCACCGGCTGCACACCGGAGATCGCCCGCATCAGCGTGGTCTTGCCGGCGCCGTTGCCGCCGACCAGCGTGACGATCTCCCCTTCCGCCACCTCCAGCGAGACGCCGTGCAGGGCCTCGATGCGGCCGTAGCCGGACCTGACCGCGTCAACCGAGAGCATGCGCCGCCTCCCGTGCACCGAGGCCGCCGAGATAGGCCTTGACCACCTCCGGATTCGTCCTGACCGCCTCGGGGCTGCCCTCGGCCAGCGCCTTGCCGTGGTCGAGCACCAGGATGCGGCTGGAGATCTTCATCACGAGCTTCATGTCGTGCTCGACGAGCACGACGCCCATGCCGCGCCGGGCGATCTCCTGGATCACCCGGTCGATGTCCTCGGTCTCGACCGGATTGCAGCCGGCCGCCGGCTCGTCGAGCAGGACCAGCTTCGGCCGCGTCGCGAGCGCGCGGGCGATTTCCAGCCGCTTCAGCGCGCCATAGGGCAGCGCCCCGGCGGACCGGTCGGCCTGGTCGGCAAGGCCGACGAGGTCGAGCAGTTCGAGCGCCCGCGCGCGGCTCTCGCGGTTCTGCCGGGTCACCGACGGCAGGGCGAAGAGATGGGCGAGCACGCTGCGCCGCTCACCCAGATGGCAGCCGACCATGACGTTTTCGACCGCGCTCATGCGGAAGAAGATCTGCAGGTTCTGGAAGGTGCGCGACAGGCCGCGGGCCGCCAGCAGATGCGGCTCGAGACCGGTGACGTCGGCGCCTTCGATCAGCACGCGGCCGGCCCCGGGCAGGTAGACGCCCGAGATCATGTTGAACAGGGTGGTCTTGCCGGCGCCGTTCGGCCCGATAATGGCAAGGATCTCGCCGGCATGGGCCTCGAACGAGACCCCGTCCACGGCCTTTACGCCGCCGAAGGCGATGCCGAGGCCGTTCGCTTCGATGAGCGCGCTCATGCCGGCACCGCCCGAGGCGGCGCCAAGGCCGCTCGCTTCGATCGATTGGTCATGCGGACCTCCTGAACAGCTTGTCCTTCAGGGTCGGCACGATGCCGGCGCGCAGGAAGATCATGAACAGCATGATGAAGGCACCGATCATCAGGTGCTTGTAGTCGGACAGGAAGGTGAGCGTCTGCGGCAGCACGACGATGACCGCCGTGCCGATCACCGAGCCGACGATCGAGCCCATGCCGCCGATGACCACCATGGTGACCAGCTCGACCGAGCGCAGGAAGCCGGCCGCGTCCGGCGTGATGTGGCCGTCGAACAGGGCGAGATAGCTGCCGGCGATCGAGGCATAGATCGCCGAGACCACGAAGACGATCAGCTTGTAGCGGCCGACATCGACGCCCACCACCTTGGCCGCCACCTCCGAATCGTGGATGGCGCGGAGCGCCCGGCCGGTCGGACTGTCGACGAGGTTGAGCGCGAGCCATGCGGCGAGGATCATCGTGGCCCCGCCGATCCAGTACCAGGTGTCCGAGCCGCGCACCGGCCAGTCGAACAGCACGAGCCGCGGCACACGCATGCCGTCGGGCCCGCCGGTCCAGGCCGCCTCGTTGGTGAAGACCATGGCGATCAGAATGCCGAAACCGAGCGTCGCGACCGCGAGATAATGGCCGCGCAGCCGCAGGATCGGCCGGCCGGCGATGAAGGCGATCAGCGCCGATACGGCGGCGCCGATCACCATGGCGGCGAGGCCGTGGACGCCGAAACGCTGCGGCAGGATCGCCACCGCATAGGCGCCGATGCCGATGAAGCCGGCATGGCCGAGGCTGACCTGGCCGGCATAGCCCATCAGGAGATTGAGCCCGATTGCCGCAATCGCCAGGATCCAGACGATGGCGCCGACCCGGTAGTAGAAGGACGAGGGGAAGACCAGCGGCGGTAGCGCCACGAGCAGCGCCAGGACGACGAGCGTCACCAGCTTGTCGTGGCTTGGCCTGGGCTTTTCGGCGGGGACCGGAGGACTGGCAGCGCTCATGGCTCAAACCCGTTCGACACGGCTGCGCCCGAACAGGCCGTTGGGCAGGACGAACAGCACGGCAAGAATGACGATGAAGGCGACCGCGTCCTTGTATTGCGAGGACAGGTAGCCGGCGCCGAAGGCTTCGAGCACCCCGACGAGGAGGCCGCCGACCACGGCGCCGAGCGGGTTGCCCATACCGCCGAGCATGGCGGCGGCGAAGCCCTTCAGCGCCATCAGCGTGCCGACATCGTAGCTGGTCAGCGTGACCGGCGTGACCAGCACGCCGGCGATCGCGCCGATCGCCGCCGATACGGCGAAGGAAAAGCCGATGACGAAGCCGGTATTGATGCCCTGCAGCCTGGCGGCCAGCCGGTTGGCGGCGGTCGCCAGCACCGCCTTGCCGAACAGGCTGCGCTCGAAGAAGGCCCAGAGCGCCACCACGATGACGGCGGCCCCCGCCAGCACCACCAGGCTCTGCGGCAGGACGGACGCGCCGCCGACCCGGATCGGCTGGTCGCCGAACCAGTGCGGCAACTGGTGGAAGCGCTTGTCGAAGACGATGGCCGCGGCGCCGCGCAGGAAGATCGAGGCGCCGATGGTGATGATGATCAGCGTCACCGGCGAGGCGCCGCGCGCCGGCTCGATGGCGAGCTTGTGCAGGCCGATGCCGACGAGCGTCGTGACGGCGATCGCGGCCAGCGCCGCGAGCGGCACCGGCACGCCGGCAAGATGCAGGAACACCGTGGTCATGCCGCCGAGCATGACGAATTCGCCCTGCGCGAAATTGACCACGTCGGAGGCGTTGTAGATCAGCGTGAAGCCGAGCGCGACCAGCGCATAGACTGCGCCGACGGTGAGGCCGGAAAAGGCGAACTGCAGAAATTCGGCCATGAAGGGTCCGTCTAGGAACTGGTCATTTTGGCGGGATGTGCTGCATCGGGGGCGGCCGTGGTTCGAGGCCCGCGCCAGGGCGCGGGCACCTCACCATGAGGCAGGGAGAGCGTCGCATGAGGCTTCATGAGCATCGCCGATGCCGTCCCCACCCATCCTCATGGTGAGGTGCGAGCCGAAGGCGAGCCTCGAACCACGGCCGCCCTCGCTGCCAGGCCGGCCGTTCAGCTGCCGCTGTCGGGCACCAGGACCCAGTCGCCGTTGCGGATCTCGAGCATGCGGAAGGCCGTCAGGTCGAGCCCCATATGGTCGGTCGGGCTCATGTTGACGACGCCGGCTGTGCCCATGAAGCCGCGGGTCTGCTCCAGCGCGTCGCGGATCTTGCGCGGATCGGTGGAATTGGCCTTCTTGATCGCCTCGGCCAGCAGCATCAGCCCGTCATAGGCATGGCCGCCGAAGGTGGAAACCGGCTGGCCGGTCCGCTGCTGGTAGGTCGTGCTGTAGCCGACCACCACCGGTTTCTGCGGGTCGCTGTCGGGCAGCTTGTCGGCGACCAGCAGGGCGGCGGCCGGCAGGCGCACGCCGTTGGCGGCCTCGCCAGCGAGCTCGATGAACTGCTTCGAGGCGACGCCGTGGCTCTGGTAGAGCGGGAACGGCACGGCGAGCTGGCGATAGTTGCGCGTCACAATGGCCGGCCCCTGGCCGAAACCGGCATTGACCACCGCCTGCACGCCCTGGCGGTTGCGGATATTGGCGAGCTGCGGCGTCATGTCGGAATCGCGCGGGCCGTAACGCTCGACATGCGCGATCGTGATGTTGAACCGCGGCGCGACAGCCACGCACTGGGCATGCATGGACGCGCCGAAGCCGTCGGTCCCCGAGATCATGGCGATCGTGGTGAGGCTGCGCCGCTGGAGATCCTGGAAGATCTTCTCGCAGGCCATGCGGTCGGTATGCGGTGTCTTGAACACGAAGGAGCGCACGGGATCGATGATCTCGATGGCGCCGCCGAGCGAAATGAAGGGGATGCGGGCTTCCTCGAAGACCGGGATCATCGCCATGGTGGTGCCGGTGGTCGAGCCGCCGATCATCGCCACCACCTTGTCGTCCTCGACGAGACGGGTGGCGAAGGTGCGCGCCTGGTTGGCATCGCCACCGTCGTCATAGGTGATCAGTTGGACGCGCTGGCCGTTGATGCCGCCGGCGGCGTTGAGCCGCTCGACATAGAGCTCCAGCGTGCGCTTTTCGGGATCGCCCAGGAACGAGGCCGGGCCGGTCGCCGACAGCACCGCTCCGATCTTGATCTGGGCTTCGGCTGCGCCGGCTCCGAGCGCCGCGAGCGCGACGCCGGCCAGGCCTGCAAACATGCGTCGGGTCCAACCCGCCATGACATATCCTCCCTCGTGTCGTTCCATCGGATGAGGTTGGCAGGTTCTTTTCGAACGACCTGC
The DNA here is from genome assembly GCA_000751295.2 of bacterium YEK0313. Taxonomy (NCBI): domain Bacteria; species bacterium YEK0313. The sequence continues at coordinate 5,319,900 of CCMO02000001.1, forward strand.
GTTGACACCTCGTCGCTTCTCGGCATTTAATTGTCCAACCGCCCGGTCAGTCAAGTGGCAAGTCGCAGCTTTCGCAGGTTTGCAGCGGCCGCGACCACCGGGGGCAACGAACAATCGACAGGCCCGGCTTTGACGCGACGGGGCGTGCGGCAGTGGAAACGCTCAGGGGAGTGAAGCGATGGACGGCGCCACCGTGCTCGTCGACATCAGGCCGGGATATCGCGTGCTGACGCTGAACCGGCCGGACAAGCTCAATTCGTTCACCGGCGTGATGCACAGGGCGCTGAAGGCGGCCCTCGACGAAGCCGAGGCCGACAAGGGCTGCAAGGCGGTGCTGATCACCGGCGCCGGCCGCGGCTTCTGCGCCGGCCAGGACCTGGCCGATCCGGAAATAGCGCCGGAACCGGGCGACACGCCCGATCTCGGCGAGACGCTGGAGAAGAACTACAACCCGCTGATCCGCAAGCTCCGCTCCATGCCGCTGCCGGTGATCGCCGCCGTCAACGGCGTCGCGGCCGGCGCCGGCGTGAGCCTGGCGCTGGCGAGCGACATCGTGCTGGCGGCGCGCGCGGCGAGCTTCGGCCAGGCCTTCGTCAAGATCGGCCTCGTGCCGGATTCGGGCGCGACCTACCTCCTGCCGCGGCTCATCGGTCCGGCCCGCGCCCGGGCCTGGGCGATGACCGGCGAGACCCTGAAGGCCGAGCAGGCCGAGGCCTGGGGCCTCGTCTATCGGGTCGTCGACGACGACAGGCTGATCGCCGAGGCCGAGGCCCTGTGCCAGCGCTTCGCGGCCGCCTCGCCGGCAAGCCTTGCCGCCATCAAGCGCGCCTTCGAGATCGCCGAGGACAACAGCCTCGACGCCCAGCTCGATCACGAGCGTGACGAGCAGCGCCGGCTCGGCCGCGGCCGCGACTATGCCGAAGGCGTCGCCGCCTTCATGGAAAAGCGCAAGCCGGTCTTCGGGGGACGCGCATGAGCGCCGGGGAGACGATCGATCGGGCGGCCGTCGCCGAAGCCGCCGGCCGGGCCATGTGGGCCGAGGATCAGGCCTCGCGCGGGCTCGGCATGGCGCTGGTCGAGACCGGACCGGGCACGGCGACGATGACCATGACGGTGACCCCGGCCATGACCAACGGCCACGGCATGTGCCATGGCGGCTATATCTTCACCCTCGCCGACAGCGCCTTCGCCTTCGCCTGCAACAGCCACAATACGCGCACCGTCGCCCAGCACTGCGCGGTGACCTTCATCGCCTCGGGCCAGCGCGGCGACGTGCTCACCGCCACGGCCCGCGAGATCTCGCGGGCCGGCCGTTCCGGCATTTGCGACGTCACCGTCACCAATCAGGCCGGCACCGTCATCGCGGTGTTCCGCGGCCATTCCCGCAGCCTCGGCGGCGCCGTCGCCGCCGACCATCCCGCCCTGTGAGGTCCGCCATGCTGGACAAGTCCCGCTACCAGGCGCTCGTCGACCCGATCGAGCGCGCTTCCCGCGACGAGATCGCGGGCCTGCAGACCGAGCGGCTGAAATGGACGCTCAGGCACGCCTATGACAACGTGCCGGCCTACCGCGCGAAATTCGACGCCGCCGGCGTGCATCCCGACGACTTCCGGCGTCCCGAGGACCTCGCCAGGTTCCCGTTCACGACCAAGGCGGACCTGCGCGACAACTATCCCTTCGGCATGTTCGCCGTGCCCGAGGACAAGGTGGCGCGCGTCCACGCCTCCTCCGGTACGACCGGCAAGCCGACCGTGGTCGGCTATACGCTCAACGACATCGAGACCTGGTCGGGCCTCGTCGCCCGCTCAATCCGCGCCGCGGGCGGCCGGCCGGGCATGAAGATCCACGTCGCCTACGGCTACGGCCTGTTCACCGGCGGCCTCGGCGCCCACTATGGCGCGGAGAAGCTCGGCTGCACGGTCATCCCCATTTCCGGCGGCATGACCGAGCGCCAGGTGCAGCTCATCCGTGACTTCAAGCCCGACATCATCATGGTGACGCCGAGCTACATGCTGGCGATCCTCGACGAGTTCCGCCGCATCGGCGCCGATCCGCGCGACTGCTCGCTCGACATCGGCATTTTCGGCGCCGAGCCCTGGACCAATGCGATGCGCGCCGAGATCGAGGATGCCTTCGCCATGGACGCCGTAGACATCTACGGCCTGTCCGAGGTGATGGGGCCGGGCGTCGCCAACGAATGCGTCGAGACCAAGGACGGCCTGCACATCTGGGAGGATCATTTCTATCCGGAAGTGATCGACCCCGCGACCGGCGCGGTCCTGCCCGACGGCGAGAAGGGCGAGCTCGTCTTTACCTCCCTGACCAAGGAGGCTATGCCGATCATCCGCTATCGCACGCGCGACCTGACGCGCCTCCTGCCTGGCACGGCGCGCTCGATGCGGCGGATGGAAAAGATCACCGGCCGTTCCGACGACATGATGATCATCCGCGGCGTCAACGTGTTCCCGAGCCAGATCGAGGAGAAGATCCTGACCATTCCGGAACTGTCGGCGCATTATGTCGTGGTGCTGACCCGTGCCGACCGGCTGGACGAGATGACCGTCCAGGTCGAGGCGCGGGCCGACACGGTCGGCGCCGAGGAACGCGAACAGGCCGGCCGCCGCCTCTGCCAGGCCATCAAGGACACGATCGGCGTGTCCTCCACCGTCGCCGTCGTCGCCCCCGGCACGCTCGAGCGCTCGCTCGGCAAGGCCCAGCGTGTCCTCGACCAGCGGCCGAAAGCTTAAAAGACCAGCGCCATGGCCCGTCCCCGAGCCGCCGATTACGACGAGAAGCGCGCGCATATCCTGCACGCCTCCGCCGAGCTGTTTTCGGCCCACGGCTACGACCGCACCTCGATCAACGACATTGCGGGCGCCTGCGGCGTCTCCAAGGCGCTCATCTATCACTACTATCCCAACAAGGAGCAGCTGCTGGTCGACATTATCGGCCGGCACCTGGCCCATCTCGTCGAAACGGTCGAACAGGCGGCCGAGGGCACGCAGCCGGGCGACCAGCGCCTGCGGGCCATCGTCCGAGCCCTGCTCGAGGCCTATCGCGACGCCGACACGCTGCACAAGATCCAGGTGAGTGAACTGTCGCGCCTGCCGCAGGCGCATCAGGACGAATTGAAAGCCGTGGAGCGGGCGCTCGTCGGCAAGTTCTCCCAGGCGCTCGCCGAAGCGGTGCCCGAGCTCAGCCACAACGGCCGCCTCCTGAAGCCGGTGACGATGTCGCTCTTCGGCATGCTCAACTGGCATTACATGTGGTTCCGCCCGGACGGCCCGATGAGCCGCGAGGCCTATGCCGAGCTCGCGACCGGGCTGATCCTGGCAGGCGCCCGCGACGTGGCCGCGCGCGGCCGGCTGGCCGCGGCCGAATAGGGCCGCTCCGCGCGGACAAGCCCCGGCCGGCGGCCCGAGAACGCGCCGTTCCCCTGTCCACGGGTCCCCGGTGGACAACTCCCGCCTGTGTCATCGATCAGCCACCACCCTGGCCTAGACCATCGGGCCGAATGTATCCCGGACCGGACAAGCCCTATGCTCCCGCATGGGAAGCTGGTCCAGATTGCGGGCCGGCTTGGGGGGACTGGCGCCCGCGTCCCGGGTGGCCTGGTTTTGATTTCGGGGAATGGGTGCATGCTTAGGGTCGTCATCGTTTTCGGATTGCTCGCCATTGCCGCCGGCATAGCGACCTGGCGTCCGGACCTGGCCGAACAGGCCTATGTCAAGGCGCAAGGCCTGCTGAAGCGCGACACGCCGGCCGCCGAGGCCGCACCCCGGCGCAACGCCCCGCCGGCCGTAACGGTGACGCTCGCCCGCGCCGAGCGCCGGCCCATGCCGATCACCGTCGACGCCATCGGTACGGTGCAGCCGATCGCCTCGATCCAGATCAAGCCGCGGCTCGACAGCCAGGTCGTTGCCGTCCACGTCGCCGAAGGCGCCCTCGTCAAGGAGGGCGACCTCCTGTTCAGCCTCGACGACCGCACCCTGAAGGCGCAGATCGCCCAGGTCGAGGCCCAGATCGCGCGCGACAGGGCGCAGGTCGAGCAGGCGAAGCGCGACCGCGACCGCGCCACCGACCTGGCCAACCGCCGGGTCGGCTCGGAGGTCGCCCGCGACAATGCCATCACGGCGCTGAAGACGGCGCAGGCCCAGCTCGCCGCCGACGAAGCGAACCGCGACGCGCTGATGACCCAGCTCAGCTACACGCGGATCACCGCGCCGGTCGCCGGCCGCATCGGCTCGATCGCCGCCAAGCCGGGCGCGTTCGTCCGCTCCGCCGATACCGCTCCGCTCGCCACGGTCAACCAGGTCGACCCGATCTACATTGCCTTCGCCGTGCCGCAGAACACCTTCTACGACATGCGCGCCGTGCTCAGCGGCGGCCCCGACGCGGTGAGCCGCGTGACGGTCGAGGCGACCGCCGGCGGCAAGACCGCGCGTGGCACCATTGCGTTCATCGAGAACACGATCGACCAGACCACCGGCACCGTGATCGCCAAGGCGCGCATGGAAAACGGCTCGGAGCAGCTCTGGCCCGGTGCCTTCGTGCCCGTGAAGGTCACGCTCGGCATGGAGGCCGATGCCGTGGTGATCCCGACCGCCGCCGTGCAGATCGGCCAGAACGGCCCTTACGTCTTCGCCGTCGTCGACGGCCGCGCGACGCTCGCCAACATCACCGTCGTCCGCTCGATGGGCGACATCGCGGTCGTCTCCAGCGGCCTGTCCGGCGGCGAGGAAGTGGTGACGTCGGGGCAGCTGCGCCTCGTCGCTGGCACGCCGGTCGTCGCCCGGCCGAGCGCCGCCGCGACCGAGACCATCGTCCCCGGCCAGCAGAGCTGAGGGAGGCGCCCATGCTGTCCGAACTCTGCATCCGCCGCCCGGTCATGACCATCCTGCTGATGGTCTCCTTCGTCGCGGCCGGCCTTTTCGGCTACAAGCAGCTTCCCGTCGCGGCGCTGCCGCGCGTCGACTTCCCGACCATCCAGGTGACCGCGCAGCTGCCGGGCGCGAGCCCCGAGACCATGGCCGCGTCGGTGGCGCTGACGCTCGAGAAGCAGTTCTCGACCATTGCCGGCATCTCGTCGATGACCTCGACCTCCTCGCTCGGCAACACCTCGATCGTTCTGCAGTTCGACCTCAACCGCAATATCGACGGCGCCGCGCTCGACGTGCAGTCGCAGATCTCGGCGGTCATGCGCCGCCTGCCGGTCGACATGCCGACGCCACCGAGCTTCAGGAAGGTCAACCCGGCCGACCAGCCGATCATCTTCCTGTCGATCGCGTCCGACGTCGCCAAGCTGTCCGACCTCGACCGCTTTTCCAATTCGGCGATCCTGCCGCGCATCTCGACCCTGCCCGGCGTCGCCCAGGTGATGGTCTGGGGCGGCCAGAAATACGCCGTGCGCATCCGCGCCGATCTCGACCAGCTGGCCGCGCGGGGCCTGAGCGTCGCCGACCTGCAGAACGCCATCGTCAACGCCAATTCCAACCGGCCGGTCGGCTCGATCAACGAAGGCAGCCGCTCCGCCATCCTCGACGCGACCGGCCCGATCACCCGCGCCGACGACTATCGCCCGATCATCGTCGCCTGGCAGAGCGGCGCGCCGGTGCGCGTCTCCGATGTCGCGACCCCCATCGACAGCGTCGAGAACGACCGCGTGGCGGCCTGGCTCGACGGCAAGCGCTCGCTGATCATCGCGGTCCAGCGTCAGCCGGATGCCAATACGGTCGACGTGGTCGACCGGATCCGCGCGCTGCTGCCGCAGATCCAGAGCGAGGCGCCCGCCACCTATCAGATCAAGGTGCTGAACGACCGCTCGGAAACCATCCGCGCCTCGATCGAGGACGTCGAGATCACCCTGATGATCGCCGGCTTCCTGGTCGTCATGGTGATCTGGCTGTTCCTGAAGAGTGCCCGCGCCACCGTCATCCCGGCCATCGCCCTGCCGATCTCGCTGATCGGCACCTTCGCCGGCATGTACATGCTCGGCCATTCCATCGACAACATCTCGCTGCTGGCGCTGACGCTCGCGGTCGGCTTCGTTGTCGACGACGCGATCGTCATGCTCGAAAACATCATGCGTCACATCGAGGAGGGCATGGAGCCGTTCCAGGCCGCGCTGGTCGGCTCGCGCGAAGTGGGCTTCACCATCGTCTCCATGACCATTTCGCTGGTCGCGGTGTTCATTCCCGTCCTGTTCATGGGCGGCGTCGTCGGCCGCATGTTCGCCGAGTTCGGCCTCGTCATCTCCATGGCGATCCTGATCTCGGGCGTCGTGTCGCTGACGCTGACCCCCATGCTCTGCTCGCGCATGCTGAAGCCGATCGACCACAATGCGCGCCCGGCCCTGCCGCTGCGCCTGTTCGAGCGCTTTTTCAACGGCCTCACGCGCAGCTATGCCTGGGCGGTCGGCAAGGTCGTCAACATGCCGATCATCATGGTCGGCGTGACGATTGCGACCTTCGTCGTCACCTTCATGCTGTTCCGCGACATTCCCAAGGGCTTCTTCCCGGTCGAGGACAACGGCCTGATCGTCGGGCGCACGCTCGGCCCCGACGATTCGTCCTTCGCCGCCATGGCGACGCGCCAGCAGGAGCTCGCAGCCCTCCTGGCGAAGGACCCCGACATTGTCTCGATCAATTCCTCGGTCGGCACCGGCGGCGCCAATACCACGCAGAACTCGGGCAGCCTGTTCATCACCCTGCGGGCCAAGCCGCAGCGCAAGGCGAGCGCCAACGAGGTGATCCAGCGCCTGCGCCGGATGTCCACGCAGGTGGCCGGCATCCAGGTCTTCTATCAGGCGATCCAGTCGATCACGGTCGGCGCCGTGCAGTCGCGCAGCCAGTACCAGTTCACGCTGCAGTCGCCGGATCTGGAGAACCTGCGCCACTACGCCACGGTCCTCGAAGGCAAGATCCGCGGCCTGCCCGGCATTCTCGACGTCAATTCGGACCTGCAGATGAAGGCCCGCTCGGCGGTGATCGACGTCAACCGCGACGCCGCCGCGCGCCTCGGCCTGACCGCCGACCAGATCCGCTCGGCGCTCTATTCCTCCTTCGGCGTGCGCCAGGTCTCGACCATCTACGCGCCCGAAGACGCCTATCAGGTCATCCTGGAGGCCGATCCGAAATATAACGACACCGCCTCGATGCTGCGCCGGCTGACCGTGCGCACGCCGACGGGCACGGTGGTGCCGCTCGATGCGGTCGCGACGGTGCGCGAGCAGCCGACCGCGCTGACGGTCAGCCACCTCGCCCAGCTGCCGGCCGTCACCATCTCGTTCAACCTGCCGCCGGGCGTCGCCCTGTCGCAGGCGGTCGAGCGGATCGAGGCCGCGACCCGCGAGGTCGACCTGCCGGCGACCATTTCGACCAGCTTCCAGGGCACCGCGCAGGTGTTCCAGCAGGCCGTCGCCAACCAGGGGCTCCTCCTGTTCGCCGCGGTGCTGGTCATCTACATCGTGCTCGGCATTCTCTATGAGAGCTTCATCCACCCGCTGACCATCCTGTCGGGCCTGCCCTCGGCCGGCATCGGCGCCCTTCTGACGCTGCAGATCTTCGGCTTCGACCTCTCGGTCATCGCCATGATCGGCGTCGTCATGCTGATCGGCATCGTCAAGAAGAACGCCATCATGATGGTCGACTTCGCCATCGAGCGGCGCCATCGCGGCGTTCCGGCGAAGGAGGCCATCGTGGAAGCCGCCGTGCTGCGCTTCCGGCCGATCATGATGACGACGCTCTGCGCCCTGCTCGGCGCCCTGCCGATCGCCATCGGCGCCGGCGCCGGCGCCGAGCTGCGCCAGCCGCTCGGCCTCGCCGTGGTCGGCGGCCTGATGATGTCGCAGCTCCTCACGCTGTTCATCACCCCGGTCATCTACATCCTGTTCGACGGCCTGAGCGATTGGTTCGGCGGGCGAGAGCGGGGGCGGGGCCACGGCGTCGGTCGGCCATGGAACCCCGGTGGAACAGCCGGTTTCGGCGGGCGGCGGCGGGGCCGGGGCCTGATGCGGCCGGGTGGCGCGGCGCCGCCCGGAAACGTATGGAAATAAAGGCTTGCCCGATCTCGCGGCGTCGTGCGTTGACACGGCGCCGCTGGCGGCCTTACCCCTGTCGGCCATGTCCGAGCGCCTTTCCCGCCGCATAGCGGTCATTGCCGATGACCACGGGCTCTACCGGATGGGCCTGGCCTTCACCCTGAAGGACCGGCTCGGTTTCGACGACGTCGAGGAAGCCGCCTCGCTCGACGAGGCCCTGGAAAAGCTCGGCGAGACCGACGATGTCGCCCTCGCCCTGTTCGACCTGTCCATGCCCGGAATGGAGAGCGCGGCAAGCCTTGCCGCGGTGCGGGAATGTTATCCCGGACTGCCGATCGCCGTCGTCAGCGGCTCGGAAGACCGCAAGGACGTGCTCGACGCCCTGGCCGCCGGGGTCAACGGCTTCGTGCCGAAGCGGCTGGCCGAGGACGACCTCGTCGCGGCGCTGCAGGCGGTGATCGGCGGCACCATCTTCGTGCCCGCCTCGCTCGCCAGCGCCATGCCGCGTCCGGCGCAGCCCGCGCCGGCGGCCGAGCCCGCGGCCGACCTCAACCGCCTCACCCCGCGCCAGCGCGACGTGCTGGAGCTGCTGCTGCAGGGCCAGTCGAACAAGGAGATCGCCCGCGCGCTCGACCTTGGCCACGGCACTGTCAAGATCCACATGGCCGCGCTGTTCCGCCATCTCGGCGTGCGCAACCGCGCCGCCGCCGTGGCCGCGGCATCGGCCCTCCTGCATCAGGAGTGATGCGGCTCGGTCGAGGCCTTGCGGCGTGGCTGGCCCTGGTTCGAGGGTCGTCGTCGGATCGCACTGCGCCGTCAGGCATGGCAGAGAGCGAGCTCGTGAAGCCAATCGCGCGAAGAGCCCGCTTGCACCGGTACTGATGCAGCACCCTTCCAGGCCTCATGGTGAGGTGCCGGCGCCCTGGCGCGGGTCTCGAACCACGACCGCCCGATATGCAGGCCCTTCGGCTGGCCCGGCCCCCCAGAAAGTCACGCCGCGACGAGGCGGGCGACGGTCGCTCTCAGCGCCGGCACGGCGACCGGCTTGGTCAGCCAGGCGACGCCGCTCGCCTGCAGCCGGGCCAGCGTCGTCGGATCGGTCGCGCCGGTCACGATCAGCGCCGGCAGCTTGCCCGCCCTGCCCTGCTGCCAGCGGCTGACCAGGTCGAGCCCGTCGACCCCGTGGTCGAGCTGCAGGTCGATCACCGCGAGATCGACCGGCCCGACCGCCGCCAGCGCCCGCGTCGCCTCCGCCGCGCTGCTCGCGGCGGTGACAGTCGCCCCGTCATCCCGCAGCGTGCGCGCCAGCGCGTCGACGATCATCGGTTCGTCGTCGAGCACCAGGATGTGGCGGCCGGCCAGCGACACGCCGGCCTCCGCCGCCTTCGGCTCGGCCGCCCGCGGCTCGCTCGCCGCGATCGGCAGCTCGACGCGGAACACGGTGCCGCCGCCGGGATGGCTCGCCACGCTGATGTGATGGCCGAGCAGGTTGCACAGGCGCCGGACGATGGACAGGCCGAGCCCGATCCCGTCGTTCTGGCCGTGGGCGGCCTCCTTCGCCCGCTCGAACTCGTCGAAGATCCGGTCCCGGTCCTCCTCGGGAACGCCGGAGCCGGTATCGTGGATCTCCAGCACCGCCACCTGGCCGCGCCGGCGCACGCCGACCAGGACGCCGCCGGCGGCCGTGAACTTCAGGGCATTGCCGACCAGGTTGCGCAGCACCGTCTCGATTAGGATCGGGTCGCTGGTCACGGCGAGATGCGAGGGCACCAGCCGGAATTCCAGGCCATGTGCGGCGGCCTGGGCACGGAAGCCGGCGGCGACGCGCTCCAGGACATCGCCGATCACGAAGACGCGCGGCTCGGCGACGACGATGCCGGCATCGAGCCTCGACACGTCGAGCAGGGCGTTGAACATGTCCTGTAGCGAACTGAGCGTCGTCTCCATATTGGCGACGAGGCGGCGCGGCTCGTCGCCGCTGACCCGGCGGGCGAGCGCGCTGGCGAACAGCGAGAGCGCATGCAGCGGCTGGCGCAGGTCGTGGCTCGCCGCCGCCAGGAAGCGCGATTTCGCGGCGGTGGCGGCGACGGCGTCGTCGCGCGCAAGGCTCAGCGCGCGGTTCGCCGCCTCCAGTTCGGCGGTGCGCTCGGCAACCCGCACCTCCAGCGTATTGGCGAGATGGCGCAGTGCCTCCTCGTTGTCGGACAGGCGGTCGATCATGGCCTGCAGCGAGGCGGCAAGCGAAACCACCTCCTTCGAGGAGGATTGCGGCACCTCGATCACCACGCCGTCGAGTGCGTCGGCAAGGCCGACCCGGTCGGCGCGCGCGGCGATGGCCTGAAGCGGGCTGGCGATGCGGCCGGCCACCCACCAGCCCGCCATCATGACGAGCAGGCCGACGAAGCCGCCCGCCGCGATGATCTGCCGGCGCAGGGTGTCGACCGGCGCGAAGGCGATCTCGGCATTGGAGGTGACGACGATCTGCCAGCCGAGGCCGTCGACGCCGCGCCCGCCAGCGGCGCGGCTGGTACCGATCAGCAGCGCCTTGCCGTCGGGCATGCTTTCGATCTCGAAACCGTCGGCCCGCTGGGCGATCGCCTGGGTGAGGCTCGGATCGAGCCGGTTGTGATCGCCGACGATCACCCGGCCGTCGCGGTCGAGCACCATCACCTCGATATCGGACTGGCGCTCGCGCCAGCGGCCGATGAGCGAGCGCCGGAGATGGCCGAGCCAGTCCCAGTTGATCAGCATGCCGAGACGGCCGACCACCTGGCCGTCGGCATCGCGGACATTGGAGCCGAGCTCGATCACCCGCTCGCCCGTCGGCGTCAGCGATTGCGGCCGCTGGGTGCGTTCATCGGCATGGCGTGCCCGCTCGCGGGCCGAACGGAACCAGAGCCGGCCGCTGACATTGGCCCCCTCGTCGATGCCGCCGGCGGCGACCGTCACCCGGCCGCTCGTATCGGCGAACCCGACCCAGACCACCTCGTCGAAATTGGCCTTGAACCGGTCGAGCAGCGCGCGCCGGATCGCATAGGAGCCGGCCGGGTCGGTGAAGACGGGAATGGTGGCGATGGTGCGGGCGTTGCGCCAGCGCTCGTAGACGTCGCTTTCCAGCGCCTCGCGCATATAGGAGGCAAGATCCGCCAGCGAGCGGCCGATCGAGCGCTGCGCCTCGCGCGTCGCGGTCCAGACCACGACGGCGGTGACGCTGAGGATCAGCGCGGCGGTCAGCACGCCGAGCGTGCCGGTCAGGATGCCGCGCAGTCCCGGGCGTGCGAATGGCGTGGCTGAAATGCCCATCGATCGAGTGTCGCGCGTTGCGGCAGGGCCGTCAAAGCCCTGCGCGCGCGGCGCGTTGCGCCACGGGCAGCCGTCCCGTGCGGAGGACGCAGACCCCGTGCCGAAATCAGGCTTTCAGGGACATGATCAGGCCGGCCGAGGGCGAGATCCGCCCTTCCAGCATGTCGTGATAGGCGGCCTTGATCGCCTCGGGGCCGTGATGGTCCTCGACCGTCAGCCAGTCGTCGACCGAGGCCGCCAGCTCCGTCCAGACGCCGGCGAACCGCTGGTCGAGACCGCCGGGGCCCCAGTCGGCCGCGCGCTTGGCGATCTGGTCGGGCGCGAAGAAGAAGGTCGGCCGCGCGCCGGGCAGTTCCATGCGGCGGGCGAGGCCCTCCCAATGGGTACCGCCGACGCGGCACGAATATTTGATATTGTCGCCGAAATGCCGGTGCACGCGGGTCAGGAGATCGGCGCTGCCGGCCATGTCGACATAGACGGTCGGGACCGCGGCATCGAGGCTCTCGATCGCGTCATAGGTCACCACCCTGTCGAAATAGCCGACGCTCTCGACGAAGGCGCCGTTGACCGGCGAGGTCAGGCCGAGAACCGGCACGTCCCGCGCGGCCAGGCGCCGGTGGCAGAAGGCGAGGCCGAGCGAGGTCTTGGACGAGGCGCTCGAGACCAGCACCTGGCGCGCGCCGAAAAAGCCGTTGTCCTCGAGGAAATCGGCGATCAGGAACGAGGTGACCACCAGCGGCTTCAGGATCATCTGGATGCTTTCGCCCGAGCGGGTATAGGCCGGGTCGTGCGCGACGCGATCGTAGCTGTTGTAGACCGCCGGCAGCTTGGCGCGGTGCGGGCTGACGTCGACGAAGCGGCGCGGCGACAGGCGCCCCGGCTCGACCACGAGATGGGTCGACATCGGAAAATAGCCGTAGACCCGCTCGCCGACGGTGAGGCCGTCGGCGCCGGATGCCACGACATCGGCGAAACCCCAGACCGGCACCCGGCCGAAGCCCTGGCCGGCGGGGAAGAAGTCCCAGTAGGACATCTGGTCGCCGAAGGCGGCATAGGTGATGTTGTTGGCGGTCAGCGCGAAATGGTCGATCGCCAGCACCGCCTTGCCTGCGGCGGTCACGGCGGCGACGTCGATCTCCTCGGTGACGACCCGCGACTGGCGGAGATCCGCCCGGCCGACCTCCAGGCTCGTGGCGCGCAGCACTGTCGCAGGCTCGGTCATGCTCGGGATCTTTCCTTCGAATGTGAGATTGCGGGCCGCCTTCCGCTCAGGCGGCCGGGACGGTTGCGACGCGCTTCAGGATGGCATCGATGTCGCTGCCTTGCGGCAGGATGCCGAAGGACCGGCCGCCGTCGCCGGCGATGCGGGTGGCGACGAAGGTATCGGCCACCGCCCGCGGCGCGTGCCGGATGAGCAGGCTCGCCTGCAGGCTGAGCGCCATGCGCTCGGCGAATTGCCGCGCCTGTCCCTCCTGCGGCACATGGCGCAGGCCCGCGGCGAGGTCGTCGACATAGCGGTCGAGCCGGGAGTCGACGCCGCGCGCCAGGCCGATCTCGTGCTGGAAGACGTCCCGTGCCGCCGGCTCCTTCATCAGCGTGCGCAGGATGTCGAGGGCGATGACATTGCCCGAGCCTTCCCAGATCGCGTTCAGCGGCGCCTCGCGGTAGAGCCGCGGCAGCGGGCTTTCCTCGACATAGCCGGCACCGCCATGGCACTCCATGCATTCGTAGACGAAGTTCGGATTGCGCTTGGTCAGCCAGTACTTGCCGACGGCGACGGCGAGCCGCGCGAAGGCCTTTTCCTGCTCGCTCGTGCCCGAGAAGGCGCGCGCCACCCGCATGGTGAGTGCGGCCGCCGCCTCGTATTCGACCGCGAGGTCCGCGATCACCGCGCGCATCACCGGCTGGTCGATCAGCGTCTTCTGGAACGCCCGGCGGTGGCTGACATGATGATGGGCCTGCGCCAGAGCCATGCGCATGATGCCGAGCGTGCCGGCCATGGTGTCGAGCCGGGTGTGGTGCACCATGTCGATGATGACGGAGACGCCGCGGCCCTCTTCGCCGAGCAGGCGCGCATAGGTGTCGTGGTATTCGATCTCGCTCGAGGCGTTCGACTTGTTGCCGAGCTTGTCCTTCAGCCGCATGACGTGCAGCGTGTTGCGCGAGCCGTCGGGCAGGATGCGCGGCACCAGGAAACAGGACAGGCCCCGCTCGGTATTGGCGAGCGTCAGGAAGCCGTCCGACATCGGCGCCGAGCAGAACCACTTGTGGCCGACGAGACGATAGGCCTCGCCGTCGCGCCGGGCCTTGGTCGAATTGGCCCTGACGTCGCTGCCGCCCTGCTTCTCGGTCATCGCCATGCCGACGGTGACGCCGGCCTTGTCGGCGATCGGCCGCAGCGGACCATCGTAGCGTCCCTCGACGATCTTCGGCAGCCAGGGCCCGGAGACATCGGGCTGGTGGCGCAGCGCCGGCACGCTCGCATAGGTCATGCTGATCGGGCACATCACGCCCTGCTCGGCCTCGGTGAACAGCGCCAGCGCCGCGGCATGGGCGACATGGCTGCCCGCCCGGTCCTCGGCCCAGGCGATGGAGTGGATGCGATGGCGCATCGCGATCTCCATCAGCCGGTGATAGGCCGGGTGGAAGCGCACCTCGTCGATGCGCCGGCCATAGCGGTCGAAGACGGTCAGCTCCGGCGGATAGCGGTTCGCCTCCTCGCCGAGCGCCAGCACCTCCTCCGAGCCCATTTCGGCGCCGAGCGCGGCGAGCGGGGCCTCCACCCATTCGCCGCCCTCGCGCCGGGCCGCCTCGCGCAGCACGGGATCGGACAGGAACAGGTTGCGGCCGGCGAATTCGGGCGGCTGGTTGGTCACCTCGTGGGTGATCAGATGGGTCGCGGGGGCGTGGCGCGGCATGGCCTGGTTCTCCGCAGGGCTGCTTTTTCGAGGCAAAGCTTGCCACGGAAAAACAGCGCCGACCATAGGTTGCGGATCGGCCGAAGGATGAAGGGGTCTGCGCCGGCCTTCATCGGGCACATTGCACGGAGGCCGGCCGCGGTTAGCGCCTCGAACCACCGCAGGCCACCATGCAATTCAACAATACATCATTCCGGAAGGGCCGCGCGCCGGAGCGCGCGGCCGGATCGCGTCAGCGGCCCTGCATCTGCGCCTGCGCCGAAACGAAGGCGTCGAACGGCAGTTCGGCGACGCGGAACCAGACCTGCTCCTTGCGCCAGTAGGGCAGCCAGGAGTCGTAGAACTTCTTGAAGTTCGGGTTGGACGCGGCCAGTTCCCCATAGAGCGCCATGGCCTCCTTGAAGGCGGCCTGCATGACGTCCTGCGGGAAGCCCTTCAGCTCGGCGCCGGCGGCGACCAGGCGATAGAGCGCATCCGGGTTCTGGTTGTCGTATTTGGCGACGCTGAGCGTCAGCGTCTCCGCGCAGGCCGCTTCCAGCACCGCCCGGTAATGCGCCGGCAAGCCGTTCCACTTCTCCATGTTGACGAAGAAGGAGACGTTGGCGCAGCCCTCCCACCAGCCGGGATAGTAGTAATATTTGGCGACCTTCTGGAAGCCGAGCTTCTCGTCGTCGTGCGGGCCGGAGAACTCCGCCGCGTCGATCGTGCCGCGCTCGAGCGCCGCGTAGATGTCGCCGCCGCCGATCTGCTGCGGCACGACGCCGAGCCGGGCCATGATGGTGCCGCCGATGCCGGCAATGCGCATCTTCAGGCCTTTGAGATCGGCGACCGACTTGATCTCCTTGCGGAACCAGCCGCCCATCTGCGCGCCGGTATTGCCCGAGGGGATGACATGGACGTTGTAGCCCTTCATGAAATCGCGCACGAGCTCGAGGCCGCCCTGATAGAGCCAGGCGTTCTGCTGGCGCGTATTGAGGCCGAAGGGCAGCGAGGTGTCGAAGGCGAAGGCCGGATCCTTGCCGATATAGAAGCTCGACAGGGTGTGGCTGCATTCGACCGTGCCGTTCTGCACCGCGTCGAGCGCCTGCAGCGCCGGCACGATCTCGCCGGCCGCGAAGGTCTGGATCTGGAACTGGTTGTCGGTCGCCTCGGCGACGCGCTTGGCCAGATGGGTCGAGAGACCGTAGAGCGTGTCGAGATTTTTCGGATAGCTCGACGTCAGGCGCCAGGAAATCTTCGGGTTCGACTGGGCGACCGCCGGCGCTGCGACGGCGGCGACGGCGCCGGTCGCGATACCCGAGGTCTTGATGAAATTGCGGCGGTCCATGGTGTTCCTCGTAACGAAGCCGCCTCGTTCTGGCCGCGCCCGCATGGGGCCGCCGCCACCGGCGGAGGCCGGAACCTAGCCGGTTTCGCGCGCCCGGGCCATGGGGCGCGGCTTCGGGCCTGTCATGAAGGCCATGACGGCCTCGCCGTGCCGCTGGCTCCGGCGAAGAACCGCGTCCATGACCTCGCAGGTCATGGACCGCTTGGGGGTCCGGCTGCCACCAAGGCGCGCCATCCCGTCACCGGAGCCCACGACCATGGCCGTCACCTATACGATCGTCCTCGCCCTGAAGCCCGGCCGGGCCGAAGCCTTCCTCTCGCTGCTGACGCCGGTCATTGACGCCATGCGCGCGGAGCCGAGCTTCATCAATGCTGTGCTGCACCGCGATCCGGCCGATCCCGACCGCTTCCTGCTCTACGAAACCTGGGCGGACGCGACCGAGCTCGCCGAGGTCCAGATGCACCGCCCTTATCGCGCCGCCTACTGGCAGGCCTTGCCCGACCTGCTGCGCGAAGAGCGTGATATTGCCGCCTGGCAACCGCTGCGCGCCGATTTCGGACGGGCGACGGTTGCAAACCGGTAACCGTCGCGCCGCATGGCACCTCGCGGTTGAGGCCCTGTCTTCCTGCGCCGAAACACATTATCAATGCGCCCCTGAGATGGATGCCACGTTGCAAGAGCCGGCCTTCGGTGCGGCCGGCTGCGGAATGTGAAGGCACTGCCATGGGGCTAAGGGATCTGCTGGCGACGCGCGCGCGGCGGATGACGCTGGTTGCGGGTGCCATCCTGGCGGCCGGCCTCGGCGCGAGCCTCGCCGCCCATGCCGTGGCCGAGCGCTGGATCGCGGCCGACATGCAGCGCCGCTTCGCCGCCGACGCCGCTGACACCACGGCGGCGGTCGGCGAGAGGCTGCGCACCCATGCCGAGGTGCTGGTCAGCATGCAGGGGCTCTACGCCTCCATCGGCCGCATCGACCGCGCCCAGTTCCGCCGCTATGTCGACGTGCTCGACCTTGCCCGCCGCTATCCCGGCTTCCAGGCGCTGCAGTCGCTGCGCTACGTCAAGCCCTCGGAGCTCGACGCCTTCGTCGCGGAGGTGCGCGGCGATACCAGCGTCGACCCGCGCGGCCAGCCGGACTTCGCCGTCCAGCCGCCCGGCCCCCGCTCCTCCTACAATGTCGTCGAATTCGTCGAGCCGCTGCGCGGCAACGAGAATTCCTTCGGCTTCGATGCCGGCGCCAATCCGGCCCAGCTCGATTCGCTGCGCCGCGCCGCCGAGACCGGCCGCATCGTCGCCACCCCGCCGGTCCGGCTGGTGCAGGACACGTCGGGCGGCCAGGGCTTCATCCTGCGCGCGCCCATCTACCGGGTCGGTGAGCCGGCGCAGACCGCCCTGCAGCGCGCCGCCGCGCTGCGCGGCTTCGTCGCCACCGTCTACCGCATGAACGACCTGATGCGCGGCGTCATCGACCAGCGCACCCTGCAGCAGACCCATATCCGGGTGGTCGACCGCGGCTATGCCAAGGCCAATGCCGAAGGCGTCATGACCGGCGAGCCGGAGGACGAGACTGGCGTCGCCACGCTGATGTACGACAGTCTGGAGGCCAACCTGCGCCTCGTCACGCCGGTCGCCAACGCCCCGCTCGGCATTGCCGCCGAACGCTCGCTGGTCGTCGGCGAGCGGGTCTGGCACGTCCAGTTCGCCGCCCGCCCCGGCTCGATCTACGAGCTCGACCATGCCGTGCCCAATCTGGTGCTCGGCAGCGGCATCGTCATCAGCCTGCTGATCGCCCTGCTCTCGGCGATCGTCATGCGCTCGCGCCGGCTCTCCGGCAGCCTCAGTGCGCTCGATGCCGAACAGCGGGCCCTGGTCGACAATCCGCTCGCCGGCATTCTGTTCACCAAGGGCCGCCGCATCCTGCGCGGCAACCGCCGGATCGCCGCCCTCACCGGCCGCCAGACCGACGACCTGCCGGGCACCGAGATCGACACCCTGGTGGCCGACAAGGTCGATGCCGACGCCTTCGGCGCGGCGCTGAACCGCATCCGCGACAGCGCGATGGCGACTGAGGTCGAGCTGCATATCCGCCACAGGGACGGCTCGACCCTGCTGGTCGACGCCTATGGCAAGCCGCTCGGCCCCGGCGGCCGCAACGGCCCCGGTGAGATCCTCTGGGTGCTGCAGGACAAGACCGATGCGCTGATGGTGGAGGCGGAGCGGCGCGACCACGCGCTGAAGCTGCAGGAGGCCAATGCCCGGCTCACCGCCTCGCTCACGGCATCGGAGGCGCGCACCCGCGAGATCGCCCTGCTCACCGAGCTCAGCGGCCTCCTGCAATCCTGCCAGGGCCTCGACGAGATCTTCTCGGCCGTGAAGAGTTATGCCGGCCACCTGTTCCCCGACGAAGCCGGCGCGCTCTATCTTTTCAGCGAGACGCGCGACGCGGTGCAGCGCGGCGCCCAATGGGGCACGCTGAAGGCCGATATTCCCTCCTTCGCGCCCGATGCCTGCTGGGCGCTGCGGCGTGGCCGGGCCTTCCCGATCTCGGAGGCGAGCCAGGGCCTCGTCTGCAGCCATGCCAGCGCCTGCTGCGCCGTGCCGGGCGCCGGCTTCGTCTGCCAGCCGCTGATCGCCCAGACCAACCTGCTCGGCCTGCTCTATCGCGAGACCACGGCGGAGGCGGCCAACGATGCCTCGGCCAACCAGCTCGCCACCATGCTGGCCGAGCAGGTCTCGCTCGCCATCGCCAATCTGGAGCTGCGCGAGCAGCTGCGCGCCCAGGCGATCCGCGATCCGCTCACCGGCCTCTACAACCGCCGCTTCCTGGAGGAGGCGCTGGCGCGCGAGATCGCCCGCAGCGTCCGCACCGGCCGGCCGCTGTCGCTCGCCCTGCTCGACATCGACCATTTCAAGCAGATCAACGACCGCCACAGCCACGAGGCGGGCGACGTGGTGCTGCGCGACATCGGCCGCACGCTGCTCGAAGCCGTGCGCAAGGGCGACATCGTCGGCCGCTACGGCGGCGAGGAATTCCTGCTCATCCTGCCCGGCATCGGCCTCAACGTCGCCGAGCAGCGGGTGGGCGAAGTGCTCGAGGCCGTACGGCGCCTGCGCGTCACCTGGTCCGGCGGCGACCTCGACGGCATCACCTGCTCCATCGGCCTCGCCGTCATGCCGCTGCATGTCGACGAGGGCGAGGACCTCCTGCCGGCCGCCGACATCGCGCTCTACCGGGCGAAGGCGCTCGGCCGCAACCGCCTGGTGGTCAGCAGCCGCACCGGCCCGGCCGGCACCGAGACGGGCCGCGACAAGGACACGCTGAAGGCGGCCGGCTGAGGCCTCTTGGCATCACGGCCACGGCAAGGCGGGAGCGGCACGGGCCCGGCAATCTGCCGCCCGGCATGCTTCCGGCGCACGGCTTCGCCGCAGCTCCCGACCGTTCTGCGCCCGAGAAAAGCTGTTACCGTCCTCCGGCCGGGGCGACCGGCATACGGCAGGTGCAGCGGGAGGAGCAGCGTGCGCGACGATCCTGTCAGGGCCTTCGTGCCGGGCCCGCGCGCCCGCCGGCCCGGCCGGCCGGGGGGTCCGCTGTCGGGCCTCACCTTCGCGGCCAAGGACCTGTTCGACATCGCGGGCGTTCCGACCGGCGGCGGCAATCACGACTGGGCCGCCGGGCGGCCGGTGCCCGAGCGCCATGCCTGGGCCGTGCAGACCCTGCTCGATGCCGGCGCCGATCTTGTCGGCAAGACCATCACCGACGAGGTTTCGCTCGGCATTCTCGGCGAGAACGCCTTCGACGGCACGCCGGTGAACACGGCCGCGCCCGACCGGGTGCCGGGCGGCTCCTCCTCCGGCTCGGCCGCGGCGGTCGCCGCCGGCCTCTGCGACATCGCGCTCGGCACCGATACCGGCGGCTCGATGCGCGTGCCGGCCAGCTTCTGCGGCCTCTACGGCATCCGGCCGACCCACGGCCGGCTCGACGTGACCGGCATGCTGGCCCAGGCGCCGAGCTCGGATACCTGCGGCTGGTTCGCGCGCGACGCGAAGACCTTCGCGCGCGCCGGCGCCGTGCTGCTCGGCGAGCCGCCCGGCCCCCTGCCGACCAGCCTGATCGTCGCGGTCGATGCCTTCGGCTTTGCCGATCCGGCGGTCGCCGAAGCGCTGAAGCCCATGGTCGCGCGGCTCGGCCGCATCGTCGGCGCGGTGCGCGAGGACATCATGGCGCCCCAGGGCCTCTCGGTCTGGGCACGGGCGCAGCGCATGCTGCAGCCGGTCGAGGCCTGGCAGACCTTCCAGCCCTGGATCGAGCGCGACAACCCGCGCCTCGCCTTCAGCGTCGCCGCCGGGCTGATCGCCGGCGCGCAGGTGCCGCCGGCCGAACGCAACTGGGCGGCGCTGATGCGCGAGGAGGCCCGGGCCCGGCTGCGCTACCTGCTGCCGGCGGGCACCATTCTCTGCCTGCCGACGACACCGTTCCCGGCGCCCCTGCGCGGCCTGCCGCTGCCGGCGCAGCAGCCGCTGCGCGACCGCATCACCTGCCTGTGCGCCCAGGGCGGCCTCACCGGCTCGCCGCAGGTCAGCCTGCCGGGCGCGCGGGTCGACGGCGCGCCGGTCGGCCTGTCGATCATCGGCGGGCGCGGCACCGACTCGAGCCTCATCGCCATCGCCGAAGCCATGGAAGCCGCAGCATGACCGACCTGACCCCGAACCTGCCCGAGGTGGTGGCCGAGATCCGTTCCCTGTTCGAGCGCTACGAGCAGGCGCTGATCGACAAGGATGTCGACGTGCTCGACGCGACCTTCTGGAACAGCCCGCACACCATCCGCTACGCGCTGCACGAGAACGGCTACGGCTTCGACGCGATCCACGCCCATCGGGTCGCCCGCCCGCCTGGCCCCGGCATCAAGGAAAAGCGCCTGCGCCTCGAAATCCTCACCCTCGGCCGCGATGTCGCGACCGTGAACCTCGAATTCAAGATGCGCGGCCGCGACGTCGTCGGCCGCCAGAGCCAGACCTTCGTGCGCTTTCCCGATCTCGGCTGGAAGGTGGTCTCGGCCCATGTCTCGACCATGGAGGGCGAGAAGCCCTGGTGAGGTGACGGGCCCTCGGTCCGTGCCCATTTCCCGGGGCCGCCGGGCGGGCCCGGCTCAGCCTTGTCTCAGGAACCCGTCGATCACCTCGGCAAGCTCCCGCTCGCATTCGCGATGCGGCACATGGCCGATGCCCGCGAAGATATGGGCCCGCCCGCGTCCCGCCGCGATGCGGCGGGGATGTTCGAGCGAGCCATATTCGTCCGTGTCGCCATGCACTGCCAGCACCGGGCAGCGCAGGCGGGCGAGCGCCTCGTCGAGCGTCCACGGGGCGAATTCAGGATTGAGCCAGGTGCGGATCCAGGCATCGACCACCCAGCGCGCCTTGTCGCCGTGGTAGCGGGCGACGCGCGCGAGATGGGCCGGATCCTCGAAATCGCGCTCGGCGACACGCAGCCCGTCCAGCGTGCGGTCCTCGACGAAGGCCTGGGCCGCGATCGTCACCAGCCTCTCGCAGCGCTCGGGCCAGCGCGCCGCCGTCTCCACCGCCATGCCGCCGCCGACGCTGTGGCCGCAGGCGACGAACCGCGCGATGCCCGCCGCCGCGCAGAGCCGCGGCACCACCTCTTCGCCCTCGGCACGGATGAAGCCCCGCCCGAGCCGGCCGGGATGGCGATCGGACCGGCCGAAACCCAGCCGGTCATAGGCCACCACCCGCCGCCCGGTCACCGCCGCGAGCGTCGCCGGAAAGCTGCGCCAGAGCTCCACGCAGCCGAGCGAATCATGGAACAGGATGACCGGCGCGCCCGCCGCCGCTTCCGGTGTCCAGCTGCGGAAGAAGACGCGGCCCGCGTCGAGCTGCAGCCAGCCGTCGGTTTCGGTGATGGCGATTGGTGAGATGTCGGACATAGGGCTTCAGGTCACGCTGAGAACTGAGGTCAATCATGGCGCGATGCGATGCAAACCGGTCAATTGGCCGTTCGGCGGGCGCGCTCGAACGCGGTTCCACGCATGGCCCATGGGCGGCGCGCCGTGATGGTGCGGTGCCCGTTGAGGTCACGATGTTTTGAGCCACGCTCCCGCGAAGGGAGCGACCCCTCCCGTGTGAAGGGAGTGCTCACAAGTTAGCGTTTCGATCCACGCTCCCGCGAAGGGAGCGACACGTGCGGCGCCCTTGCGCGACGGCGCCGCCGACGTTTCGATCCACGCTCCCGCGAAGGGAGCGACGCGAGAGCGCATAGGCGTCATCGACCTGTGCACGGTTTCGATCCACGCTCCCGCGAAGGGAGCGACACCATGTGACCGACTGGTGGGATGAGGAGACGAAGTTTCGATCCACGCTCCCGCGAAGGGAGCGACTCGCCCTTCACCGGCATCAGGTAGCCGGTCGAGGCGTTTCGATCCACGCTCCCGCGAAGGGAGCGACTCGCCGCGGCTTCCGCGCGGCCGAAACGCACTATCTGTTTCGATCCACGCTCCCGCGAAGGGAGCGACGCGGCGGCGATGGCGGATCCCGAGGTTCGGGCGCGGTTTCGATCCACGCTCCCGCGAAGGGAGCGACTTTCGAGGCCGTCGACGGCGGCCGGCGCCTGCTCGCGTTTCGATCCACGCTCCCGCGAAGGGAGCGACGAGATCGAGACCTGGATGACCGCGCCCTGGGACGTTTCGATCCACGCTCCCGCGAAGGGAGCGACCCGAACGTCAATATCGGCGTCGGCACCTGCGCGACGTTTCGATCCACGCTCCCGCGAAGGGAGCGACCCGAACGTCAATATCGGCGTCGGCACCTGCGCGACGTTTCGATCCACGCTCCCGCGAAGGGAGCGACCGGGGAACGCCCCTGCTCACCCCCTGTCTGAGGAGTTTCGATCCACGCTCCCGCGAAGGGAGCGACGGTGCCGGCAAAAAACGCCACCGGCCGGTCGACGTCGTTTCGATCCACGCTCCCGCGAAGGGAGCGACATGGCTCCGATCGGCCAAGCAATTGAAAATATAGGGGTTTCGATCCACGCTCCCGCGAAGGGAGCGACGGTTGTGGTGCCCGCCGCGTCAATCGTCGGCATCGTGTTTCGATCCACGCTCCCGCGAAGGGAGCGACGCCCGGCAAAGCCCTTCACCGTGCCCTGCGATGACGTTTCGATCCACGCTCCCGCGAAGGGAGCGACCGCCCATTGATAAACACCTTTTCGATCTCACGAAATCGGCCCGGGAGCGCGAACCTCCGGCCACATCGGTCCGGATCAATGGCAGCAGCCTGTCAACCGCCACCCTTCGTCCATATTTTCAATGGTTTACGCCAAGCGCGAACCTCCCGGACATTTCTGGCCCGCTTGGGGTTCGCGCCTAGCGCGGCCGGACGATGAGCGGGCTGTCGGGGCGACCCGCGATGTCGTATCGGCGCGGTTTTGCATGTATCGACGATGTCGGGCCGGAGCAGCTTCTGCGAAGCAGAGCCTGCTCCCTTCGAAAGTCTTATCCACCCGCTTGATAAGGCAGCGGCGCGGGCCGCAGCCCGAGCAGTGTCGACGGCCCGGCGTCCTGGTCTCGCCCTTCTATTGTCTGGCAACGCCGATGATGGAGGTGATTCATCACCCGTAGTCTGTGGGAATATGCCGCTCGATCTCCATCGCATCATGCAGCACGCGGCCGATACCAACCGGGCCACCAGGCGCAACGCGATAGAGCAGGAGATGTCGGGGGCTGTGCACGACAACGTTGGCAGGTTGCACCCTGCCTCGGCCGTGACGCAGGTGGTAGCTGCGCACATTTCGCCCGAGATCCGGGCGACCGACGCTTCCAACTCTCATCGGGTCGGAGGCGATGTCGCGAAGAGCCGCCACGAGAAGGCGCTCATAGCGTAGCCGGGCCTGCTCGCCAAAACGCGCGTGCGTCCAGGAGAGGATGTCGACAATGTCGCCCAGCGCCGCCCGGGAAAGGCGATAGGCCACCATCGACGTCTAAGTCCGCTCTTTGTCAATTTGTTCGCGAGCTTTGCGTCCGAGTTCGCCGATATAGTCTTCCAACTGATCATCGGGCACATCGACAAACCGGCCCCGATCGATATCAGCGAAGCCAATGCGAGCCGCCTCTCGAAGCGCCTCCAGCTTGGCGTCTTCGAGCGCCTCCCGCTGCTCGATCATGCGCAGGCCTTCACGCAGGACCTCGCTCGCATTCTGATAGCGGCCGGATTTCACCAGACGATCGATGATCTTCTCGTGATGCTCGGTCAAAACCACATTGCGTGTCGGCATCGACATGCTCCTCAATGCGCGGCGTGATGATAGCGGCATTGGCATAAACTGCCAATCGCGTCGAAGTCGTAAAGCCTGCCATTGGCATTGGATATCCTGGACAGCCCCCCTCACTCCAGCTCCAGCACCACCCGGTGCAGCGAGGTATCGTCCGGGTCGATGCCGACCTGGAAGCCAAGGTCGCGGGCGAGCGCGATCATCCGGTGGTTCTCGTTCAAGACCTGGCCGTAGATGCGCTTGATGTGCTGCTCGCGGCCATAGTCGATGATCAGCCGCATCATGGTCTGCCCGAGGCCGCGGCCCTGCATGTCGGAGCGGATGAACACCGCATATTCGGCGCTTTCGTTGTCGGGATCGGCGTGCAGGCGCACCGTGCCGATGAGCTCGCCGGTCGTCTCCTCCAGCGCCACCAGCACCATGGAGCGGGCATAGTCGATCTGGGCGAGCTTGGCGATGAAGGCGTGGCTGAACTGCTTGATCGGCGCGAAGAAGCGCTGGCGCAGATCGTCCGGGTCGACCCGCTCCAGGAAGTCGCGGAAGATAGCCTCGTCCTCCGGCCGCACCGGCCGGATGCGGAAGCGGTAGCCGCTCTCGGTCGTCACCGTCCGCTCCCATTCCTTCGGATAGGGCCGGATGGCGAAACGCGGATGGCCGCCGGCGCCGAGCCGGGCGGCCTTCGGCGCGCCGACCGCGATGCGCGCGTCGAGCGCCAGCACGCCGCCGGCATCGGCGAGCAGCGGATTGATGTCGATCTCGGCAATGTCGGGCAGGTCGGCGGCAAGCTGCGACAGGCGCACCAGCACCTCCGCCACCTCGGCGATGTCGACCGGCGGCACGTCGCGATAGCCGGCCATCTGTTTCGAAATGCGCGTGCGCGCGATCATGTCGCGGGCGATGCGCATGTCGAGCGGCGGCAGCGCCAGGGCCCGGTCGCGGATCAGCTCGACCGCCTTGCCGCCGCGGCCGAACAGCATGACCGAACCGAAGGTCGCATCGTCGGCAATGCCGGCGATCAGCTCGATGGCGCCCGGTCGGTGGATCATCGGCTGTACGGTGACGCCTTCGATCCGGCATTTCGGCATGTCCCGCGGGATGCGCGTCAGCATGTCCTCAGCCGCCGCCTCCACTGCCGCGCGGCTCGACAGGCTGAGGCGCACGCCGCCGACATCGGATTTGTGCACGATATCGGGCGAGACCACCTTGACCGCGCAGGCATGGCCGTCGGCGAGGAACGCGGCGGCATGCTCCCCCGCCTCCGCGGCGGTATGGGCAAGGCGCACCGGGCTGGTGCCGATGCCGTAGGCGATGAGGATGCGGTCGACCAGCAGCGGGTCGAGCCAGCGCCGGCCGGCGGCGATCGTCTCGGCGATCGCGACGCGCAGCTTCTGCAGGTCGGCGGGCGGCACGATGGCGGCGCTTTCCGGCGTCTCGAGCAGCGCCTCCTGGCCGCGATTGTGGCTCACCACATGCATGAAGCCACGGATCGCTTCCGATTCGGTCGGATAGCTCGGCAGGTTGGCCTCGGCGAAGGTGGCGCTCGCCGCCTCGTGGTCGCCGAGCCAGACCGAAAAGACCGGCTTGACCCGTTCGCCCTTGGCACGGCGCTGGGTCACCACGCCGGCCACGGCCTTGGCCGCATCGCGGCTGGCGAGCAGCGCGGTCGGGCAGTTCATGACGAGGACCGCGTCGATGCCGGGATCGTCGAGCGCCGCCTCCATGGCTTCGGCATATCGCGCGGCGTCGGCGTCGCCGAGAATGTCGATCGGATTGCCGTGCGGCGCCTCGGCCGGCAGCAGCGCCTCGAGGCGCGCGCGCGTCAGCGTGTCGAGCTCGGCGAGACGGCCGCCGCGCTCGACGAGGCTGTCGACGGCGAGCGCGCCGAGACCGCCGCCATTGGTGACGATGCCGAGCCTCTCGCCATAGAAGGCCGGAAAGCGCGACAGCGTCTCGGCCGCGGCGATCAGTTCGTCGAGATCGGCGACGCGCACCAGGCCGGCGCGGGCGAAGGCGGCGCTGTAGACGTCGTCCGCCCCGGCAAGCGCGCTGGTATGGGTACGCATGGCGCCCGACCGTGCCCGGTGCCGGCCGGACTTCAGGACGATGACCGGCTTGGCGCGCGCCGCCGCGCGGGCCGAGGCCATGAACTTGCGCACGTCGCGCACTGTCTCGATGTAGAGGAGGATCGCCCGGGTGCGGAAGTTCGATGCGAAGAAGTCGAGGCAGTCGCCGACATCGACGTCGATCTGGTCGCCGAGCGTCACCACGCCGGAAAAGCCGATATTGCGCGCCTCGGCCCATTCGAGCAGGCCGGCCGCGATGGCGCCCGACTGCGAGACCAGCGCCAGCGAGCCGCGCCGCGTCGCATGCGGCGCAAGACTGGCGTCGAAGCCGACATGCGGCGCGATGATGCCGAAGGAATCCGGGCCGATGAGGCGCAGGCCATGCCGCCGCGCGGCCTCGGTCATGGCGTGCACGGCTTCGGCGCGTCCCTCGCGCGGCAGGGGCGAGACGATCACCGCGCCCTGCACGCCGCCAATCGCCGCCACCTCCTGGACGAGGCCCGGCACGGTCCGGGCGGGCGAGGCCAGGACGACGAGATCGGGCGGCTTGGGCAGCTCCGCGAGCGAGGCATAGGCAGGAAGCCCGCCCACCTCGGCATGGCGCGGATTGACCGGGTAGAGGTCGCCGGAAAAGCCCGCCCGGCGCATGCTCGCCAGCACCGCCTGGCCAAGCGACTGCGGCCGGTCCGAAGCGCCGACGACGGCGACGACGGACGGGGCGAAATTGCGATCGAGCCGGTAGAGCGACATGGGACCTCCCGGAAGAACCGCGCGGCGCCGCGGCGCCAGGTCAGCGCCGCGATGGTTGACCGTCACATGAACGCGCGCAAGGGGGCGCGATGACGCCCGTTCACCGATGATGAACGGCGCTGCCATCGGCCGTGGTCCGTGGCTCCGCCGCTTGGTGCCCCGCAAGCGCCATGCAGGACACGAAACATCACGCCCCTTCGTATTTCTCCAGGAACGCCTCGACGCCGAGCGCGCGGAAATCCGGCAGCGCCAGGCGCAGGCGCTCGTGGCTCCAGTCCCACCAGGCGAGCGCCTGCAGCCGCTCGGCGAGGCTTTCCGAAAAACGCCGGCGGATCGGCTTTGCCGGATTGCCGCCGACGATCGTATAGGGCGCGACGTCCTTGGTGACGATGGCGCCCGCCGCCACCACCGCGCCGGTGCCGACGGTGCGGCCGGCCAGCACCACGGCGCCATGGCCGATCCAGACGTCGTGGCCGATCGTCACGGCATGGGCGCGGCGCCAGTCGAAGAAGCCGGCCTCGTCAGGCTCGCCGTCGAAATAGCGCGAGGCACGGTAGAGGAAATGGCTCTGGCTCGCCCGCTCGGTCGGATGGTTGCCAGGATTGATCCGCACGTGGCGGGCGATCGAGCAGAACTTGCCGATCGTCGTCATGTCGATCTGGCCGTCCTGCACGATATAGGAATAGTCGCCCATGACGCTTTCGGAGATCACGGTGCGCGCGCCGACCTCGGTATAGGCGCCGAGACGGCTGTTGGTGACGATCGCGTCGGCGTGGATCGACGGCGTTGTGCCGAGCTTGGTCATGGCGGTCTGCTCCCTGAAGGTCATGCGGGCCCGGGGCCCGCGGCGGGCGATCCGGCCGGACCTGCCCGTCATCCCCCCAGATGACACGACGATGACGTATCGATGACAATCCCGAAGTATTCGAAGTGGAAATCAGCTTGTCATACGCGTGAGGGGCGCGTCACAAAACTGTAATTCGCCTGGCCTAGAGCGTTGAGCATCAGACCAGCCGGCTCCCCGCCGCGGCGCTTTTTGCTGTCTGCCAAGGTTTTGCTCATGCTCGTCATCGACAAGGTTACCCGACGATTTGGCGCGAAGGCCGCCGTGTCGGACGTCTCTCTGGAGATCGCCGACGGCGCCTTCATCGGCGTGATCGGCCGGTCCGGCGCCGGCAAGTCGACCCTTCTGCGCATGATCAACCGCCTCGCCGACCCCACCGAGGGCCGCATCCTCGCCGACGGCCGCAACGTCACCGCCCTCGCCGGCGCCGATCTCAGGGCCTGGCGCCAGTCCTGCGCCATGATCTTCCAGCAGTTCAACCTGGTCGGCCGGCTCGACGTCCTGACCAATGTGCTGATGGGCCGCCTCAACCATGTCAGCCAGGCGCGTGCGCTGCTCAAGCTGTGGACGGCCGAGGACAAGGCGATCGCGCTCTCCGCGCTCGAACAGTTCGACATCGGCTCGCTCGCCAGCCAGCGCGCCGAAAGTCTCTCCGGCGGCCAGCAGCAGCGCGTGGCGATCGCCCGCGCCCTGGTTCAGGAGCCGAAATACATCCTCGCCGACGAACCGATCGCCTCGCTCGACCCGCGCAATACCCGCATCGTCATGGACGCGCTGCAGCGGATCAACCGTCACTACGGCATCACGGTTCTGTGCAATCTGCACTCGCTCGACCTCGCCAAGACCTATTGCGACCGCCTCGTCGGCATGGCGCAGGGCCGTGTCGTGTTCGACGGCGCGCCCGCCGAGCTGACCTCGGCCGCCGCGCGCGAGCTGTACGGCATCGAGGCCGACGAGGTCCTCGACAGCCACACCCCGGTGCCGGCCGCGGCCGGCGCCCTCGTCACCGCGTGACCGCCTCCCCCTCTGGAGATCATTGAGACCATGTTCGACCGTCGCACCGTGCTGGCCGGCCTTGCCGGCCTCGGCCTCAGCCCCCTCGGCGCCCGCGCCCAGGGCCAGGGCTGGCAGAGCCGCTATCCCGAGCTGGTCCTCGCCGTGATCCCGGCCGAGAACGCCTCGGGCGTCACCGAGCGCTACGCGCCCTTCGTCGACTATCTCGCGCGCACGCTCGGCACCAAGGTGACGCTGCGCATCGCCAACGACTATGCCGCGGTCATCGAGGGCCAGCGGGCCGGCCAGATTCATCTCGCCTATTACGGCCCGGCCTCCTATGTGCGCGCCCGCACCGTCACCAACGGCGTCGTCGAACCCTTCGTCACGACCATCAATTCCGACGGCTCGATCGGCTACTATTCGGTGCTCTACGTGCGCGCCGACAATCCGGCGGCGCGGCTCGAGGACCTGCGCGGCAAGAATCTCTGCCTCGTCGATCCCAATTCGACCTCGGGCAACAACGTGCCGCGCTTTGCCATGAACAAGCTCGGCATCGCCAATCCCGACCAGTTCTTCTCGCGCGTCGTCTATGCCGGCAGCCACGAGAACGCCGTGTCGGCGGTGCAGCAGGGCACCTGCGACGCCGCCTTCAACTGGTGGAATTCGGAGACCGATTCCAACCTGACGCGCATGGCCAACAAGAACATGGTGCGCGCCGACGACTTCAAGATCATCTTCAAGTCGGACCTGATCGCCGGCTCGCCCTACGCCTATATCAACACGCTGCCGGAAGAGGCGCGCGCCGCCATCCTGAAGGCCTTCATGGACGCGCCGACCGCCGACAAGGCGGCCTTCGACCGCCTGTCCGACGGCAAGGACCGCGGTTTCCACGCCGTCACCCATCGCGACTACGAGACCATCGTCGAGCTGCAGCGCTTCGTCGACCAGATGCGCCGCGCGCGCAGCTGAGCCCTCCCCCGGGGCAACCTCCAGCGGGGTGGATCCTCCAAGATCCACCCCGTTTCTTTGGGCCTGGAATTGGCCTGGATGACGTGCATGGCAAAACGGGCGGCCGTGGTTCGAGGCTCGCCTGCGGCTCGCACCTCACCATGAGGTTGGGAGAGCATGGCAGCACCGGCGCCGCAAAATGGGCGTCGAGCCCGCCGCTTCATGAGCAACCCGGATGCCGCGCCCCTCCAATCCTCATGGTGAGGTGCGAGCGCAGCGAGCCTCGAACCACGGCCATCCGCAATGCAGGGCGTCCTCGCGACGCGGCCCCGAAAAGCCCGGACAGGAGACCCATGGCGAGCGCCATTCCCCGCCTTCCCGACCAGCAGCTCGCGCCGCTCGAAAACGCCTATCGCGATGCGATGGGCGCCAAGCGCCGCCAGCTCATTCTCGGCCTGGTCCTCGTCGCCGCGGCAACCCTCGCCGCCGGCCACGTCGCCGACGTCGACCTCTCCAAGCTGGCAGGCAATATCTGGCGCTTCACCGACTATATCGGCCGCATCTTCGTGCTCGACAACGGACCGGCCGCCGGCCGCTTCGTGCTGTCCGATCCGGCCGAGTGGATGTGGGGCCTCGGCAAGTGGCTGAAGCTGCTCGGCGAGACGCTGCTGATCGCCTATGTCGGCACGGTGCTGGGCGCGGTCGGCGGCTTTGCCCTGTGCTTCTTCTCCGCCCGCAATCTCAGCCCGACCCATGCGGTGCGCATCCTCGCCAAGCGCTACCTGGAATTCTGCCGCACCGTCCCCGAAATCGTCTTCGCCCTGATCTTCGTCGTCTCCTTCGGCCTCGGCCCGGTGCCGGGCGTGCTGGCGATCGCCATCCACACGACCGGCGCGCTCGGCAAGCTCTTCGCCGAGGTCGTCGAGAACATCGACATGAAGCCGGTCGACGGGCTGAAGGCGACCGGCGCGACCTGGGTCGAGACCGTGCGCTTCGCCGTCCTGCCGCAGGTCCTGTCCAATTTCACGAGCTATGCGCTGCTGCGCTTCGAGGTGAATGTGCGCGGCGCCTCCGTCATGGGTTTCGTCGGCGCCGGCGGCATCGGCCAGGACCTGATCGAGGCGATCCGCAAGTTCTACTATCCCGACGTCTCCGCCGTCCTGGTCCTGATCATCGCGACCGTCATGGTCATCGACCTTCTGACCGAGCGCGTGCGCCATGCGCTGATCGGCCTGGAGAACCGGCCATGACCGCGCCCGCCGTCGCCCGTCCTCATCCGGTCGTCGCCGAGGCGCTCGCCCGTCGGGACGAGATTGCCGCCCGCCACCGGGACGTGTTCCACCCGCCGATCCGCCGGCGCCTCGTCGCCGCTGGCACGATCCTCGCGCTCGCCGCGCTTCTCGTCTTCGGCCTCGTCGCGCTCGAATTCTCGGCCGCCAAGATCCTGTTCGGCTTCGGCCGGCTCGCCGAATTCCTCTGGCGCATGCTGCCGCCCTCGACCGGCACCTGGTCGAAGTTTTTCGTCTACCTGCATGCCCTGGCCGAGACCGTGGCGATCGCCTTTCTCGGCGTCATGGTGGCGGCGATCCTCGCCCTGCCCTTCGGCTTCCTGGCAGCCAAGAACGTCATCCCCAATGCCGTCGTGCATTTCCTGTCGCGCCGCTTCCTCGACACGATCCGTGGCGTCGACGAGCTGATCTGGGCGCTCATCTGGGTCAGCGTCGTCGGCCTCGGCCCCTTCGCCGGCGTGCTCGCGCTCGTCACCGCCAATTTCGGCATTTTCGGCAAGCTGTTCTCGGAAGCCATCGAGGCGGCCGACCGCAAGGCCGTGGAGGGCGTCGCCTCGGTCGGCGGCAGCCGGCTCGACGGCATCCGCTTCGGCCTGCTGCCGCAGATCCTGCCGGTCATCGGCAGCCAGGTGCTCTATTATTTCGAGAGCAATACCCGCTCGGCCACCATTATCGGCATTGTCGGCGCCGGCGGCATCGGCCTGCACCTCGCCGAGCAGATCCGCGTCTTCGAATATCAGCACGTCTCGGCGCTGATCCTGATGATCCTCGCCGCGGTCATCGCCATCGACCTCGTCTCCACGCGCCTGCGCTTCGCGCTGATCGGCTCCGGGCAGCGCTGAGGCCGCACCCGGACCAACCTGCGACTTCGTGCGCCACGTGAGAAGACCCCTGCCCCGGTTCATGGCAATCGGCAGATGGGTGCACGGATGCACGAGCGGCCGGGGCGAGCGGGCATGGTCAGGCAGAGGGCGAAGATGGCGAGCGGCGCGACGGCGGCGTGGACCCTGGCGTGCATTCCGACGCCGGCCGGCCGGCATGGCGCGACGCGGCAGCGGTTGAGCCTGTCGGTCTCGGCCGCTGCGCTTCTCGCCGGCCTCGTGCCGTTCGGCGCGCGGGCCCAGACCCTGCCCAGCGGCGGCACGGTTGCGGCCGGCACGGCGAGCATCGGCGCGCCGCAGGCCGGCGCGCTGACCGTCAACCAGTCGTCCCAGCGCGCCGTGATCAACTGGAACGCCTTCTCCGTCGGCCCGGGCGGCCGCGTCACGTTCCAGCAGCCCGGCGCCGACGCCGCAACCCTCAACCGGGTGACCGGCAGCACCACCTCGACCATTGCCGGACAGATCCAGGCCAATGGACAGGTCTATCTCGTCAATCCGAACGGCATCCTGATCACCCCGAGCGGCACGGTCGAGACGTCGGGCTTCACCGCCTCGACGCTGGCCACGAGCGACCAGGACTTCATGGCCGGCCGCCGGCGCTTCACCGGCACCGGCGCCTCCGCCGACGTCACCAACCAGGGAACCATCCGCGTGCGCGGTGGCGGCGATGCCGTGCTGATCGGCGGACGGGTGGCCAATGAAGGAACGATCGCGGCGCCTGGAGGCCGGGTCGGGCTTGCCGCGGGCGAAGCCGTCTCGGTCGACGTCGAGGGCGACGGCTTCCTGACCGTGTCGGTACCGACCGCCAATCCGGACCGCGCCCAGGCGCTGATCCGCCAGACCGGCCGGATCCGGGCCCAGGGCGGCCGGGTGGCGGCGCGGGCTGCGACGAGCGCCGACGTCGCCCGCGCGGCGATCCAGCTCGGCGGCACGATCGAGGCCGGCGGCGTCGCCCAGACCGCCGCGGGCCTGCGATTCGGAGCCGCCCCCGAGACAGGCGCGCCGCGTGCCGGCCCCCCTCGGTCACAGTTCAGTGTGCAGGCCGGCAGGCGGAATGCCCAGCCGCCGCGCGCGAAACCGGCGGGCGCGGCCGGCACTGTCATCGTCGACGGCGGCGGCGGCGGAACCGTCTTCGCCAACGGCCGCATCGACGCGTCGAGCCCGACGCTGTCAGGCGGCTCGATCACCATCACCGGCCGGATCATCGACCTCACGAGGGCGCAGCTCGACGCGTCGGGCTCAACCGGCGGCGGCCAGATCCGCATCGGCGGCGACTATCAGGGCGGCGGCTCGCTGCCGCATGCCGAGACCGTCGCGATCGACGGCGCGAGCACCATCCGAGCCGACGCCCTCCGCTCCGGCCACGGCGGCCGGATCATCGTCTGGTCGGACCACGACACAGGTTTCGCCGGCACGATCTCGGCCCGGGGCGGGACGCAAGGGGGTGACGGCGGCTTTGCCGAGGTTTCCAGCAAGGGCACGCTCGCCTTCACCGGAATGGCCGACATGCGCGCCGCCCTCGGCCGGTTCGGCACGCTGCTGCTCGATCCCTACAACATCGTCATTTCCAATGCGCCGGATGCCGGCCAGGCGACGAGCATCACCGGCGGCACCACCACCTTCACGCCGACCGGCACCAGCGTGATCAACGTCGCAACGCTGCAGGCGGCGCTGAACACGGCCAATGTCACCATCACCACCGGCGGCTTCGGCAGCCCCGGAACCGAGGCCGGCGACATCACGGTGGCGAGCGCCATCACCTGGTCGAGCGCCAGCAGCCTGACGCTCAGCGCCTACCGCAGCATCGCGGTCAATGCCGCCATCACCAATACCGGCGGCGCCACCATCGACCTGCGCGCCGACAACAGCGGCATGGGCAACGGCACCGTGTCGTTCGGCGCCGGCATCCAGGTGTCGACCGCCGGCGCGGTGAACGTCTACTACAATCCCGCGAGCAATCCCGCGACGGCGACGCCCTCGGTCAATGCCACGAGCTATGCGACGGGAACCGACTACAGCGGCAACATTGCCGGCGGCGGGACAATCACCGCCTTCATGCTGGTCAACAATGTCTACGACCTGCAGAACGTCAACAACAGGCTGTCGGGCAATTATGCGCTGGGGCGCGACATCGACGCCGGCGTGACGTCCACCTGGAACAGCGGCGCCGGCTTCCTGCCGCTCGGCAATCTGACGCTCAACACGAGCAACTACAGCATTTCCGGCACTTATTTCAGCGGCATCTTCGACGGCCAGAACCAGGCCATATCCAATTTGACGATCAACCGGGCATCGACCAACCTTGTCGGCGTGTTCTCGGGCAGTTCGGGCCTGATCCGGAATTTCGGCGTCACCAGCGGAACCATCACCGGCAGCATCTATGTCGGCGGGCTTGTCGGCCAGAACTACGGGACCATCATCGATTCCTTCTCGGCCGCGACAGTCTCGGGCTATCGCACGTCCGGCGGACTGGTCGGCTACAATGCGGGCGGCTCGATCCGCTCGTCCCACGCCACGGGGAGCGTGACCAACACGTTGCGCGGCCAAGGCTCCGGCGGCGACAATGCCGGCGGTCTCGTCGGCTACAATGGCGCGCTCATCATCGGCTCATACGCGACCGGCGCCGTATATGCCCAAGGTTCAGCGGCGGGCGGTCTGGTCGGCCAGAACAATGCACCGATTTCGCAGAGCTACGCGACGGGAAGCGTTTTCGGTTACACCGCCGGTGGGCTGG
The DNA here is from genome assembly GCA_000751295.2 of bacterium YEK0313. NCBI lineage: Bacteria > bacterium YEK0313. Next base: position 5,354,269 of record CCMO02000001.1, read on the forward strand.
TCGGCGCCAATTCCGGTCCGATCACGCAGACCTATGCAACCGGTGCCGTCTCGGCCACCTACACCCCGCAGAGCGGAGGCCTGATCGGCTACGACGTGTCGAGCGGCTCGAACGTCACCAATTCCTACTGGGACATCCAGACCACCGGCATGAGCAACGGCAATGGCAGCATTGCCGGAACGTTCCAGGCCACCGGCCTGACCACCGCCCAGTTCGCCAATGTCGCCAACCTGCCCGGCCTGACCTTCGGCACCACCCCCGGCGCGTCCGGCTTCGTCATGATCTCCGCGGACGGCTCGCTCAACAATGCAGGCGGCGGCCGTGGCGCGGCACGGCCGTTCCTCTTGACCGAATATTCGACCAGCATCGGCAATGCCCACCAGCTCCAGCTGATGGCGCTCGATCCGTCCGCCTCCTACCGGCTGATGCGCAACATCGACATGTCGGCGGAGCTTTCGCGTCACTGGTTCACGTCGGACGTGCTCGGCGACGGCTACGGTTTCATGCCTGTCGCGGCCGGCGGAACCCAGTTCACCGGGCGGTTCGACGGTGGCGGCCATACCATCGCGAACCTGGTCATTTCCCGGTCCGCTCTCAGCAATACCGGCCTGTTCGGCCTGGTTGCCGGAACGGTCGGCAATGTCGGGCTCGTCAACGCGACGGTGACCGGCGCGGCCGATGTCGGCGCGCTCGCCGGGACCGCCCTTGCCGGCTCCAGCATCACCAATGCCTCTTCGACCGGCACGGTCTCGGGAGTCGCCTCGGTGGGCGGCCTCGTCGGGGTCAACCGCGGCACGGTGGCGCGGACCTATTCATCCGCCTCCGTCACGGGGCCCGGCGCCGATATCGGCGGCCTCGTGGGCGACAATTCCGGCGCCCTCAGCCAGTCCTATGCGACCGGCGCCGTCAGCGGCACCGCGGGCAGCGCCGGCGGCCTTGCCGGCAGGAACAATGTTGGCGGCACGATCAGCGACGCCTATGCGATGGGCGCCGTCAGCGGCGGCAGCGGCCTGGTCGGCACGAACGACGGCACCATCGCACGGACCTACGCGGCGGGCGCCGTGACCGGCCCGGGCCTCGGCGGCGGGCTGGTCGGCGTGAACAACGGCGTGGTGGGCGCTTCCTACTGGGACACGACGACGACGGGCAAGGGCACCAGCCAGGGCGTCGCCAGCAATTCCGGCATCTTCAACGCCACCGGCCTGACCACGGCGCAGCTGCAGGATCTGTCGAGCTACCAGGCGACGTTCGGCGGCTGGGACTTCCAGGGCGTCTGGGCGCCGCCCAACCAGGTCGGTCAGAACAATGGCGCGAGCGTCGCCCACTATCCCGAGCTCTATGCCTTCCTTACCGTGCTGACCATTGCGCCGAACAGCGTCGGCCGCTTCTACGGCGATGCCAATCCAACGCTGGCGGCGACCTATTACGGCAACCTGAAACCCGGCGACAGCTTCGCGACGCTGGCAAGCCTGACCACCTCGGCCGCGCAATTCTCCAATGTCGGCGACTACGGCATCACGGCGTCGGGCGCGTCGGTGACGAGCCCGTCGGGCAATGCCTATCGGCTGATCTATATTCCGGGCACGCTGACGGTGAATGCGCGTCCGCTGACCATCTCGGCCGACGCGAAGACCCGGATCTATGGCGATACCACCGACCCGGCCCTGACCTACCGGATCACCGGCGGCGCATTGCTGAACGGCGACCAGCTCACCGGCGGCCTGACCACCGCGGCGAATGCGACCAGCAATGTCGGCAGCTACGCCATCAATCTCGGCACGCTCGGCCATTCCAACTATGCCATCACCTATGTAACGGCCAACGAAACCATCACGGCCCGGCAGATCACGGTGACCGCCGATGCGGCGGCGCGTCATTATGGCGACGCCAACCCGACCTTCACCTACACGGTCGGCGGTCTCGGCCTCGTCAACGGCGACCAGCTCTCCGGCGCGCTGGCCACCACGGCGACCGCTGCTTCCGCTGTCGGCAGCTATGCCATCACGCTCGGAAGCCTCGGCAATCCCAACTACGAGATCACCGGCTTCACCGCGGCCAGCCTCGGCGTCACCGCCCGCCCGATCACGGTGACCGCCGCGGCGCAGACGCGGTCCTACGGAGAGGCGAATCCGACGCTGACCTATGCGGTCGGCGGCCTCGGCCTCGCCAATGGCGATACGCTCGGCGGATCGCTGGCGACAGCGGCGACGGCAGCGTCGGGCGTCGGCAACTACGCCATCACCGCCGGCACGCTCGGCGATCCCAACTATCAGATCACGAGTTTCGCCGGCGCCAGCCTCGGCGTCACCGCGCGGCCGATCACCATCGTCGCCGACGCCAGGAGCCGCGTCTATGGCGACGCCAATCCGGCGCTGACCTACAGCATCGGCGGCATGGGCCTCGCCAACGGCGACAGCCTGACCGGCGGCCTCGCGACGACCGCGACGAGCACCAGCAATGTCGGCAGCTACGCCATCACGCAGGGCGATCTCGCGGCCTCGTCCAACTATGCCGTCACCTATGTCGGCGCCGGCCTCGCCGTCACCCAGCGCGCCATCACCGTCACCGCCGATGCCAGGAACCGCATCTACGGCGACGCCAACCCCGCACTCACCGCCAGCCTCGGCGTCACCGCGCGGCCGATCACCATCGTCGCCGACGCCAGGAGCCGCGTCTATGGCGACGCCAATCCAGCGCTGACCTACAGCATCGGCGGCATGGGCCTCGCCAACGGCGACAGCCTGACCGGCGGCCTCGCGACGACCGCGACGAGCACCAGCAATGTCGGCAGCTACGCCATCACGCAGGGCGACCTCGCGGCCTCGTCCAACTATGCCGTCACCTATGTCGGCGCCGGCCTCGCCGTCACCCAGCGCGCCATCACCGTCACCGCCGATGCCAGGAACCGCATCTACGGCGACGCCAACCCCGCACTCACCTGGCAGGTGACGAGCGGCTCCCTGGCCGGCGGCGACAGCCTGACCGGAGGCCTCGCGACGGCGGCGACCGGCGCCAGCAATGTCGGCAGCTATCCGATCACGCAGGGCGACCTCGCGGCCTCGTCCAACTACGCCCTGACCTATGTCGGCGCCAGCCTCACCGTCACCCAGCGCGCCATCGCCGTCACCGCCGATGCCAAGAGCCGCGCCTATGGGGACGCCAACCCGACACTCACCTGGCAGGTGACGATCGGCTCGCTGGCCGCCGGCGACAGCCTGACCGGCAATCTCGCGACGGCGGCGACCGGCACCAGCGCCGTCGGCAGCTACGCCATCACGCAGGGCGACCTCGCAGCGTCCCCGAACTATGTCCTGACCTATGTCGAGGCCAATCTCGCCGTCACCCAGCGGGCCATCACGATCACCGCCGACGCCAAGACGCGCATCTATGGCGATGCCAATCCGGCCCTGACCTACAGTATCGGCGGCATGGGCCTCATGGCCGGCGACAGCCTGACCGGCGGCCTCGCGACGGCCGCGACGAGCAGCAGCAATGTCGGCAGCCATGCCATCACGCAGGGCGACCTCGCGGCCTCGTCCAACTATGCCGTCACCTATGTCGGCGCCAGCCTCACCGTCACCCAGCGCGCCATCACCATCACGGCGGACGCCAGCAACCGCGTCTATGGCGACGCCAATCCGGCGCTGACCTACAGCGTCGGCGGCCTGGGCCTCGTCGCCGGCGACAGCCTGACCGGCGGCCTCGCGACGGCCGCGACGAGCATCAGCAATGTCGGCAGCTATGCGATCACCCAAGGCGACCTCGCCGCATCGTCCAATTATGCCGTGAGCTATGTCGGGGCCAGTCTCGCGATCGCCCAGCGCGCCATCACCGTCACCGCCGATGCCAGGGGCCGCGCCTATGGCGAGGCCAATCCGCCGCTGACCTGGCAGGTGACGGCAGGCTCCCTCGCCGCCGGCGACAGCCTGACCGGCAGCCTCGCGACGACGGCGACGAGCGCCAGCAATGTCGGCAGCTACGCCATCACGCAGGGCGACCTCGCCGCCTCGTCCAACTATGCCTTGACCTATGTCGGCGCCGGCCTCGCCGTGACCGCGCGGCCGATCAGCATCGCGGCCGACGCCGGGAGCCGCGCCTATGGCGAGGCCAATCCGGCGCTGACCTACAGCATCGGCGGCATGGGCCTTGCCAACGGCGACAGTCTCACCGGCGGCCTGGCGACGGCGGCGACCGGCGCCAGCAATGTCGGCAGCTACGCCATCACGCAGGGCGACCTGGCAGCCTCGGCGAACTACGCCGTGACCTATGCCGGCGCCAGCCTCGCCGTCACCCCGCGCGCCGTCACCCTCACCGCCGATGCCAGGAGCCGCGTCTATGGCGACGCCAATCCCGCGCTGACCTACAGCATCGGCGGCATGGGCCTTGCCAACGGCGACAGCCTGACCGGTGGCCTCGCGACGGCGGCCACCGGCACCAGCAATGTCGGCAGCTATGCCATCACGCAGGGCGACCTCGCGGCCTCGCCCAACTATGCCCTGACCTATGTCGGCGCCGCCCTCGCCGTCACCCGGCGCGCCGTCACGGTCACCGCCGATGCCGGCAGCCGCGTCTATGGCGAGGCCAATCCGGTGCTGACCTGGCAGGTGACCAGCGGTACGCTGGTCAACGGCGACAGCCTGACCGGCAGCCTCGCGACGGCGGCCACCGGCACCAGCCATGTCGGTACCTATGCGATCACGCAAGGCACGCTCGGCAACGGCAACTATGCCGTCACCTTCGTCGGAGCCGATCTCGCGGTCACCGCCCGCACGATCACCGTCACCGCCGACGCCAAGAGCCGGATCTATGGCGAAGCCAATCCGGCGCTGACCTATGGCGTCGGCGGCATGGGCCTCGTCAATGGCGACACCCTGTCGGGCGCCCTGGCGACCGCGGCCACCGGCCTCTCCGGCGCCGGCAGCTATGCCATCGCGCTCGGTTCGCTCGCCAATGCCAACTACACCATCACGGGTTTTGCCGGCGCGAGCCTGACGGTCACGCCCCGCCCCGTAACCATCACGGCGCTCGACCTTGCCAAGAGCTTCGGTCAGCCCGACCCGGCGCTCGCCTACAGCATCGGCGGCATGGGCCTCGTCAACGGCGACCAGGTTGCCGGCGCCCTCGCGCGCGAGGCCGGCGAGACGGTCGGCAGCTACGCCATCCTGCAGGGCTCGCTGGCCCTTTCGCCCAACTATCTCCTGGCCTTCCAGCCGGGCCGGCTGTCCGTCAGCCCGGTGCCCGCTCCGGTGTCGATCAGCCAGCTTGCGACCCTCACCGCGCCGGCACCGGACCTCACCGGCTCCGGCGGCACGACCGCGCTCGACGGACTCACCGAAAGCGCCGCCGCAGGCGGCACCGGCCCGTCCTGCCGCCAGCAGCCGTCGGGCGGCATGACCTGCCCGTGACGCACAAGCATGCCGGCCGGCGCGCGGCGCGGCCGGCAAGAGCCGTCAATTGGCGATCGTGATGCGCACGCGGTCGGCCGAGAAATGCGACCGCGACCATTGGACCGGCACGCCGTCGCGGTCGACATTGACGCTTTCCATCACCAGGATCGGCCGGCCTGCCGCCACTTCCAGCCGCACGGCGTCGACCGCATCGGCAATGCCGCCGCCGACCCGCGTCAGCGAGCGGCGGTAGTCGGCGACGCCGCAGGCGGCGAGCGCCGCCGTGATCGAGCCGGTCGCGGCATAGACCTCCGGCACCCTGGCGAAGCGCGGCATCGGAAAGGCCGCGATCGCCCAGGAGATCGGCACGCCGTCGGCGAAATGGGCGCTGTCGATGACGACGACCGGCGCCTCCGCGGCGAGCCCGAGCGCCTCGGCCATTTCAGGCGTGGCGCCGGCGACGCGATGGTCGATGAGGCGGCCGGCCGGTTCGCGGGCCTGGCCGAGAACGATCTCGGAGAAACGCGTACGCGCGCCGATCGGATAGGCCAGCGGCTTGGCCTCCACATAGGTGCCCGAGCCCTGCGTGACCCGCACCAGCCCCTTGTCGACCAGCGACTTCAGCGCCTGCCGCACCGTGTGCCGGTTCACGCCGAATCGCTCCGACAGCGCCGCCTCGGTCGGCAGGCGCTCGCCCGACGCCAGGGCGCCGCTGGCGATCTCGGCCTCGATCGCCTCCGCGATCTGCCGCCAGACCGTTACTCCGCCGCCGCGTGCCAGCATGGTCCTCGATCCGTCATCCGCCTGTCACCGCTCAAAGCCGAAATGCGGCGCTTCCAGACGCTTCCGTCCTTCCGCCCCCGCGATCGGTCCGTCGATACCATGCCGCTCCGCCTTGATCATCAGGCCCGGCCGTCATAAAAGTATAATCATCTAGATGAATATACAAATCATGACCGACACACAGAGCCCCATCGATTCCCCTCCCGCCGAAACGGCCGCCCGCAAGGCCGCCATGGCGATCGCCGCCCGCGCCACCGTGGCCGAGCTTGCACCGGTCGAGACCGCGGTCTCGCCCATGCCCGAGATCCGCACGCTGCGGCAGCCCGAAATCGGCCTCGTCATGGTGCGCGGCCGGGTCGGCGGCGACGGCGCGCCGTTCAATCTCGGCGAAGCCACCGTCACCCGCGCGGCGGTCGCGCTCGCCGGCGGCGAGATCGGTTTCGGCCACGTGCTCGGCCGCGACCTCGACAAGGCGCGCCTTGCCGCGCTCGCCGACGCGCTCTGGCAGGTGCCGGCCCATCGCGCGGCGGTGGAAGCCGTGCTCGCCCCCGTCCGCGACCGGCTCGCCGCCGAGCGCAAGCTCAGCGCCGAACGGACCGCGGCCACCCGCGTCGACTTCTTCACCATGGTGCGCGGAGACAATTGATGGCCATCGCCAGCGCCTATTCCGATCCCGTCCACGAGGCGCAGCGCGCCTTCCGCGCCACGATGAACGCGCTCGCCCGGCCCGGCACGATCCAGCCGGTCGCCGGCCTCGCCGAAGCGCCCCGCCCGCTCAGCCCGGTGGCCGCGGCGGTGGTGCTGGCGCTCGTCGACTTCGAGACCAGCCTCTATCTCGATCCGGCCGCCGCGACCGAGGAGACGAGGGCCTACCTGACCTTTCACAGCGGCGCGCGGCTGACCGACGATCCGTCCAAGGCGAATTTCGCTGTGATCGCCGATCCCCTGGCGCTCGGCGACCTCGCGGGCTTCGCGCTCGGCACCGACGCCTATCCCGACCGGTCCACCACGCTCGTCCTGCAGGTGCCGGCGCTCGGCACCGGCCGGACATTCCGCCTCGAAGGTCCCGGCATCAAGGGCGAGGCGACGCTTGCCGCGGCAGGCCTTCCCGAGGACATCGCCGCCGCGCTTGCCGCCAACCATGCGCTGTTCCCGCGCGGCGTCGACCTCGTGCTCGCCGGCCCTTCCGGCATTGCCGGCCTGCCGCGCACCACCCGCATCAGCGAGGCCTGACATGTATGTCGCAGTCAAAGGCGGCGAACGCGCCATCGAGAACGCCCACGCGCTGCTCGCCCATATCAGGCGCGGCGATCCGGCGGTTCCCGAGATCACCGCCGCCCAGGTCGGCGAGCAGCTCACCCTCGCCGTCGACCGGGTGATGACCGAGGGCTCGCTCTATGACCGTCCGCTCGCCGCGCTCGCCGTCAAGCAGGCCCGCGGCGACCTCGTGGAAGCCGCCTTCCTGGTGCGCGCCTTCCGCACCACGCTGCCGCGCTTCGGCGCCAGCGAGCCCGTCGACACCGCCGCCATGGCGGTGCGCCGCCGTGTCTCGGCCACCTACAAGGACATTCCCGGCGGCCAGGTGCTGGGCCCGACCTTCGACTATACCCATCGGCTGATCGACTTCCTGATCGAGGCCGGGGCGCCGGTGCCCGAGCCGAAGCGCGCGCCGGCCGACGAGACGCCGATGCCGCGGGTCACCGACCTCATTGCCGAGGACGACCTGATCGAGCGCAATCCGCTGCCCGAGCCGGACGCCCCGGTCGGCGACCTCACGCGCGAACCGCTCGACTTTCCCGCCGGCCGCGACCTGCGCCTGCAGAACCTCGCCCGCGGCGACGAGGGCTTCCTCTTGGCGCTCGGCTATTCCACCCAGCGCGGCTTCGGCCGCACCCATCCCTTCGCCGGCGAGATCCGGCTCGGCGAGGTTGAGCTCGAATTCTTCGCCGAGGAGGTCGGCTTTGCCGTGCCGCTCGGCGAGCTCACGCTGACCGAATGCCAGATGGTGACCCAGTTCAAGGGATCGGGCAGCGAAGCGCCGCGCTTCACCCGCGGCTATGGCCTCGCCTTCGGCCATTGCGAGCGCAAGACCATGGCCATGGCCCTGGTCGACCGGTCGCTGCGCGCCCGCGAGCTCGGCGAGGAGGTCACCGCGCCGGCCCAGGACGAGGAATTCATGCTGATGCATTCCGACAACGTCCAGGCCACCGGCTTCGTCGAGCACCTCAAGCTGCCGCACTATGTCGACTTCCAGGCCGAGCTCACCCTCCTGCGCAAGCTGCGCGCCGAACATTTCGCGCGCGCCGAAGCCGACGACAAGGCCGGAGCCGAGGCGCCGGCGCCCCTGAAGGATGCCGCGGAATGACCGCCACCATGACCGCCCAGAGCACAGCGCAGTACAATTTCGCCTATCTCGACGAACAGACCAAGCGGATGATCCGCCGGGCCATCCTGAAGGCGATCGCCATTCCCGGCTACCAGGTGCCCTTCGCCTCGCGCGAGATGCCCATGCCCTATGGCTGGGGCACCGGCGGCGTGCAGGTGAGCGCGGCGATCCTCGGCGCCGGCGACGTGCTCAAGGTGATCGACCAGGGCGCCGACGACACCACCAATGCGGTGTCGATCCGCAAGTTCTTCGAGAAGACCTCCGGCATCCGCACCACCACCGCGACGGCGGAGGCGACGATCATCCAGACGCGCCACCGGATCCCTGAGAAGACGCTGACCGAAGACCAGGTGCTGGTCTATCAGGTGCCGATCCCCGAGCCGCTGCGCTTCCTCGAGCCGCGCGAGACGGAGACCCGCGTCATGCATGCCCTCGCCGACTACGGGCTGATGCATGTGAAGCTCTACGAGGACATCGCCACCCACGGCCATATCGCCACCACCTATGCCTATCCGGTGAAGGTGGAGGGGCGCTACGTCATGGATCCCTCGCCGACGCCGAAATTCGACAATCCGAAGATGGACGACTGCGCCGCGCTGCAGCTGTTCGGCGCCGGCCGCGAGAAGCGCATCTATGCCGTGCCGCCCCATTCCAGGGTGGTCTCGCTCGATTTCGAGGACCATCCGTTCGAGCCGACCCGCTTCGACCGGCCCTGCGACCTCTGCGGCGCACGCCACACCTATCTCGACGAGGTGATCACCGACGACCGCGGCGGCCGCATGTTCGTCTGTTCCGACACCGACCATTGCGAGGAGCGCCGGGCCGAAGGCCATCGCGGCGACCTGCTCGGCGAGGCTCCGGCCGCCATCGCGGGAGTTGAGGCATGACCAGCCAGACCACGGCCGCCGCGGCCGAACGGCCCCTGATGATCGCCGAGGGCGTGTCGAAGTTCTACGGCGCCCGCATCGGCTGCCGCGACGTCTCCTTCGCCCTGCATGCCGGCGAGGTGCTGGCGGTGGTCGGTGAATCCGGTTCCGGCAAGTCGACCCTGCTGCGGCTTCTCTCGGGGCAGATGGCGCCCTCGGCGGGACAGGTGCTCTACGCCATGCGCGACGGCGTCACCCGCGACATCGTCTCGCTGTCGGAGGCCGAGCGGCGCTTCCTGTTCCGCACCGACTGGGGCTTCGTCCACCAGGACGCGGCCCAGGGCCTGCGCATGGGCGTCTCGGCCGGCGCCAATGTCGGCGAGCGCCTGATGGCGGTCGGCTGGCGCCACTACGGCCATATCCGCACCGAGGCGGAGACCTGGCTCGAACGGGTCGAGATCGACCGGGCGCGCATCGACGACCGGCCGACCGCCTATTCGGGCGGCATGCGCCAGCGGCTGCAGATCGCCCGCAACCTCGTCACCAGCCCGCGCCTCGTCTTCATGGACGAGCCGACCGGCGGCCTCGACGTGTCGGTGCAGGCGCGCCTCTTGGACCTCGTCCGCGGCCTCGTCGCCGATCTCGGCCTCGCCGCCATCGTGGTCACCCACGACCTGGCGGTGGCCCGCCTCCTGTCCCACCGCATCCTGGTCATGAAGGACGGCCGCGCCATCGAGACCGGCCTGACCGACCAGGTGCTCGACGACCCGCGCGAGCCCTATACCCAGTTGCTCGTCTCCTCGATCCTGCAGCCATGAGGAACATCGCTCTCAAGCCCGCCCCACTGCATCAGGCATGGCCGTGGTTCGAGGCTCGCCTGCGGCTCGCACCTCACCATGAGGAGCGGGGGCGTGCTGCATCGGCGGCGGTGCGGGCCAGCCCTCGCCCGCACCATGAGGCCGGAAGCGGCACAGCATCGGCCGCGGTGCAATGGGGTGCCCAGTCCTCAGGGTTGCGTGAGCACGCGCGATGCCATTCGCCACCCATCCTCATGGTGAGGTGCGGGCGCAGCGAGCCTCGAACCGCCGCGCCCCTCGCTGCAGGGCATGCAAACGAAGATCAAAAAGGACACGTGATATGATCCCGGCCCTGAGCCTGACCGACGTCGGCAAGAGCTTCACCATGCATCTGCAGGGCGGCCTGACCATCCCGGTCGTCTCCGGCGTGAGCCTCGACGTGCATGCCGGCGAGTGCATCGTGCTGGGCGGCCCGTCCGGCGCCGGCAAGTCGTCGATCCTGAAGATGATCTACGGCAACTACCGGATCGATTCGGGCGCCGTCCGGGTGCGCGACGGCGCCGGCGCGCCGGCCGGCGAGATCGTCGATATCGCCGCCGCGGCGCCGCGCCGGATCCTCAAGCTGCGCCGCGACACGATCGGCTACGTCTCGCAGTTCCTGCGCGTCATCCCGCGCGTGCCGGCGCTCGCCGTCGTCGCCGAGGCGGCAGTGGCCTTCGGCCTGCCGCGCGAGACGGCGGAAACGCGGGCCCGCGCATTGCTGACGCGCCTGCACGTGCCCGAACGGCTCTGGTCGCTGCCGCCGGCGACCTTTTCCGGCGGCGAGCAGCAGCGCGTCAACATCGCCCGCGGTTTCATAGCCGACCATCCGATCCTGCTGCTTGACGAACCGACCGCTTCGCTGGATGCCAGGAACCGCGCGGCGGTGGTCGAGCTGATCGAGGCCAAGAAGGCCGCCGGCACGGCGATCGTCGGCATCTTCCACGACGACGACGTGCGCGAGCGGGTCGCGACCCGCGTCGTCGACGTCACCGCCTTCGCCGTGGCGAGCGCGCCGGCCCAGGCGGTCGCCTGAGCCGACGGGAAACAGGGAGCCGATGCCGGAGCCGACACGACAGGAGCCGCCCCGATCCGCCTGTCGCGTGTCTTTCGTCCGCCTGGTCCAAGATCGGCCACGAGGGCGAGCCAAAGACACGCGGCGCGCCGCCAGAACGCCTGCCGCAAGAACAGTCCGACACGAACTGCCAAGACCGATCATGAGTGACCGACCATGAGAGCCACCACCGACAAGGGCGCAGTCTCGCTCTTCGCCCGCCGCATCGTCCTCGCCGACCGCGAGGTCGCCGGCACCATCGTCGTCGAGAACGGCGACATCGTCGCCGTCGAGGAGGACCGTCAGCGGCCGGAGGCGATCGACTGCGGTGACGACCTGATCATTCCCGGCCTCGTCGAGCTGCATACCGACCATCTCGAGCCGCATTACGCGCCGCGCCCCAAGGTCTACTGGAACCCGCTGTCGGCGGTCTTCGCCTATGACGCGCAGATCGCCGCCTCCGGCATCACCACCGTGTTCGACAGCCTGCGCGTCGGCCGCGACGACGACCGGCCGGGCGTGTCCGATGCGCTGCTCGAACTGTCGGAAGGGCTCGAGGAGGCCAAGCGCAGCGGCCTCCTGCGCGCCGATCACCACACCCACCTGCGCTGCGAGATCCCCTCGCGCGGCGTGGTCGAGGAGGCGAGCGACTACCTCGCCCGCTTCGACGTCAGGCTGATGTCGCTGATGGACCATACGCCGGGCCAGCGGCAGTTCCGCGACGAGGAGAAGCAGCGCGTCTACTACCGCGGCAAGAGCGGCCTCGCCGAGGACGAGTTGACGGCCCTGTTCGAGGCGCGCAAGGCGCGCTCGGCGATCATCGCCGAGCCGAACAAGCGCGGCCTGGTGGCGCTCGCCCATGATCGCGGCATCGCGCTGGCGAGCCACGACGACACGCTGGAGGAGCATGTCACCGAATCGCTCGCCGACAGGGTCTCGATCGCCGAGTTCCCGACCACGGTGGAAGCGGCACGCGCCTCGCATGCGGCCGGCATCGCCGTCCTGATGGGCGCGCCCAATGTCGTGCGCGGCGGCTCGCATTCCGGCAATGTCTCGGCGCTGGAGCTGGCCGAGGCGGGCGTGCTCGACATTCTCTCGTCCGACTATGTGCCGATCAGCCTGATCCAGGGCGCTTTCGGCCTGGCCGGCGTGCCGGCGGTGGGCGGCCTTCCCGGCGCCATCCGCACCGTGTCGAAGGCCCCGGCCGAGGCGACCGGCATGACCGACCGCGGCGAGATCGCCGTCGGCAAGCGCGGCGACCTGGTGCGCGTCGTGCTGGTCGGCAGCCAGCCGGTGGTGCGCCAGGTCTGGCGCACCGGCCTCCGGATCTCCTGACCGAACGAGGATCCGCCGCCCATGTCCGCACCCGGTACGCTCGACCAAGCCAATGGCGTCGCTTCCGCCCCGGCCGAACCGATCGGCCCGGGCCGGCTCGTGCTGGTGGTCGGGCCGAGCGGCGCCGGCAAGGACACGCTGATCGAGGCGGCGCGGCAGCGGCTCGCCGGCGACGAGCGCGTGCTGTTCCCGAGCCGGGTGGTGACCCGGCCGCCCTCGGCGGCGGAAGCCAATGCCGAGGTGGACGTGGCGACCTTCGCGACCCTCGCCCGCATCGGCGGCTTCGCCCTGTCCTGGTCCGCGCATGGCCACGACTACGGCATTCCGGTCGCCATCGACCATCTGCTGCGCGAAGGCCGGACCGTCGTGTGCAATGTCTCGCGCTCGATCCTGGACGCGGCCCGCCGGCGCTACCAGAGCGTGATCGTGGTCGAGATCACCGCGCCGCCCGCCGTGCTCGCGGCCCGCGTCGCGGCGCGGTGATGGTCGAGCGACGGCGACCCGTCCGCGCGCGTCGCGCGCCGCGTCGAGACCGGCGCGCCGGCCGATGTGACCATCCTCAACGACGGCCCGGTGGCGACCGCCGTCGAGCACTTCCTCGCGGTCCTGGTCGCGCCGGTCGCGTAGGAACTGCTTTGCAGTGGCCGTGGTTCGAGGCCCGCGCCAGGGCGCGGGCGCCTTGTATTGGAAAAACCTGCCAGACTGAGGCCGTCCCTCGTTGAGGGGGATGCCGGATCCGAGGCGGCCACCTCGGATCCGGCGGCGGCCGTTTGATCGTTCGCGCCTGAGCCGTTTCGGGCTGTTGGTGAGCAAGATCACGGTCGCCCTCTTCATCGGACCCGGATGGTTGAAAGAACACCAGGTTCGCATCGCAAGGATGGGACGACGAAGATGGCAAAGACTAACACGAAAGTGGCCGGGATCGACACGGCCAAGGCCAAGCTGGACATCGCTGTTCATGGCAGCACCGAGCTCTGGCAGGTGCCGAACGACAAGGACGGCTGGCGCCAATTGGCCGGCCTGTTGAAAGCACAAAACGTCAAACGCATCGGCATCGAAGCGACCGGCGGCTATGAGCGCGGCGTTGTCGAGGCGCTGCGCGCATACGGCTTCACCGTCTCGGTGATCCAGCCGCTGCAGATCAAGGCCTTTGCTCTAGCACGATTGCGACGAGCCAAGACTGATGAGCTGGATGCGCGCTTGATCGCAGCCTTCACCGCCCTCATGGACGGCGATCGGTCGCCACCCGATCGACGTTTTTCCCCCTTTGCCGACCGCCTCACCTTCATCGAGCAGGCCGAGGAGGACTACAAGCGCGCCAAGACCCGGCTCGAGCATCAGCGCGACCCGCGATTGCGGGCCAAGCTGGAGGCCGATGCCAGAGCCGCCAAGCGGCGGGTCACCTATGAAGTGGCCCGGCTCGACGCCGACCTGCGCCGTCATGCCGATCTGGCTGCTCGCCTCGACCTGGTGCTGACCATCGAGGGGATCGGCCTGCGCACCGCTCTGGCACTGATCATCGGCATGCCGGAACTGGGCCGGATCTCCCGCGAGCAGGCCGCCTCTCTGGCAGGCCTTGCCCCTTTTGACGACACAAGCGCTGGCCGCGTCGGCGAGGCCCATATCGCCGGCGGCCGCGCTCGCGTCCGTACTGCGCTCTATGCCGCGGCCTTGCCCGCCGCCTACAAATGGAACCCGGCCTTGATCGCACTGCGCACTCGCCTCGTCGACCAAGGAAAGGCGCATAAAAGCGCCCTCATCGCCTGCGCCCGAAAGCTCCTCATCTTCGCAAATGCCGTTCTGCAGCGCGGACAGCCTTGGGAAAAACGGCCGCTCAAATCCTAATGGTTGCTCACCATGAGGGTCGGCAAAGCGTGACATCAAGCGCGGTCATGAAGCGCTTCGCGCAGGGCTTCATGAGCAAGCCTGCTGCCATTCACCTCCCCAGCTCATGGTGAGGTGGGAGCGAAGCGACCCTCGAACCACGGCCGCGCCTGGTGCCATGTACCCTTCAGCGGTTACGCGCCTCGAACCACGGCGCCCCTCCCGCCAACCACCTGCGCAAGCCCCTCCCCCTGGAAAAGCCGCGCCGGCGCGATAGCTTCTGGCTGCAGCGGGGCGTCAGCCCCCGCGCCGGCACGCCAGGAGGAACCGCCCCGTGAACCGCTACGTCGCCCGCATTCCCATGATGGTGCATTGCCCCGAGCCCATGGAATTCGCCATCAAGGACGTGCTGGAAGGCGAATACGAGGCCGATTACGACGGTATCGGTCTCGATATTCTCGATATCGGCGCCAATGTCGGCTCCTTCGCGCTCTGGGCCGCAGCCCGCTGGCCGGGCAGCCATGTGCGCTCCTTCGAGCCGCATCCCGGCACCTTCGACTACCTGAAGCGCAACACCGAGGGCCGGCGCGACATCACCATCGTCAATGCGGCGCTGTTCCCCGGCCCCGCGCGGCGGGCGACCTTCGTCAGCCGCTATGCCGGCGACGGCGAATCCGGGCTCGCGGCCTATTCCGGCGACACCTTCGTCGCCGGCCACATGGCCGAGACCTACGAGGTCGACGTCGTCGATCCGGCGAGCCTGCCCTCGGCCGACGTCGTCAAGATCGACATCGAGGGTGGCGAGGGCGACGTGCTCGCCCATCTCGACCTGTCGAAGACCTCGCTGGTCCTGCTCGAATTCCAGAACCGCCGGAACCGCGAGCAGATCCGCGCGACCCTGTCCGGCGATTTCCAGATCCTGCACGACGAGGAATGTTCCTGGGATCCGCTGCTCGGCTATGCCGGCTATCGCGCCGACCTGAAGGGCGATGCCTATGGCCGCATCTTCGCGGTGCGCCGCAACGTGACGCGGATGACGCGGCGGCCGTCCATCGACCGGTGACGGCCCGACCGGAAAGACAAGGGCCCGGTCTGCCCCGGGCCCTCGGCTGTCTGCGACCGGCGCCGCTCAGCGGGCGCGCAGGAATTCCGGCACGCGCAGCAGCACCATCTCGTTGTCGTCGGCCCGGTTCGGATCGCGGCTCGAGGAGAACGGCAGGTTGTTGTCGTTGCCGACGATGATGTGGTCGGCGTCGACCACGTCGACATTCTCGATGGTGAAGAACGGGAACTGGAAGTGGCCGCCCGACAGCGGCTTGCGAGCGCGGCTGTCCGGATCCTGGATGCGCAGGAGGTCGATGAAGCCGATCTTGCGCACCGGGCCGCCGGCATTGGCGTCGGTCATCTCGATCTTCCAGACGCGCTTGATGCGCGGCAGGGCGTGGAAGCAGGTCTCGGCGCGCTGGCCCTGCGGGCAGGCCCGCCCCGGCACGCCCTCATTGTCGTCGCGCACGATGATCAGGCCGGTCGTGCCGTCGATCATGTTGAAGTCGCCGATCGAGAGGTTGTTCTCCTCCAGCACGAACTTCCAGTGGCGCCCGGTCCAGCGGCCGGCCTGCACGTCGAATTCCAGGATGCGCAGGTACTGCTGGCCGTCGAGCATTTCGAGGCCGTTGCTCTGGGGATCCCACAGCGCGCCTTCGAGCAGCGGATAGAGGAAGCGGCCGTCGGGCGAGGCCGCCATGCCCTCGAAACCCTTGGACCGGCGCACCCGGAAGTCGACCGGGCCGCCCGGCACGGCCGGCATCGTCACCGCGGGGTGGTCGGGCGAGCGCACCACCTGGCCGTCGACCTGGGTCTCGAACACCGCTTCCACCTTGCCGGTCAGGTCGACGCGGATGAGGTAGGGGCCGAGCTCGTCGCCGATCCAGATCTTGCCGCCGATGATCTGGAAGCTCTCGGTGTCGAAATCGGCGCCGGTGAGGTAGCGCCGCTCGGTGCCCTCATTGGCGATGCGGAACGGCACCTTTTTGTCGGGATCCGACAGGAACACGGTTTCCAGGCGCTCGAGCGAGCCCTTCTGCCAGTCGATCCGGTAGCGGTTGAGATAGAGCATCGAATCCGGCGAATTGGCCTTGGAGCCGAAACCGTTGTCGGTCAGCACCCAGAACGTGCCGTCGGCCATGCGCCGGATGCCGGAATGGCCCTGGGCCGGCTGGCCGCGGAACGGCAGCGACAGGCCCGTCGGGCGGCCGGCGGAGCGGCCCATGATGGTGCCGACGGCATCGACGCGCGCCGGGCCGGTGAACTTGCCGGAGACCTGCAGGTCGGCCGGCGCGTCGGCCGGCGGCTGGATGAAGGTCGCCGCCGGCAGCAAGGCATGGCCGGCGAGACGGGCCGGGAACTCCTGCTGGGCGAGGACCGGCGTGGCCGCGAGGAGAGCGGCGGCGAAAATCAGGGCGCGCATCAAGGGCTCCGGACATATCAAGCAACGGGCGCTCCTTGGGGGATCAGCCTGACAGCGGCGTAACGGATCGATGACAGCGGGATGACGGGCCACAGATGGCCCGATATTGCGACGCTCGGCCGCAGCCAGCGGCCGGCATGGGGCTCGTCCGGCTGCGGCCCGGATTCCGGGCCGCCATCGTTCTGCCGCATCAGGGCTTATCAGAACTGGGCAAGCCGGCGACGCGTACCTATCTGTGAGGTTCGGCCGGCATGCTTCGCATTGGCGCTTCGGCCGTCTTCTTTGCCGGAACGCCCAGGTCTAAGATCGCATCCCGCCTATCGGATCCCGCCTCATGCCGCGCGAGACGTTACCGGACCAGACCCAGGATGCGGAGGCCAAGGCCCTCGCCGCCCGGCGGCGTGCCGATCTCGCGGCCGAGCTCGAACTGGCCGCGCCGGTGCCCTCGCGCGGGGTCGGCCTGTCGGGCAAGCTGCTGATGCTCACCGCCATCTTCGTGATGGTGGCGGAAATCCTCATCTTCCTGCCTTCGGTCGCGACCTACCGGATCAGCTGGCTCGACGACCGGCTGGCCTCGGCGCGCACCGCCGCCCTGGTGCTGGAGGCGGCGCCCACCGGCATGGTGCCGGAGGCGCTGATGCGCGAGCTCCTGAACAGCGCCGGCGCCCAGGCCGTGGCGCTGAAGACCGGCACGACGCGCCGCCTGCTCGCCGTCTCCGAGCAGCCGCCGGAGGTCGACGTCACCGTCGACATGCGCGAGCGCACGCTGATGGGCTCGATCGGCGATGCCTTCGACACGCTGTTCGCCCGCGACGGCCGCATCCTGCGCGTCATGGGCACGGCGCCGCGCGCCGGCGACTTCGTCGAGATCGTGCTGGACGAGACACCGCTCCGCCGCGCCATGCTGCGCTTCTCGAAGACCATCATTCTCCTGTCGCTGCTGATCTCCTGCATCACCGGCGCGCTCGTCTATCTCGCCCTGCACCTGATGTTCGTGCGGCCGATGGCGCGGCTGACCAACACCATGATCGCCTTCCGCGAGAATCCGGAGGATCTGAGCCGGGTGATCGTGCCGAGCGGCCGCAAGGACGAGGTCGGCGTCGCCGAATACGAGCTGCAGACCATGCAGCAGTCGCTGCACGACACACTGGCGCAGCGCTCGCGCCTCGCCGCCCTCGGCCTCGCCGTCTCCAAGATCAACCACGACCTGCGCAACCTGCTCGCCTCCGCCCAGCTCTTCTCCGACCGGCTCGCCGACGTGCCGGATCCGACCGTGCAGCGCTTCGCGCCGAAGATGATCCAGGCGCTCGACCGCGCCATCGCCTTCTGCCAGTCGACCCTGTCCTACGGCCGCGCCCACGAGGCGCCGCCGCAGCGCGGCGCCGTGCGCCTCGCAGCGCTCGCCGACGAGGTGCGCGACACGATGGGCCTCGGCTTCGAGGCGCGCATCGCCTTCATCAACGGCGTGCCCGACGAGCTCGTCGTCGACGCCGACCCCGACCACCTGTTCCGGGTGCTGCTCAATATCGGCCGCAACGCCCAGCAGGCGCTGGAGGCGCGCGCCCCCAACGATCCCGTCCGCGACCAGGTGCGGGTCGGCGCCCGGCGCGAGGGCACGGTGGTGGTGATCGAGGTCTCCGACACCGGCCCCGGCATTCCCGACCGCGCCCGCGCCCATCTGTTCGAGGCCTTCCAGGGCTCGACCCGGCCCGGCGGCACCGGCCTCGGCCTTGCCATCGCCTCCGAGCTGGTGCGCGCCCATGGCGGCACCATCGCGCTCGCCGACGGCACAATGGGCGCCACCTTCCAGATCACGATTCCCGACCGGCCGATCGATCTCGCCGCCATCCGCAAGTCGCAGCGCCGCCGCGCCTGACCGACCAGGCGCGCCCGTACGGCCGCCCGGCCGCGCAAACCGGCGGCCTGCCTGGCGTTGCGCCGACCCTTGGATGCAGCCGGCAAAAATCATCCACAGCGCCCGGCCGACGCTCTTGCAATCCGCCGAGAAACAGCTTATTCGACCGCCTCCGTTCGAGACGTTCTTCACATCCCGAACGCGGCGCGCGCCCGTAGCTCAGCTGGATAGAGCACCAGACTACGAATCTGGGGGTCAGAGGTTCGAATCCTTTCGGGCGCGCCATTTTTTCCCGTGTCCGACCCGGACACATGGGTAACAGATTGTACCTAAGACATGGGTGACACTCTTGGCCCGAACGGGTTGTCGAGTGGCTGCAGGGTTTTCTGTTCCAAATCGAAGTAGCCGAGATCGTAGCTCATGAAGCTGACGAGCCAAATGCCCTCGTCGACTTCCTTGATGCCGACGCGCTGACCGGCGAGCACGGTCGAGACGTTGATCTTCTTTCGGTGCAGGCACAGGCGGCCGCAGGCGGTGATCATCACGTCGCGGTCATGCAGGGGATAGCTGAGCTCCGGCAGGCCCGTGTAGGGCCTGCATGATGGCGTATAGACCTCGGCCGGACACTTCATGTCGAGCCCCTCGTGAGGACGCTCGGTGTTGAACTCCTTCTGGAAGGCATCGAACCGGCCCTGCTGCTGCAGGCTGTTCTGGCCGGCCGGACGGGTCGCTTCCTTCTTCAGCGTGAGATGCATGCGCTCGTGCCGCCCATTCTGCTGCGGCTGGCCGGGCTGGATGCGTTCGATGGCAATGCCGAGCCTGAGCCACCAGACCGAGAGCCTGGACAGATTGAACAGGCCGTTCGGGCTGGCAAAGGGCACGCCATTGTCGGAGCGAATGGCCTCCGGCAGGCCCCGCTCGCGGAACAACTGCTCGAAGGCCGTGATCGCCAGCTCTTCCCGCACCGAGTCCAATGCTTCGCACATGAGCAGGAAGCGCGAGGCGTGGTCGGTCATCCTCTTTGCACGCTGACGCCCCGCTCCTTGAACC
Source organism: bacterium YEK0313 (assembly GCA_000751295.2). NCBI lineage: Bacteria > bacterium YEK0313. The sequence goes on from CCMO02000001.1 coordinate 5,374,112, forward strand.
AGCGCAGCGCCCGCACGAGGAACCCGGTGGTCGACCACCGCCGCTCGTCGGGCAGCACCTCGACATAGGCAAGCCGGGTCGCATCGTCGATGGCGACATGCAGGAAGTCGTAGCCAAGCCCCTGGCTGGCGCCACGCCGGTTGCCGGTGATGCGGTGGCCGACGCCTTCAAAGCGGGCCAGCCGCTTGATGTCGAGATGAAGCAGCTCGCCGGGACGCTCGCGTTGATAGCGCCGCACCGGCTCCTTCGGATCAAGCGCGGACAGCCGGCCGAGCCCCATCCGCGTCAGCCAGCCGGCAACCGTCGATCGCGCCAGTCCGAGGCGGGACGCAATCTCCTCACCCGTCAACCGGTACTCGCGGCGCAGCTTGGCCGCCAGCCCGGGCCAGAACGCGCTCGTCGCCGATCGGGACGCATGGGGCCGCGACGAGCGGTTCTGCAGCCCGGCTTCTCCATCGCTCCGCCATCGCGACAGCCATTTGCGGGCGGTTCGCTCGCTGACCCCGAAGCCGGCCGCCACTTCGCCGACAGGCCGGCCCTCTCCTACGATCCGCCGGATCATCTCCGCTCGACCAAGCGGCGTCGTTCGCGCATTCTTGTGCGGGTTGTTCATCCTCGTGCCCTGCGGTGCTTCGTGTCGCAACGACCACCTTCGGGCTCTCACGGGCGATGAACAACCTCCTTAGACTCCACAGCTAGACACGCTGCGCCAGCGCGCGCGGATGGTCGCGGCGGTCGCCGCCTCGTCGAGGCGTATTCGTTCGCGGGCCTTGCGGTCGAATCTTTGAGCATGTCGGGGGGCGCCCGATTGCCTGAACTGTCGAGCGCGAGTTGAGCGCGCTCCGCGTCGGCGGCAGCTTGATCCCGAAACGCATTGAGGCTCGCTATGCGCTCTTTCTCCATGGCGTCGTCCTTATCGACCATGCCGGCCTCAATGGCGTCAAAGAGGCGGCCGAACTGCTGGTCGGTTTCGGTGATGCGCCTCTGATGGTGTGAAGGCCATTTGGCTTGCATGGTCGAGCCCGACGACGAAGGACTGGAGATACCGTCCCGGCGGAGCATCAGCGCCCCCTTGCGCTGCGCCAAAGGGAGCCCCCTAAGCAAGGCCCGACATGAGCGTCAGCGAGTGCCGGGCACGAGGACGGGATCAGGATGTGCAAAGCTGTCAAACCTAAAACCCGCTTATCCTGAGCACCATTTTCGTTATGCTGTAGTGTTAAATTCGGTATCGATTGGCTTTTGATCTTCAGTCATATTGATCGAATCGGTCCTCGAAGAGACTGGCGAGAGGAAACGCTTGGACATCCACGGCCTAAAACTAATGCTGCAACAGCATCTGACGGACGGACTGGTGACGATCGTCGGTTCTGGTTTGTCGTGCGCTGAAGGACTTCCGGGCATGGGCGAGTTGGCGGCCCATCTCGATGCAACGGTGACAACCGGTTTGGCGGTCGCGGACGTAGATCGGTGGAACGCAATTTCACAGCTCCTGCCTGCGAAGGGCCTCGAAGTGGCTCTTCTTGAGGCGCCTCCGACGCCAGGACTCGAGGCGGCGATCGTGGCGCGCACATCCGAACTGATCGCTATGCGGGAGCGACAAATCGTTGCCGAAGTTTTTTCGCGGACACGGACGCTGCGGTTCACCCGGCTCGTCAAGCAGCTGCTGAAACCCAATACGGGGCTTCCAATCATTACGACGAACTATGATCGCTTGGTTGAGGTCGCCGTGGAGGAAGCCGGCCTCGGCGTCGATACATTGTTCGTCGGTCATTTCGCGGGGGAGCTGAACGAGCAGGAAAGCCGTTTGAGTTTCTGCCGGGAAGTGACGCTGAAGGCTGGACGAGCGCAGTATCGTTATCGTCCGCGCGCCAATGTCTTCAAACCACATGGCAGCCTCGATTGGTATCATCGTGATGGGAAGCCCGTCCGCTATTCCGGCGACCTCGATCTCCCACGGCTCATTATTACGCCAGGATTGAACAAGTTCCGTAACGGCTACGAAAGCCCGTTCGACCGCCATCGGGAACGGGCGAATTCAGCGATCGATCGTGCCAGCCGCTTCCTCGTGATCGGCTATGGCTTCAACGACGATCATCTGGAAACGCATCTGACCCCCCGAATTCGCAGTGGCGTACCCACACTACTGTTGACTTACGGGCTTTCGGATAACGCGGTGAAGCTCGTCAACGAGTGCCGCAATGTCATCGCCATTCGGCGCGCCGAACAAGGTGGCGCTTCCGGCTCCGGTGTTTTTATGGCCGGAACCGAGACTTTCTTTCCCGGTCTGGACCTGTGGGATCTAGGCTCATTCGTTGCCGAGGTGCTTGAACCATGACTGAAGCCGCTCTCCAATTTGCCGACGACGACAAAATCGGGCGCGTCGCTTCGGTCGATACGAGCCACGTCGCGATCGACGTGACCAACTCCGTTCTTCTGACGCGGATTGGTATCGGGCAGCTTGTCGCCATTCGTGGCGCGACGGAGCGCGAATACCTCATCGCCATGACCGAGCGCGTCACCCGCAGCATCAGGGAAGAACTGCCTGACCTGAACGATGACGATGCCGATGGCGCGCTTCTGGCGGCGGTGCCGACCGATCTGATCCAAGGCGTCTTGATCGGCACATTCAGAACGGTGGAGGGTGATCGGCGGAATACCTTCAAACGCGGCGCCGATAGCTTTCCGCAGATCGATCGGGACTGCTTCGTCATCGAACGTGGGAACCTCCAGCGCTTCATGGGTATCCTCGGCGCCGGTTTCCCCGCCGATGAAAGGCTCAAACTCGGCACCTTCGTTGCGGATCGCACCGCCGATGCGATCGCCAGTGGTGACAAGTTCTTTCAGCGGCACGCAGCGATCCTCGGAAGTACCGGATCGGGCAAGAGTTGGGCAGTTGCGTTAATCCTCGAAAGGGCTGCCAAGCTCAAGTTTCCGAACATCATCGTCCTCGACATGCACGGGGAGTATGCCCCCTTGGCCGATAAAGCGGATGGAGGATTCGCTACGCGCTTCCGTATCGCAGGTCCCGGCGATCTGGAGAAACCGGGCGACGATACATTGTTCCTGCCATATTGGCTGCTCAACCGGGATGAAATGCTGTCGATGATCCTTGATCGCAGCGACCAGAACGCGCCCAATCAGGCGTCGCGGTTCACGCTGCATGTCCGCTCTCTAAAAGGACAGACCCTTGATGCTGAGGACCAAGCCGCCATCAAGAAAACATATACTGTCGATTCGCCAATTCCTTACGATGTGAAAGAGCTGATCAGCCTCCTGCACACAGACAACACCACAAAAGGCATCGGCGCCAAGGGCGCGCCCGTGAAGGGCGAATGGGAAGATAAACTGACACGCTTTCTGTCCCGCCTCGAAGCGAAGCTCGACGATCGCCGCTACGGGTTCATGTTTGCACCACCGCCCGCTGCCATGAAATACGACTGGCTTGCAGCACAGGTGCTCAAGCTGCTGCAATCTGGCGACAACATAGGCATCAAGATTATTGATTTTTCCGAAGTGCCCGCCGACGTGCTCCCCGTGGTGACAGGGACGCTGGCCCGGCTGCTCTATGACGTTCAATTCTGGATGAGCGGGAAAACCCGGACACCGGTTACTCTACTGTGCGATGAGGCGCATCTCTATCTTCCGGTTCGCGATGACGCCGATGCGGTCCAGCGCCAAGCTCTCGGATCATTCGAACGGATCGCCAAGGAAGGCCGCAAATATGGCTTCTCGCTGCTAGTCGTAAGTCAGCGCCCTTCGGATGTCAGCCGAACGATCCTGAGCCAATGCAACAATTTCTTGGCTTTGCGTCTGACAAACGAAACGGACCAAGGCGTCATCAAGCGCCTGATGCCAGATTCGTTAGCGGGGCTGACGAGCATTTTGCCGTTGCTCGATACAGGCGAGGCACTGCTGTTGGGTGACGCCGTTCTACTACCGACGCGGATTAAGCTCGACATGCCCAAAGTGGCACCGGATAGCGCGACGCGGGATTTCTGGCGGGAATGGGGGTCAGCGAAGCCAGACGACGCTGCAATTGCAGCAGCGATCGAATGTCTGCGCGGACAATCGAGAAACGGCTGAGGAATTGTGTAGGTATTATACATGCGGGTGCCCAACGCTACCGTAAGACCGGTCCATTTTGAAGCTTTCGCCAGCGGCGACTTCGAGCGACTAGTTTTCGTCTATCAACTTCGCATCGGCTGGGTCGCGGTGGCTTGGTACGGGTAGACCGGGAGCGATCAGGGTCGTGACATTATTGGTATAGAATCATCTGTATTGGTATAGAATTATCTGTCCGGGGCGGACCGGCGAACTGTAATCCAATGTGTAGACCGTGAAAGCTTGACCCTGACGAAGGCCGAACACGATATGGCCAATGCCGTTGCAGCGCCGACGCGCGCACCTGACGCTTTCCGATTCGTCTGCCGAAGCGCCGTCTCGACGCAATGTTGTGATGAAATCGCACAGGCGGCCTGCAATCTTGGGGTTCGCGACGTGACCATTTGGTCAGGCTCTGAATTCGAGGAACATCTGCGTCTCCATGCCGAATTCCTGCTGCGTCGCTTTACCGAAGGGGTGATCTTTCCCAATGATGGCGTCGGGCTGCGAGGCTTCGTCGATGACTTCTCCAAACTGGACGATGTCGGAGCACTCAATCTCATAGGTCGGGCCTTTGGTCACCGGGCATTTTGCACGCCCTCTGTGCGCGAGAGCTATCTGCCTGCGTTCCTGCAAGCCATAGAAGATACCATCGGTGTTCTGAATACCGTTGTCTGGAAGACGAGGGACGGTGTTGAAATCCGGCGCATCCCGTCGCTCCACCACATCCGTAACGCACGGATACGTGGCGAACTGCGGCAGACGGTGCACGAACTCGATGCGCTGCGTCGGCTCTTCAAACGGGGACTGGATGAAGGCCGCATCCAGCATTGTCAGTGCGGTCAACCTGACTGTCCAACCTTCATGGTCGAATCTAGTGCCGTCGCCGAATTGGATCGCGAGAGAACACAAATGCTCGCCCACTGAGTAGAATCATCCCGCACTTTGACGTGCGAATCGACTGAGATAATCATGAAGAAGAGAGGGCTGCGGATCGCAGCAATACATAACCAGGATCTAGTCGAATTCCCCTTGGATTACTTTCCGAATCTGCTCTGGTTTCCATGTTATGGGCAACTAAAAATCTCCTGAAAGAAAATATATGACAGCAAAAATCGAAGTTTTCCAAGACATGGCCATCCGTGGCCCCATCGCGAAACGGCCCGAGTTACGCGAAGCACTCATCGCGGCCGCTATTGAACCTTGGCGCGTGGACCTGGAAAGGTCGGCGGAGGTAGCGCATAACGCAAGGGCCTCGGGGGATGTCGTCCTTTTCCGTCGAGACGCCGGCCAAGACCATCCGGCCGCTGGCCTGACCCTCTGGGGAACCGAGGACGGCTATTATGTCCCGAACATCGTCCCCTTGGAGATAGGCAGACTCACCTTCGCCCAATACAATGCCGTGCTCGCGGATTTCATCGCGCGCGTCGCTGCGCCGGTCACAGCTCAATTTGGGTTCACGATCTTGACGACAGAACCCCGGCAAACACTTGATGACTGGTTGTCTCCGGACGCTGCGCTGAAGCTGAAGCGCTTTTCCGGCGTGGCCAACAAGTCGACGGGAGCGAGCCACCCATCGGATCAACGTCGATGGTTCGATTTTCTCGTCGCCGTATATCGCAGCGGCGACAAACCCGGCGCCGACAGGTTAGCGCGCTGGCTGCATGAAGTGGACGGTTGGGACGAGGATTCCGCCCACAATCTTGCAGGTGATTTTGAGACCGCGATCGCTCTTCTTGCCTACTATGAAGAGCACTGAGCCGGATGGACGCACAGGTGATTGCATCATCGGGCGTTCCGGTGCTGTGCATCGATACATGCTCTATTTTGGACGTCATGCGTGATCCGACACGCGAGACGGCGAAACCGCATGATCGGCAAGCCGCCATCGATCTCGTGGCGGCGGCAGAATCCGGTCGTCTCATATGCCTTATGGCAGAACAGGTGGCGATCGAGTTTTCCGATCACGACCAACCTGTCCAAGATGAGGCCGAACGCAATCTCAAGAAGGTTAGGGAGCAGGTTGAGCGCATCAACAACCTTTCCGCCGTTTTTGGCGCTCCGGGCATCATCGACTTTACGCATCTTGACGATCACGTCGTGCGGGCAAGAGCGGTTGTCGGGCGTTGGCTTGCCAAACTCGGCAAGGTCATGCCCAGCCCTCTGGCTCCCGCCAAAGCATTCGCGCGGGTCAACGCTGGCATCGCTCCAGCGAGACGCGGCAAGGAGTCCTCCAAAGATTGCCTGGTCTATGAAACCTATCTTGAGGCGGTGTCGGCTTTGCGGGGCGCCGGGGTGACGACACCGATCGTTTTCCTCTCATCGAACACCAATGAATATTTGACCGAGGGCAGGGTTTTGAAGCCTGAAATCGCGGTGGAGTTTAGTGCGATCAAACTTGGCTATGCGCCTAATATGAGTGCGGCCAAGTACGCGCTCGGCCTTTAGGGAAAGCAGCGTGAGCGTCGCGGCATCGAAGCACAATCTTGTTCTCGAACTCTTTGTCCGCACGGCCGACGAAAACTATATCACCGCCCGCTGGTGTGCGATCAATCAACTCAACACAGATTTTCTTTGGCTATCGGTTCATGCGCTTGAGAAATATCTCAAGGCCGTGCTTCTGCTCAATGGCGGTTCGTCCAGACGAAGCGCCTCCGATCATAAGGCATACAGCCACGACATCGTTCGGCTTTACGCGGATGTAAAAACTCTGGCTGGCGAGTTGCTGCCAGACAATCTCGCCAAGCCACCCGATCTCGACATCTATCACTGGTCCAACCGAACGCCTGAGCAGTTCATGGAGCACCTGCTTCGCAACGGGAATGCTGACAATCGCTACCTGATCTATGGCTACGTCACCCGCAGCCAGGATCTGCACATGCTGGACGCGATGGTATTTGCCATTCGGCGTCTCATTTGCACGTTGGACGAACGCTGGCTGCCGGGTCGAGAGCCGGACGCGCCGACGTTTACGAACCGCGAACTGCTCGTCCGTCAACCAGAATACTATGGGCGTCTTTTTATGCCGCTGGACGATTTGATCGGCGCTCATGAGGAATCGCCGAAGCGCGCAGCGGCGCTAAATCTCAACATGGCGTTTGCGCCGGATGGCTATCAGCACGAACCGCTCCGGTCCGGCAGTTCGTCACGCAACCCGGTCATCATACGCCGCATTCTCGATCCGTTGGAGAGTGAAGACCCCCGGTGGGCAGCGGAAGGCGTCGAGATCGCACGCTGGTTCCTCGCCAATGTGCAGGTGCCGAAGGGTAAGCCGGATGATCCGGGCGTCACCGAACAGATCATGTCTGCTTTAGAGGCGGCTCTGGCTAAACACGGAACCCCCTGACTTTTGTTTGATGATCCTGCTCAGATGAGCAAGCGCAAGCGGCGGCGAACCTCATCTGCATGAGGCGCAAGCTGCTCGATGCAAAGCCGGTAGATAAACCAGCAGGCGTAGATCGCATCCCGTCCGCCAAATACCCACTGATGCAGCAGCCCGTGCGCCATTCTGTGGCGGAGCGTCGGCCCAGCCTGATGGTCGAACATGTTTTCGATCTCGAACACGACGGCATCGCCAATGAGGTCTTCGAGCGGTTTGCGCCATTCACCTGACGGATCGAGCAAGGTGGAAAGCGTTGCGCTCGATTGCGTCAGATCGGATTTTAGACGCGTCGTGTCCACGTCCGCCGCGTTCAACACGTAGCGCAGGGAGTTTTCGAGCTGCGGCACAAGAAGATGTGCCGCCTCGATAAAATCACCGTTGAAGAAGTGGTAGAAGCCGCGCCCGAAGATTGCTTCGTGGTGCGGCGGCACGAACGGGCTCATTGCCGCGAGCGTCGTCAGCACCCGCTCATCTGGGGCATGATCGAACACGATTTGGTAGCGGCCTGGCTCGATCTGCCCTGCCACAACCAAACCACGCCTCATCTGCTCGTGCTGGATGATCTGGACCCGAATGTTCGCCTCATTGGGAGGACTCGCGAAACCGCCGGCGGGTGGCGTTCGCGAGGCCGGCTTGAAGGTCTCATCATAGATTACCGAGGCGAACAGGCTGCCAAAGGGAGATCGTCTGATGGATTCCTCTGCCTCTCGGCGAAGATCGGCGACGGCAGGTGAACGACTTTGGACAGAATAGATGAGCAGAGCATCCGCCAATTCCTTGCCGCCCAATTGCGCCTTGGTCCCCTCGACAATCTCGGAGATGTCGGTCGAGGACGAAATCGGCGCCATGAAATCGGCGATATCACCCTGCTTGCGCACCAAACGCGCTTGCAGATCAGCGCGTCTGGCATTCGTGCCTCGAACTCGTCGCAACGTCGCAATCGCCTGCTCGAGCCAATGGGTCTCGTGCATGGGGCTTTTCGCCATACGATCAGCAGTTTCGACGAGTCGCTCCGCCACCTGAACCAGCGCTCGGTCGGCATCGACCTTTCGATCGGCACGTGAATAGGCGCGAGCGGTCAGACGCCAAAGCTGCTCCGGTCCGTCTTCGTCGCCAGCAGCGGCCCTGGAGACGGCAAACGCTTCTGCCGCTTTTGCAAGACTTGCGGCTCTTGTCGTCTTGAAGTCCAGTTCCAAATCGCTCGCCCGCACGAAACCGAACACGTCTTCGCGCTTCAACGCCCGCTGCCGGACCTTCTTGGCGAGTGAAACGAGATCATCGGTTCGTCCACCGCCCCAGCCGATCTGCCGTTGCAGGACGCTAGCGCGGCGCAGCAGGTCAAGCGCACGAGGGTCGCTTGCCTCATTGCGGCGGCTTCGCATCTCGGCCTTGCCCGCCAAAAGCCGGCAGACGCATTCGATATAGCCCTCGATCGCCAGTCGAGCGGCTTCGTGCTGCTTGGTGTTCACCCATGCGAGATCAGCCAGCCGCGCTTTAAGAGCGGGGTGGGCAACCTCAGCCGCCAGCTCGCCGAATACCATTGACTGTTTGCCTCGATATGTGAGGGGCGTTGGACTTGATCCGGTCGCCCATGCCATCAGCGGGGTGAACGGTTTCAATGGCTCGCCTGCCTGTAGACCCATCGTACAAACACCGCCCAGAAGATTGTAGGCGGCTGCCTTCTCTCCATCGCCAGCCAACTCGGCCGCGTCGCGCGCCGTCGAATAGTGTCGCCACAGCACCGAGCAGTCGACTGAACGCTCGCCAGAGATCGGCATCTCTGGGTCGGCCGATAGAATAGCCGCGAGCACGATCAGGGAGAGTTCGGATTTCTGTTCAGTCTGCGGCGCGTCGGACATGAATGTAAGACTCGGTGGAGATTTCAGCGATCCTCGCACAGTAAAGGCCCGTGACGCCATTTTTGCAGTGACAGGAATGAGACATATTGCGGCATTAGACGGCTATAGCGTAGACATAGTTCTCATCATCACCCGGTGTGCCGTGCCATTTTCCCCTTTATAACCCAGGCAGATAAGTCACAGATCGTATCTGGACATAGTTGACACCCTTGGACCGGACAGACTGTGGAGCGGCTGCAGGACCTTCCGTTCCACGTGGAAGCACGCCGGTATCATCGTGCATGACGCCGTCAAGGCATACGCCCTCGCCGACCTCTGTGACGCTGCCCCGCTGGCCGGCGGGAACGGTCGAGATCTTGATCTTGCTGCGATACAAGCAGAGACGACCGCAGCCAGCGAACACCACGTCCCGATCGTCCAGGGAATAGCGCTCAGGATCGCTCACCCCTCTCTCCACCCTCACCGCCCCCCAGTCCCAGCCAAGCCGCGCCAACCACGATCTCCACGACCGCCTCGCGGCTCGGCCCGGGATGATCGAGCCACCATACGGCCACCGCATGGAGGCCCTCCTTCAGGAACGCTGTCGTCGCCGCGACGCGCCAGGGCGCGCGGTCGGGCAGGAATTCGGCCAGCAGGACGGCGATGCCGGCGGAGGCGCCGGCCTGGACCTCGCGCGAGACCTGCGCCGCGACCGGATCGGCCGCCGGCACCGTCAGCAGCACCCGTGCAGCCTCGGGCGCCTGCTCGACGAAGGCGAGAAAGGCGTCGACCGAGCGGCGAAACCTCTGCTCCGGATCGGCATCCTGGCGCGCGATCGCCTGGCCCCTGGCCAGCAGGCCGTCGCGGATGGACTGGAGCACCGCGAGGAACAGCGCCTGCTTCGACGGGAAATGATCGTAGAGCACCGGCTTGGTGATCGCCGCGCCCGCCGCGATGCCATCCATGGTGGTGCCGTCATAGCCGTCGCGGGCAAAGGCGGCGACGGCCGCCGCGATGATCCTCGCCCGGCGCGCTTCGGCGCTCAGCCGCTTTCGTCCCCTTGAATCCATCGGCGACGACACTAACCTACTCAAAAGTAGGTTATCAAGCGAAAGAGGTGCTGCCATGCGCATTTTTGTTGCCGGCGCGACGGGCGCCGTCGGACGCCGCCTGGTTCCGCTGCTGGTGGGCCACGGCCATGACGTCACCGGGTTGACGCGAACGCCGGCCAAGGCCGGCCTCCTGCGCGAATGCGGCGCCGAGCCGGTCGTCGCCGACGCGCTCGACGAGGCCGCCATCCACGCCGCGGTCGCCGCCGCGCGGCCGGATGTGATCGTGCATCAGCTGACCGATTTGAAAGGGGCTCTGGATCTGCGCAAGTTCGACCGCGCCTTCGCGGGCAGCAACCGGCTGCGCACCGCCGGAACCGACAACCTGCTGGCGGCCGCGCGCGAGAGCGGCGTGAAGCGCATGATCGCGCAAAGCTTCTGCGGCTGGCCTTATGCGCGGGAGGGCGGATCGGTGAAAACCGAGGATGCGCCGCTCGACGACACTCCGCCGCGGGGGCAGCGCGACACGCTCGACGCGATCCGCCATCTCGAGCAGGCCGTGACGGCGACGCCGGGCATAACGGGCGTCGTGCTGCGCTATGGCGGCTTCTACGGCCCCGATACCGGCGTCTTCGACCCGACCACGATCGGCGAGATCCGCAGGCGCCGCATGCCGGTGATCGGTGGCGGCACGGCGTGGTGGTCGTTCCTGCATATCGACGACGCGGCGGAAGCCACCGCGCTCGCCGTCGAACGTGGCGAGGGCATCTACAACATCGTCGACGACGACCCCGCGCCGGTGCATGACTGGCTCGACGCGCTTGCCGCCATGCTCGGGGCAAGACGGCCGCTGCGCATCCCCGCATGGCTCGGCCGTCTGGCGGCCGGCGAACCCGTCGTCGCCATGATGACGCAGTCGCGCGCGGGGTCGAACGCCAAGGCCAGGCGCGCGCTCGGATGGTCGCCGCGCCATCCCTCGTGGCGGCAGGGCTTTGCCGAGATCATCCGGAATGAGGCGCGGCCGGCCGCGACGATGCATACGGCTTGAGGAAGACCCCGCCCTGCGCGGAGACGGCGGCGCGGTTTGCGCCGGGCGGGATGTCCGACGCATGATCGCCGCCCGGATGCCGGACTGTACCGGAGACATGGGTGACACCTGTGGTCGGACGGGCTGCCGAGCGGCTTCAGGGCGGCCCGAGCCGGCCCCCTCCCCGCTAGCGCGGCGCACGCCCCTTGGCCATGCGCGCGACGACCGAGAGCGCGAAGTCGACGAGGTAGCTGTTGAGCGCGAGCGACGCCGCGGCGGCCGCGGCGGCGTCGCGGGCGAGGATCGCGTTGAGGATGTCCTGGTGCAGCCGCTTGCCATGGGCGATCTCGGCCTGCTCGTCGCGGACATGCATGATCCAGAAGCGGCGCGACAGGGTCTGCAGCGGCACCATCAGCGCTTCCAGATAGGGATTGTGCGCCGCCTGGATGATCAGGGCGTGGGTCTCGCGCACCGTTTCGGAATAGCCGCGAAGGTCGAAGCCGCCGGCGAGCCGCGCCTTCAGCGCCGCGATGGCCGCGACGTCCATCTCGGTCGCCCGCTGGCAGGCGAGCTCGACGGCGAGGACCTCGACGGCCCGGCGAACCTCGAGGCCGCTCAGCTGGTCCTCGACGGAGATCGCCGGGATCTCGATGCCCTTGTTCGGGTGGATGCGCAGCATGTGGCTGAGCGCGAGGCGCTGGATCGCCTCCCGCACCGGCGTGCGGCCAAGGCCGGTCGCCTCCATCAGGCCGCGCTCCGAGACCATCGAGCCGGGCCGAAGTTCGCCCTGCTCGATCAGGCGCTGCAGGGCGACGACCGCCTGTTCCGATTGATTCATTGCGTTGTCCAGCGCGGCGCTGCCCCTCGGCGGGGACGATTCCCCGCCTGATCCGATAGCCGATTTGACGGGCTTTCCAAACCGCCGTTCATCCGATATATCGGTTGGATATTATCGAAAACCACAAAAGTCCGGACCGCGACGCCATGAAATATTCGCCCTGCACGGAGCCGAGCCCGCTGCCCTTCTCGCCCTTCAAGAGCTGCACGGTGCCGCGGCCGATCGGCTGGCTGTCCAGCGTCAGCGCGGCCGGCGTCGAGAACATCGCGCCCTACAGCCAGTGGCAGAACCTGACCTTCGACCCGCCGATGGTGATGTTCTCGGCCAACCACTATCCGGACGGGCGCCGCAAGGACACGGTGCTCAATGCCGAGGAGACCGGCTGGTTCGTCTGGAACATGGCGACCTACGACCTGCGCGAGGCCGTCAACCTGAGCGCCATGGCGCTGCCGCCGGAGGAGAACGAATTCGACCGCCTGAACGTCACGCGGGACTATGCGGACAATGCCCGCATCCCCATGGTGAAGGAAAGCCCGGTCAAGTTCGAGTGCCGCTACCTGAGCACGCATCGCCTGAAAGGCCATTCGCCGGTCGGCTCCATCGACATCGTCTTCGCGCGGGTCGAGACGATCCATATCGACGACCGGTTCATCACGCCCGAAGGCAAGATCGACATTCCCGCGATCAAGCCGATCGCCCGGCTCGGCTATTTCGACTACACGGTCGTCACCGACGTCTTCGAAATGCGCGTGCCGGGGGCCGATGCCGATGCCCGGTTCGGCCTCGAAGGGCGGGCTGCCGGCGGCTGACGCCCGCGCCCGCATTCCCCACCGAACGACGCCGACAGCCATAACAAAGAGGGGCTCCAGCCATGTCCGACATCGCCGCACCGGGCGCGCTCGCCGCGCCGCGCTCGCGCCGCGTCAAGGACCTGATCGCGGTCAATTTCGGCAATACGCTCGAATGGTTCGACTGGACGATCTACACGATCTTCGCGCCCTATTTCGCGCTCCAGTTCTTCCCTTCGGCCGACCGGTCGGCGGCGCTGCTGGCGGCCCTCGCCGTCTTCGCCGCGGGCTTCCTGACGCGGCCGCTCGGCGGCTTCCTGTTCGGGCTCTATGCCGACCGGGTCGGGCGCAAGAAGAGCCTGACGCTGGCGATGCTGGTCACCGCCGGCGGCAGCCTGGTCATCGCCTTCGCCCCGACCTTCGCGACCGCCGGGCTCGCCGCCTCCGTCATCCTCCTGGTCGCCCGCCTCGCCCAGGGCATCGCCCATGGCGGCGAGATGGGGACATCGGTCACCTATCTGGTCGAGCGGGCGCCGCGCCACCGGCGCGCGCTCTATGGCAGCACGTCCTGGATGAGCGTCGTTCTCGGCACCATGATCGCCACGGTCACCGGCCTCGTGCTCAATGCAACGCTCGGGCGCCCGGCGCTGGAGAGCTGGGGCTGGCGCATTCCCTTCGTGCTCGGCGGGCTGCTCGGCCTCTACGGGCTCTATCTGCGCCGCAAGCTGACCGAGACCGACAGTTTCGCCAAGGCCCAGGCGGAGGGTGCGAAGACCGCGACCGGCCTCGGCCCGCTTTTGCGCAACTGGCGCGGCATCGCCGTCGTCTTCGGGCTTTCGGCCGGCGGCTCGATCATGTTCTACACGTGGCTGATCTACAGCCCGACCTTCGCCCAGGTGGGCCGCGGGCTCGACGCGACATCGGCGCTGACCGCCAGCCTCATCGCGCAGGTCGTGTTCTTCGTCGCCATTCCGATCGTCGGCTGGCTCGCCGACCGGTTCGGCCGGCGGATCTTCATCATCCTGTTCGGCCTCGGCTTCATCGCGGCCACCCTGCAACTCGACGGGATGATCACCAGCAGCTTCTCGGGCCTGCTCACCGCGATGATCTGCGCGCTCCTGATCCTCGCCTGCCTGTTCGGGGTCAACACGGCGGTCTGGGCCGAGGTCTTCCCGACATCGGTCCGCGCCACCGGCGTCAGCGGGCCGCTGTCGCTCGCGACCGCCATCTTCGGCGGCACGGCGCCCTACGTGAACACCTATCTCGCGCAGGCCGGCGAGCACCGGCTGTTCCTGTTCTACCTGATGGCCGTGTCCGGCATCACCCTGCTGACGGGCCTGCTGATCCCGGAAACGCGCGACCTCGAACTGGACCGGCCGGACACCGGCAGACTGTCGAACTAGCCTGATGGCGTGGGCCCGGCCGCCGCGCCGGCACCGGCGGAGCGGATCCCGATCACGCTCCGCCGGCCTGCCGGCAAGGCCAGATCGGGACCGATGCGCCGTTCACAGGGCCTTGAAGGCGACACCGCGCAGCCCGGCCCGGCGCACCCGTTCGACAAAGGGTCCGGTGACGTAGACGGCCGACGCCCTCATCGGCAGCTTGAAGACCTCCGCGGCGCCCAGCTTCGTTTCGTCGAAGACATGGTGCTCGATCGCCAGGATGCTGCCGTCGTCGAAAGCGACGATCCCGGAACGCTGCCGATCGAGCGCGTCGAGCACGGTCGTCGCGTTGAACAGCCAGGCCTCCTCGCCGCGAACGGGAAGAAGCTGGCCATGGCGCAGCACGACCTGGCCGAGCGCCTCGACCGCCGGCCGTCTCAGGAACGGCACATGCTCGCCGAGCCAGGGGAAGTCGGAATAGGTCCCCCCGCCCCGGCCTGCCATGACAGGCGGATCCCAATCCGTGATGGTCCGCCCGTCCAAGGCGGAGAACATCTCGTAGTGGCTGTCGTCGGTCGGGAATATCCATTCCTGACCCTCCACGACCTCGAACGTGTAGACGGCGGTGGCCATCGGGTGCGCCTCCTCGGACGGCAGCCGTCATAGCCCACGATCGCGGCTGCCTTCATCGCATCACCAGGCGAGACGGCGCGCCGCGTCGATCCCGCCATCGCGCCTCACGCGCCCGGCCTGTAGGCCAGGCAGCCGTCCTCGAACGGATCGAACAGCTTGTGACAGACATCGATGCGCGAGCTCTCTTCGGTGCCGTCCCTGACGAGATCGATCCGCCAATAGACCGGCTCGGGCGCGCCGGCGCCGACACCGGCCCGCCCCTCGCAATAGCGCGAGACCACGATGAAGGTGACGCTGGTCGCGTGGCGGTTGGCCGAGCGCGGCGGCGCGCCGAGCAGGACCTCGCGCGGCTCGCTCAAGGCGGAGAATGAGCGCGGCGGCTCGGCATTCCGGCCGCTGTTGCGCAGATTGTCGCGGACGCGCTCCAGCACGTTCCGGTCGGTACAGGAGAGCGGCTCGGCGGCCAAGGCAGGCGGCACCGAGAGAGCCAGCGCGACTGTCGTCGCGGCCAGAATTCCGCCGGTTCCCTCCCGCCTGCGCATGACATGCCCCCCAATGGCCCCGCCGCTATCCGGACATCAGCCTATAGCACGGCTCGGAAGCCGTCGCCTGCGGCACGCGCTCAGCCGGCCGGCAGCCGGCGCCGGACATAGCGGCCGGTGCCCACCGCCGCGTCGACGAGCGCGTCATCACGCAGGACCGGACGGCCACGGACGAAGGCGCTGCGGACGCGCCCCTTGAAGGTCTCGCCCTCATAGATCGAATAGCCGGCGCTCGACACCACATCGGCGCGCTCCATGGTCCAGACGGCGTCGAGATCGACCAGCGCCAGGTCGGCATCGAGGCCGGGCGCGATGGCGCCCTTGACGTGGCCGAGCCCCATGATCCGCGCGGGATTGCCGGCCGTGACCGCGGCGACGCGGTCGAGCGGCAGGCCGCGCTTGTGATGGCCCTCGCTGAGCAGCACCGGCAGCAGGGTCTCGAGCCCCGGGCAACCGGGCGAGGCCGCCCAGATGCCGCCGTCCTTGGAGGACAGATCGCGATGGACGTGGTCCGTGCCAACCGTGTCGATCTCGCCGTCGATGAGGCCCTGCCACAGGCGCTCGCGGTCGGCCGCCTCGCGCAGCGGCGGGTTGATCTTGCCCATGTCGCCGCCGGCCCAGCCGATGTCGTGGGTCAGATAGTGCGGGCACGTCTCCAGATGGACCCTGGCGCCGGCGCGGCGATGGCGCAGCGCCGCCTCCAGCGCCTCGGCCGAAGAGGTGTGCACCACATAGAGCGGCGCCCCCGCCGTATGGGCGATATAGGCGGCCCGCTGCACGGCGTCGGCCTCGACGAAGGGAGGGCGCGTCGCATTCCAGGTCGCGAGCCCGCCGCGGCCGTCCGGATCGGCCGCCTTCACCCGCTCGCGCAGGACCCAGGCGAGCTCGATCGTCTCGGGATGCGGACAGACCATGCCGCCATGGGTGGCGGCGGCCTCGCTGAGGCGCAGCAGGAAACCGTCGTCGATGTCGGGCAGGCCGAGCCGCGCGCCCTCGCCGCCCCGGTTGTTCATGAAGATCTTGAAGCTCGGCGCGCCGTAGTCGCGGATATAGGCCGGCACGCCGGCGAGCTGATCCTCGGTCGAGATGATGAAGTGGTAGCCGAAATCGATGCGGGCGCCCTGCTCGGTGACGCCCACCACCGTGTCGAAAATGGTCTCGAACGGCTCGCTCGCCATCAGATAGGGCACGAAGGTGGTGACCCCGCCCCTGGCCGCCGCCGCCGTCTCGCGATCGGCGTCGGCCGCCACGCGCGGACGCGAAATGTCCTTGCCGTGGCCGAGATGCAGATGCACGTCGATGGCGCCGGGAAGGATCACCAGCCCCCTGGCGGAAATCTCCTCGCGTGCCGGCGCCGCTTCGCCGGGCGCGAGGATCGCCGCGATCCGCCCGTCGCGCACCGCGATGTCGCAGGCCGTGCGGCCCTGCCCCGGCAGGATCGCATCACCGCCCCGGATCACCAGATCGAAACCATCCATCGCCAACTCCCCGTCTCAGCGGCCGCGCAGCGCGGCCGTCAAGGCACCGAGATCGGCTGCGCCGCCGATGCCGTCGAGCGCGCCTTCGAGCGCGCTCACCCCGTCGTCCGACAACGAGCGGCGGGCATTGTCGCGAAACTTGCCGCGCACCGCCGCCTCGCTCGCCGGGCGCGTGCGATTGCCGTAGACGTCGTCGACGCGCACGGCGTGCACGCTGCCATCGGCGAGACGACAGTCCAGCTCCGCCTCGAACCGCTCCGGAAAGCGCGCATCGGCCAGCGGCTGCCAGTCGATCCGCTGCGCAAGGGCGCGCACGGCCGGCGAGGCGTCGTGTTCGAAGGTCGCAAGATCCACCCGGCCCTCGACGAGCCGGGCCGCGACCGCGATCGGCAGGCTCCAGCGGGCCGCATGGCCGGAGGCCGGGGCCTGCTTTGCCTCCCACGGCTCGCAGATGATACCGGCAGCGCCGGCCGGAACCCGGCAGGTGATCGCGGCGATGGCGTCGGGTCCGATGCCGCGTTCGGCGATCAGCCCGGCGGCCTCGATGAACGGATGGAGATAGTGGCAGCACGGGTGGAACTTGAACGCCGCCTCCGGCAGATGCCAGCGCGTGCCGAAATCGGCGAGCTCGGCGGCGAAGCGGTCGGCCGCCGCCGCGTCGCGGGCGAAGGCGCGGAACAGGCCGAAACGGCCTTCGAAGCTCGTCTCCGGGCCGGCCAGGCCGGCGCGCGCCAATCCAGCGGCGATGATGCCGGCATGGGCCGCCCAGCCCGGATGCAGCGACTTGACGGTTGCGCCATTGCTGAGGAATTCGAACACGCCGGAAGCCTGGCTGAGCGCGATGCCGGCCGCGGCGAGACAGCCCTCCTCGTCGAGGCCGGCGAGATCCGCCGCGATCTGCGCGGCGACCATGGCTCCGCCGACCGAGGTGACCTGGAAACCGGCCGCCTGGAAGCCGCCGGGCGCGGCGAGGCCGATCCGGATCAGCGCTTCCCAGCCGCGCGTATAGGCCGCGAGCACCGCGGCGCCGCTGGCGCCGAAGGCCGCCCCCGCCGCAAGCGCCACGGGGGCGAGCACCGCGCTGCCATGTGCGATCGAGGCGGTATGGGTGTCGTCATATTCGAGGCTGTGGATCAGCCCGCCATTGATCAGCGCGGCCTCGGCCGCCCCGGCTCCGGCGGCCCGGCCGAAGACGGTTGCCGGCCCGCCGGTCGCCGCCGTCTCGGCATACTGGCGGTAGGGCCTGCCGACCGGGCTGGCCGCCGCCGCGAGGCCGACGCCGATGGCGTCTGCAAGGTGGAGCCGCGCCGAAGCCGCCACGGCTTCGGGCAGGGTGGCCGGCCGCCGCCAGCGGCGGACGAGCTCGCGCGCAAGCGTCACCGCGCGCTCCCTTCGATCTCGCCGGCCGCGGCCAGAGCCGCGAGCCGGCCGAGAGCGATCGCCGACAGCAGGCCGTTGCCCGAGGCATAGCCCAGCGCCCCCGACCGGCCGCTGATGCCCGCCGCCGCGCCGCCGCCGGCAAACAGGTTGGCAATCGCGGTACCGTCCTTGCGCAGCACGCGACCGTCGCCGTCGACGCGCAGGCCGCCCTGGGTGTGGAACAGCCCGGGCACGACACGGCAGATGTAGAAGGGCGCGACCAGGGGCCCGAGACCGAAATCGGTCCTGCCGTGGCGGTCGGGTGCCCGGCCCTCGGCGGCCAGATTGTAGCGGGCGAGCTCCTCGGCGAGGGCCGCCGCGTCGAGGCCATGGGTTTCGGCCAGCACTTCCGCGCTGTCGGCCTTCTTCAGGCCGCCGAACCGGGCGAGCTCGGCGAACTCCTCCTCCTCCGCGGCAATGTCGAAGATCTTCTGGTCGAAGACCGCATAGGCGAATTCGCCGTGTTCGAGCACGACGCGGGCATAACCGGAATAGCCGAGGCTCTCGTCGCCGAAGCGACGGCCGTCCGCTCCGGCCAGGAAGCCGCCCTTCTCGATCGTCGTCCAGGACAGCAGGCTGCCGTGCGGATGGGCGACCGCGGCATAACCCTGATAGGCCGCCATATTGGCGAGATCGGCGCCCAGCGCCTCGCCCCACAGCACGGCCTCGCCGGTCGACCCGAGCGCGCCGAAATATTGCGCGCCGGCAATTTCCGGGCAGAACCGGCGAACCAGATCGGCATTGCCGGCAAATCCGTTGAGCGACAGGATCGTCTTGCGCGCCCGGATCGCCGTCTCGGCACCGCCGGTATCGATCACCGCGCCCCTGACGGCGCCGTCCTCGACGATCAGCGCGCGGGCGGAATTGCCGACGGCGATGGGGATCTCGCGCGCTTCCACCGCCGCGACGAGGTCGTCCACGAGGTCCTGGCCGCGCCGCGACACCGGCGCGTGCAGGCGCGGCACGGAATGGCCGATATGCTTGTAGGCGGTGACCAGCCTGATCCGGGCGCCGACCGCGTCGACCAGCCATTCGACCGTCTCGGCCGAAATCTCGGCGAGACGCTGCACCAGGGCGAGATCGTCGGTCTCCTTGGCGATGCCCATGAGATCGCGGACATAGGTGGCGGGATCGTCGACGATGCCCGCCTCGCGCTGGAAGCGGCTGCCGGCGGCCGGCACGGAACCGGTGGACAGCGAGGAATTGCCGCCGGGGCGGTCGAGCTTTTCGATCACCGCCGCGGACATGCCGGCATCGTGCGCCGCGACCGCCGCCGCGAGGCCGCAGGCGCCCGCCCCGACGATCAAGATATCGACATCCTCGTCCATCATGTGTCTCCTCGCAGCATCATCGCGGCCATCTCGCGCCAGCGGCCCGCCGACGCCTCAGCCTCGCCGGCCACCAGCCGCGCGAGCGTCGGCGCCATATGGGGCAGGCCCTCGCGGGTGTTCTCGGCGAGCTTGTCCAGGATGACCGCTTCGTCGAACGGCTGGTCGGCGCCGCCGCGCGCGCTGGCGCATTCGGCCGTCCAGGCCTCGCCGTCGGCGAAGCGCCAGGTGACGCGCGCCGGCCGGTCGTGCGGCGGCTCGCCGATGGCCGGATGCGGCGCCAGGCGCACCTGCCGCCGCAGCCGGGCGATCGCGGGGTCGGCCAGGGTCGCGTCCGCAAAGGCGGTCTGGCCGCCGGTGACGCCGAGCGCGACGGAAGCCACCGCGTGCGGCATGGAGAACTTGGCCGCCAGCGTGGTCCGCGGTTCGACCGTCGTCAGGTTGAGGCCGCGCGGATGCGTCTCGACCAGGATCTCGGCCAGGTCCTCGGCGCGCCGGCCCGCCGCGGCGAGCCGTCCCCTCAGCGCGAGCGTCGCCTCGATGGCCGAGTGGGCGTACTGGCAGCAGGCGAAGATCTTGTGATAGCCGGCGGCGACGGCCCAGCGCTCGCCGAGCCGTTCGGTCAGGGCCTCGGGCCGGCAGCCCGTGCCGAACACCGAGACGAAGACGTCGTGCGGCGTCTCGGCGAGGCGGGCTATGCCGATCTCGGCCCAGTCCGCGGCGCGCATGCCGATCCAGGCGCCGGCCGACGTCCAGCCGTTGCGCACCAGCGCGCCCTCCGTGGCATGGCCGAACGGCCCGGCGAAGGTCATGCTCGCGGCGGCGGAGACCGTGTCGACCAGGGTCCCGGCATCGACACCGCGCATCAGGGCGGTTCCGGCGGCGGCCCCGACCGTGGCGAAGGCGGCATGGGGATGGACCGTCATGGTCGGGAACGGAAAGGCCTGCGCCAGACGCGCCGTCATCTCGTAGGCCGCGGCGAGCGCGCCCAGCACGGCGGAGACCGAAGCGTCCCGCACCTCGGCCTCGGCGAGCAGCGCAGGCAGCGCATAGGCTCCGGCATGGCAGGGGGCGTCGCGGAAGCCTTCGTCCAGCTCGCACCAGGCGGCCGCCATGCCGTTGGCACAGGCCGCCGCATAGCGGTCGAGCCGTGGTGCGCCGGGCGCGAAGACCGTCGCCTCGGCACCGCAGGAGGACCGCGCATAGATCTCCCGCGCCGCGGCGACCTGCGTCTCGCCGGCGGCCGCGACCATGGCTCCGAGGTCGTCCGCCAGGATCAGGGCGGCCCGGCGCCGGACCAGCTCGGGCAGGGGCCGCCGGGCAGCCGCAGCGGCCCAGGCGGCGAGCGCCCGGAAGGCTTCGGCCGAGGATCGGCGCTCGTGAGCGAGGTCGCGTGCCATCAGAACCATTCCCACAGGTCGGGCTTGGCCGAGAGTTCGCCCGCCTCGCCCTGGAACACCGCCTTGCCCGATTTCAGGATCAGCGCCTGGTCGACCAGTTTCAGGGTGGCCGGTACGTTCTGCTCGACGACGATCAGGCCGGTGCCGAAGGACTCGTTGACCTTGCGCATCTGGGCCATGACATTGCGCACGATGACCGGGGCGAGCCCGGTCGAAGGCTCGTCGAGCAGCAGCCATTTCGGCTGCGTCATCAGCGCCATGCCCAGCGCCAGCATCTGCTGCTCGCCGCCCGACATGGAGCCGGCGCGCTGGGCGCGGCGTTCCTCGAGCACCGGAAAGACCTTGAGCACTTCCTTGATGAAGCTCTGATCGAACAGCAGGCCGGAGACGCGCAGGTTGCGCTCGACCGACAGGTTGGGGAACACGTTGTGCCCCTGCGGCACGAAGGCGAGGCCGCGGCGGACGGTCTCCGGCACCCTGCCCGGCGGAATCGGCTCGCCGTTGAACCGCACCGAGCCGGCCGAGGCCGCGTGGGCGCCGACGATGCAGCGCAGCAGGGTGGTCTTGCCGGCGCCGTTGTGTCCGAAGACGCCCAGCCTGGCGCCGGGCTCCAGCGCGACGGAGATGTCGCGCAGCGCGGTCAGCGTGCCGTAACCGGCGGTGACATGGTCGATTTCCAGCATCGCGTCACGTTCCGAAATAGAGTTCGGTGAGGCGCGGGTCGGCGATCAGCTGCTCGACGGGGCCGCGCGCCAGGATCTTGCCGGCGAACATGAACACGCCCTCGTCGCAGAGGTCGCGGATGAAGGCCACGTTGTGTTCGACCACGCAGACGGCGGTGCCGCTCTCGGCGAGTTCCCGCACCACTTTCTGGATGGTCTGGTAGGCCTGGCCTTCGACGCCCGCCATCGGCTCGTCGAGCAGCAGGCAGCGCGCGTCGTTCATCAGGGCCCGCGCCACTCCGACGAGCTTCTGCTGGCCGAAGGTCAGGTCGGCCGCCGGCGTCAGGGCGACGCTGGAAAGCCCCGCACGCTCCAGCACCTCCAGTGCCTTGGCCCGATCGGCGGCCTCGGCGCGGCGGACCGCGCCGGGGGTGAAGACCAGCCGCATCAGGCTCTCGCCGGCATAGGCACGGGGCGCCACCATCAGATTGTCCAGCACCGTCAGCGACGGGAACAGCCTGAGGTTCTGCCAGGTCCGGCTCAGGCCGAGGCGCGCCCGCTGATAGGTCTTGCAGCGATCGAGCGGCCGGCCATCCAGGCGGATGGACCCTGCATCCGGCCGGAACACGCCGGATATCAGGTTGAACAGCGAGGTCTTGCCCGCGCCGTTCGGCCCGATCAGTCCGACGACCCGGCCGGCGCGCAGCGTCAGATCGATGTCGTCGGCGACGACGATGCCGTCGAAGCTCTTGTTGAGCCCCTTGATCTCAAGAACCGGCGACATGCTTGGTTTCCTTGCGCGCGGCGTTCCAGACCTCCCCGGCGGCGATCAGCCCTTGCGGCCGGACGAACATGAAGACCAGGACCAGGCCGGTGAACAGCAGCCCCTGCATCGGGCCAAGCAGGCTCGGCGGCAGGTCCATGAAGGTGATCGCCTGCGGCAGCGCCTGCAGCAGCACCGCGCCGACCACCGGGCCCCAGGTGGTGCGGATGCCGCCGACCACCACCATGGTGAGGATCGCCGAGGACTGCAGGATCTCGAACTGTTCGGGAGCGAGATAGCGGAAATAGTGGGCGTAGAGCGCGCCGGCAAAACCTGCCAGGCCCGAGCCGAGCGCGAAGGTGGCGACCTTGAGGGCGACCGCGTTGCGGCCGAGCGCGGCGAAGGCAAGCTCGTCGTCGCGCATGGCGCTCATCGCCCGGCCGTAGGGGCCATGGGCGATCGAACGCACCAGCAGGACTGCCAGGGCCGCGACGGCGACCACCAGGCCGACATAGACGATGCGCCCCTCCGGCGAAGCCATGGCGGCGGGGATGTTGGTCAGGCCTCCGGCGCCGCCGGTCCAGGAGACGTTCTTCAGGATCTCGATCAGGCCGAGCTGGAAGCCGATGCTGGCGATCAGCAGATAGTCGCCCGAGACCCGCAGCGAGGGCAGCGCCACCAGGATGGAAGCGGCCACCGCGACCAGGGCGCCGGCCAGCATGGCGGCATAGATCGGCCAGCCGAAGTCGCGGGCGAGGATCGCCGAGGCATAGGCGCCGATGGCGTAGAAGATCGGGTGGGCGATGGAGATCAGGCCGCCATAGCCGATGATGAGATTGAAGCTCGCCGCCAGGATCACGTAGAGGCCGACGAGGATGACGATCGTGAACAGATATTCCACGGTCAGGCCTCCTTGGTGCCGGCCGGCGCGAGATCCGGGGCCGCCGCCTTGCGGACCAGCCGCCGGCGCGCCGGCAGTCTGATGCCGTTCGGCAGGAAAACGATGGCGAAGAACAGGAAGACGTAGAGCAGGAAGCCCTGCCATTCCGACGGGATGAACAGCACGCTGGCATTCTGGATGATGCCGAGCACCATCGCGGCGATCGCCGCTCCCCAGAGATTGCCGATGCCGCCGATGATCGTCGCGGCGATGGCGAACAGCATCAGGTCGATCGCGGTGGTCGGCTGCACCTGGGCGCGCGTCCCGTACAGGAACATGCCGATCGCCACGAGCACCGCGGCCACCATCATGGTGGCGAGATAGATCCGCTCCTTGGCGATGCCGTAGAGCTCGGCGAGATCCGGATTGTCGGCGACCGCGACCATGAACTGCCCGGTGCGGGCAAAGCGCAGGAAGCCGAACAGCACCGCCACCGCCGCCGCGAGCACGGCCACGGCCGGCACGTCCCAGGCACTGACCGCGACATTGCCGACCAGGGTCACCGGCCAGAACAGCGAGGCGAAGATGGTCGACGGCCAGGTGCCGAACACCAGCATGGCGAGATAGGCGACCAGCTCGGAGACGATCAGCGTGAAGATGAAGATGAACATCTGTGCCGCGCGCCGCCGACGCAGCATGCGGAAGCCGAGCACCTCGATGGCGAGCGCCATGGCGAGGCTGGCGGCCAGCGCCGCGACAAAGCCGAGCCAGCCCGGGGCGCCGCCCAGCGCCACCGCCGAATAGGCGGCGTAGAAGCTCGCGATCATCATCGCGGCCTGAGCGAAATTGAAGACGCGATTGACCTTGAGGACCAGGGCGAACGCCAGCGCGAACAGCACGAAATAGCTCGACGTGGCGATCGACGTCCAAAGGATCTGCGCGATGATGTCGAAGGACAGCATGACAGGCTCCGCGGAGGCCGGCCGCGCGACGCCGCCGGCCTCGTCAGATGATCAGTTGACGATGGCGAGCTGGCTCCAGGCCCCGCCCTTCACTTCCATCAGGAAGACCGGCTTGCTGACCGTGTGGTTCTCGTTCATCACGAGGCGGCCCGTCAGCGGCAGGTCGAAGGTCCTGAGCCCGACCATCTCCTGCCGGAAGCTCTCGCCGGTGATCGCCACCTTCTTGTCGTCGAGCGACTTGAACACCTGGGCGACGATGTAGGGCGCGTCGTAGAGATACTGGGTGTAGGGCAGGCCGTTCGGCTCGCGACCGACCTCCTTGCGCCAGCGCTCGACATAGTCCTTCACCGCGGGAACCTCGATGCCCGGGGCCAGCGAGGTGGCGATGACGCCTTCCGAAGCCCTGCCGAGCTGTTCGATCAGCTTGGGGTTGTAGACGGCGGAATAGGAGGAGACCGGCATGGTGAGGCCGAGCTGGCGCATCTGGGCGATCACCTGCGGCGTGTCCGCGACCAGCCCCTGGATGTGCACGATGTCGGGATTGGCGACGCGCACCTTGAGCAGCGAACCGGTCCAGTCGGACGCCTTCGGATCATAGGCCTCGTAGGCGACGACCTGTCCGCCGGACCTGGTGAAGACGTCCCGGTAGATCTGGGCGGCGACGACGCCGGTCTCGTTGTTGATGTAGAGGACCGCCGCGCGCTTCTTGCCGAGGCGCGTGGCGGAATAATTGGCGAGGGCCGTGATGTCGACGTCGGCGAGGGGAAAGGTCGTGTAGGTATAGTCGCCGAGCCTGGCGATGTCGGCCGAGTTGGCGCCGACCGAGAGCTGGACCACCTTGCTGTCGTTGGCGATCGGTGCGACCGCCTTGACGACGGCCGACCAGGCGCTGACGAAGACCGGCACCTTTTCGACCGAGACGAGGCGGTTGACCGACTGGATGCCGACCTGCGGGTCGGCCCGCGTGTCGAGCAGGATCATCTCGAGCTTGCGGCCGTTGACGCCGCCGGCCGCGTTGATCGCGGCGACGGCCCATTCGGCGGCCTTCACCTGATCCTGGCCGTAGAGCGCCTGGCCGCCCGACAGGGGCATGGCGAGACCGAAACGCAGCGGCTCCTGGCCCTGCGCCCCGGCGCGGCCGAGCCCCAGCGCCGTCGCGCCTCCCAGTCCCGCCAGGCCGGCCAGCAGCCGGCGCCGCGACATCGCGTCCATCCAGGTCCCCATCTCGATCTCCTCTGGTCTCGTTGTCTCTTGCTTGGTCGACGCTCCCGCCGCCCGCGAGGCGCGGCAGGTCAGCGCCGCGGGCCGGGCTGGTCGATCGCGCGCAGCGCCGCGACGGCGTCGACGGTCGGCATCACGTCGGCGTATTTCGACGCCATGTCGAACAGGTTCACGGCGTGCGAGGTAGCCGAGCGGTCGTAGACCGCGTCCTGGGGAACCAGGACGCGGAAATTGTAGGCGAAGGCGTCGACCACGCTGCCGCGCACGCAGCCGCTGGTGCTGCACCCGGTGACGACGAGCGTGTCGGCGCCGGCATTGATCAGGTAGCTCGCAAGGGGCGTTCCGAAGAAGGCGCTCGGGTGCTTCTTCGGCAGCAGGATGTCGTGCTCCGCCGGCGCGATCTCGGCGACGAACTCGTAGCCCTTGGCGGCCACGCCCATGATGGCCGGCACCTTGTCGGAGAGACGGCCGAAATCGAAGGACTGCTTGGGAGCCACATAGGGATAGAGCACCGGCCACTGGCGCTCGCGGAACACGGCGAGCAGTTCCGCGATGTGTCCGACCGCCCGCCAGGCGACATCACCGCACGAGGTCGGATATTCCTCGATCGCTTCCCAGAACGGCTTCGGCACGGTGCCGGTGGTGCGATACTGCACGTCGATGATGAGCAGTGCGGGCCGCTTGCCGAGGCCCGTGGCGCGGCCGAAACCGGCGGCGTTGTAGGCCCGCTGCTCTTCTTCGGAGATGATCCCGTCCCACGGCTTGCTCATCCGCCCCTCCTCTCAGGCTCCGGCGCGATAGCGCGCCTCGCGCGCATCCCATTCATCCTTGGCGACCGCCCGCTGGCGCTCCTCGAACGAGGCCAGGCGGTGCGCCACCGACTGCAGCGACCCTTCGCTCTTGAGCGCGCCGAGCACCTCGTAGGAGGCCTTGAGCGCGGCCTGAAGGGCGGCATTGGCATAGAGCACGATCGAGAAGCCCATCTCCGCCAGCTTCTCGCGGCCCGGATCCGGGGTGCGCCCGCCGAACACGATATTGGCGACCTGCGGCACGCCGAGCTCGCGCGGGATGCGGGCGAGCTGCTCGACGCTGGTCGGCGCCTCGACGAAGGTGACGTCGGCGCCCGCCTCGACATAGGCGCGGGCCCGTTCGATCGCCCGGTCCATTCCCTCGACCGCGGCGGCATCGGTGCGCGCGATGATCTGCAGGTTCTGGTCGTGGCGGGCATCGGCCGCGGCCTTGACCTTCTGCACCATCTCGTCGAGCGGAATGACGTCCTTGCCATTGAAGTGGCCGCACTTCTTCGGGAAGACCTGGTCCTCGATCTGGATGCCGGCGGCGCCCGCCCGCTCGAAGGAACGGACCGTGCGCACCATGTTCACCGCATTGCCGAAGCCGGTATCGGCGTCGACGATGATCGGCAGCGAGACGGCGTCGGCGATCGCGGTGACGGTCTCGGCGACTTCCGACATGGTGGTCAGGCCGATATCCGGCGCCCCGAGATACATGTTGGCGACACCGGCGCCCGTGACATAGGCGGCCTCGAAACCGAGGTCCTCGATGACCCGCGCGAACATGGCGTTGGCGGCGCCGGGAACGGTCACCGCCGCGCGTCGGGCCATCAGCGATTTGAGTCTGTCGGTGGAACGCATGTGTCGTCCTTCCTGCGGGCCCGACGGCCGTCGTCGAGCCCCGGCGTCAGGGAGCTTGTTGGGCCGAAACTGTATCGCGCTTCAGTAAACTGTCAACAGTTGACTGAAGACTCATCACCATCCCGGGCTGACGTACGAGAAACAGCCGGGCCATCCGGCTTTTCATGCAAAAAGGGACCCCAATCCTGCTGCGTTCATTTGACACATGACGGCTTTTCGGGAAATTATCGGGTGATCGGGATGCCCGCGACATTCATACTGTCAACAGTCGTCAAGCATCGCAGCGCCGGGCAAATTGATACAAGGTGCCAACTCACGGCACATGGCAGGATCGCTGGAATGACCGTTTTGAACCCGATCTCAGGGACTTCTCTGGCCAACGAAGCCTTCGGCAAGCTGGTCGAGGCGATCACGTCGGGCGAGTTCGAGCCCGGCCAGCGCCTGTCGGAATCCGAGCTGGCGCGCCAGCTCGGGATCAGCCGCGGCCCGCTGCGCGAGGCACTCGGACGCCTCGAAGGGCGGCTCGTCATGCGCACGCCCCGGATCGGCGTTCGCGTCATCGCCTTCGCGCGCGAGGATCTCGAACAGCTGTTCTTCGTCCGCGAGGCTCTGGAAGGCATGGCCGCCCGGCTCGCCGCCGAGCACATGACCATGAGCGAGCTGGACGACCTCGACGCATTGCTGACGCATCATGCCGCCCAGCCGGCCCTCGCCGCCGGCGAGGCCTATCTCCAGCGCTCGACCGACGACGATTTTCATTTCGCGATCGTCCGCGGCGCACGCTGCGAGCGGATCGAGCGCCTGCTGCTGGACGAGGTCTATTACCAGCTGCGCATCCACCGCCTTCGTTCGAGCACGCGCCCCGGACGCGCCCAGGCGGCGCTCAACGAGCACCGGGACATCATGAGCGCGCTGCACGCGCGCAATCCCGACGCGGCGGAAGACGCCATGCGCAAGCATATCCGCAACGCCCGTTTCAGCTCGCTGGCCGCCATCGACGGCCAGCTTCCTCCCGCCGTGCGCCGCCGCCCGTCGTGAAGCCGGCGCCCGCCAGCGGCCGGTTCACCGGCGCCCGGTTCGTTCGGCACAGCGGCCTCCCGCCGCGATCTCGGTCGAGCCGGGCGGGTCAGCCCAGCGCTGCCTCGGCCGCAAGCCCCACGCCGAGCAGGAGGGAATCGTCATGGGCCGGAGCGGCGAATTCCAGGCCCGCCGGCAGGAGCGAGGCCGTCCTGCCGGCGGGAATAGTCAGCGCGGGAATTCCAAGCCCGGCCGCATAGCGCGAATGCCGCACCGGCGTGAAGGCGCTGCTCACCTCGCGGCCGTTGAAGACCATGGTGTCGTCGGCTCGGTCGCCTTCGGGGCGGATCAGCGGCGGCAGGATCGGCGTCGTTGGATACATGATCGCCGCAACCCCCGCGCCGCGCAGCTGCGCGCCGAACTCCTGCCTCAGCCTGCGAAGCTCGGCCCTGACTTCGGCCGGGTCGAAACCGCCGGCCGGCTCGGCCTCCAGGCGGGTGCGCACATCCTGGCTGGCGATGCCGGCAATGACCGCCTCCAGCGAAACGGGCGCCCGCTGACGTGTGAGAAAATCGGCGATATCGGCCGCCGCGCCAAGGCCTAGGTGTTTAGTCCCACGGTGTGATGGCGTATCGTTATCGTCATCAGAGAGGGACGCGCTATGGGCCAGGTTCTTCACGGGAGCGCCACGACCACGCACGCCGTTCGAACGGAGCTACAGCGATCGCAAGCTTCGGCCGCGGAGCTCGCGCGGCGCTTCGGGATCAACGAGAAGACCGTGAGGAAGTGGCGGTCCCGGCAGACGGTCGAAGATGAGCCGATGGGTCCGAAGGAAAGCCACAGTTCCGTTCTCTCTGCCATCGAGGAGGCCGCGATCGTCGCTCTGCGTGTGCAGGCCCGCCTGCCGCTGGACGACGTCTTCGTCGCGCTGAAGGACGTCATCCCGCATCTGACGCGCTCGTCGCTGCATCGCTGCCTTCAGCGTCACGGAATCTCTCGCCTGCCGAAGGCCGATCGCGAAAAACCGAAGCGGTTCAAGGCCTACGAGATCGGCTACTTCCACATCGACATCGCCGAGCTGCGCTATGAAGGCGGCAAGGCCTGTCTGTTCGTGGCCGTGGACCGGACCTCCAAATTGGTCTTCGCCAGGATCTACCGGAAGGCGACAAAGCTCGTAGCGGCGGGCTTCCTCAAGGCGCTGGTCAGGGCCGTTCCCTACAAGGTCCACACGGTGCTGACGGATAACGGCGTTCAGTTCGTCCAGCACGACAAGAGGGCCGAGGGCGGCTTCCTCGCTCACGCCTTCGGAAGAGCCTGCGCCGAGAACAGCATCGCGCACAGGCTCACCAAGCCCTATCATCCGTGGACCAACGGCCAGGCGGAACGAATGGTCCGAACCATCAAGGACGCCACCGTCCGCACCTTCCACTACGCCTCGATCAACGACCTGAGGCGCCACGTCCGGGACTGGCTGCTGGCCTACAATTACGCCAAGCAGCTCAAGGCGCTGCGGTTCAGGACCCCGCTTGAGGCCATCAAGCAAATCAGCACCGAAAAGCCAGAGCTGTTCAGCCGTCGGCCAGGCCATGACATGCTGGGACTAAACACCTAGGATCTTCCCGTGAAGTGCGGTGGCGCGCGCCACCAGATCGCCGAGGTCGAGCGGCACGAACCGCATTCCAGCGGCAGCAAGCTGATCGCGTGCCGCACGGACGACGCGCTCGACCTGCGGATCGAGATCCGTCCAGAAAGGCTCCATCGACAGGCCGATGCGCAGGCCGGCAGGGGCAAGAGAAGGCACGGTCGCGCCGGTGATGACCTCATGCAGCGGGACGAGATCCGCCACGCTCGCCGCCATCGGCCCGATGGTGTCGAACAGCCGCGTCAACGGCACGACGCCTTCCGGCGAATAGGCTCTGGTCTCCGCGGTGGTCGGTCTCAGCCCGGCAATGCCGCAGAAGCATGAGGGCGCGCGCACGGAGCCGACCGTGTCGGTTCCAAGACCGGCCGGCGCCAGGCCCGCCGCAATGGCCGCCGCCGTGCCGCCGCTGGAGCCGCCGGGAATGTGCGCGCGGGCATGCGGGTTGCGGACGACGCCGAACACCGGATTGCTCGATGTGCTGCCCGCCGCCAGTTCGTGCATGTTCGCCTTGCCGAGCAGGAGCGCGCCCTCGTCGGCGAGCCGCTGCCAGACGGGCGCGTTGACGGAGGGGTGGAACGCCTTGAGCGCGCGCGTTCCTGCCGAGGTCGGAAACCCGACCGTGTTGATGTTGTCCTTGACGATCAGCGGCAACCCGGCGAGCCGGCCGAGCGGCTCGCCCCTGGCGCGGCGCGCATCGGCGGCCCGCGCGGCCTCGAGGACCTGCGAGGGCGCGAACCAGGTAAAGACATTCAGCTCCTGGTTCTCCGATATGCGGCCGAGCAGGTCGTTCACATGGCCTTCGGCGGAGATCGCGCCGCGCCGGAAAAGCCCCAGGAATTCCGCGGCACCGAGGACTGTCATGGATCTGAACCTTCGTTTCGGCATCGACCGGCGCCGGGCCGCAGGACGCTCGGATACGGGCGGATGGCCCGCGGGTCGAATCCAGGGCCCGCCGGCGTGACCTGCCTGCACGGCCTGTTGCGCACGCAATGATCGTGTGTTTGCCGGAACGCCAGGGCGGATTGCAAAGTTCCGTGGCAGCGCGGATCGCGCCGCCGCCCCGCCGCCTAGAAATCCTGGAACAGCGCCGCCAGCAGCTTGTCGACAAAGGCCGCCTTGCAGCGGTCGGGATCGAAGACGGCGGTCAAGGTCGCGCCGATCGACGTCATGTGCGGAAAGGGTGCGACGAGCCGTCCCTGATCGATGAGGTCGGCGAGCACCGACGGCGGCCCGACGATGCACCCCTTCCCGGCCAGCGCCGCCTGCACCGCGAGGTAGAAATGCGGTACGGCGCGGACGGCGAGCGGCCGCCGGGTCCTGGTGGCCTCGACCCAGCCTTCGAACTCGCCGCTGCGGGTGTCGGCGACGATGACGGCCTCGCCCGCGATTGCCTCCGGCCCGGCGAGCTGCAGCGCCCTGGCGCGCTCCGGCGCCGCGAGCAGGGTCAACCGCTCGACGCCGACCGCGCGGTGCTGCCAGCCTTCGGGTTTCCAGGCGGTGCGCAGCACGCCGACGTCGAACTGCGCGCCCTGCCAGTCATCCGTGGTGTGCAGCGCCGAGACCCGGATGGCGGGGCCGTCCGCCGCGACCTGGGCCTCGACCAGCCGCGGCATGAGCCGGTGCACCGAGAGCGTCGTGTTGGCGGCCAGGGTGACGACCCGCTGCCGGCCCTCACGCGATGCCGCCTCCCAGCCCTGGCGGATCTGCTGCAGCCCGGCCCCGACCGCCAGGGCAAGCTCGCGCGCGAGCGGGGTCGGCCGGAGGCGGTGCCCCTTTTCGAACAGGGGAGCGTCGATCGCCTCCTGCAGCTGGCCGAGCTGCTTGCTGATCGCGCCGGGTGTCACACACAGGTCATCCGCGGCTGCGACGATGTTGCCGGTGCGCACGACCGCTTCGAGAGTCGCGAGGGCGCGGAGTGAAGGTATTTGAGACATTGAATTTGACCTGAACTCAAATTTACCCGAATATAAATCGCTTTCATTTCGTCGTAAATACGTCGATACAGCTCTCAATGCTGAATAAAGCGAGAGCTAAATTGTCGAACGATCTGATCTATATCAACGATCGCGAATATCATCTGCCAAATAAACCAGCTGTCGTGATCTGCTACGATGGAATGGACCCATCCTATCTTGCAGACGCCACGACAAGAGGGCTGTCGCCGAACCTCTCCGCCATGGCACAGCATGGGCTCTATGCCAGTGCGCATTCGGCGATGCCGAGCTTCACCAATCCGAACAATGTCTCGATCGTCTGCGGCGCGCCGCCGCGCGTCCACGGCATTTCCGGCAACTACTGGTACGACCGCGCGACCGGCGAAGAGGTCATGATGACCGATGCCGGCCCCCTCGGCGCGCCGACGATCCTCGCAGGCCTCTCCGAGGCCGGCGTGAAGGTCGCCGCGGTCACGGCCAAGGACAAGCTGCGCAAGGCGCTGGCCGTCGGGCTTGTCGGCGACGGTGGCCGAGGCATCGCCTTTTCCGCCGAGAAGGCGTCGGCCTGCACGCTGGCCGAACACGGCATTGCCGGCGAGGAGGCCCAGGCCGGCGAGCCCGTTCCCGACCAGTATTCGCCGGAGCTCTCGCTGTTCGTCCTCGATGCCGGGCTTCGCCTGCTGAGCAGCGGCCGGGCCGAGGTGCTCTATCTCTCGCTGTCGGATTTCGTCCAGCATGCCCACGCACCGGGTGCGCCGGACAGCGATGCCTTCATCCGCGCCGTCGACCGCCGGGTCGGCGCGCTGCTGGACGCCGGCGCCATGGTCGGCATCGTCGCCGATCATGGCATGACCGATCTGTCGCTCGTCGACGGCTCGCCCAACATCCTCTATCTCGGCGACCGGCTCGATGCGCGTTACGGCGCCGGACAAACCCGGGTGATCTGCCCGATCACCGATCCGTTCGTGCGCCATCACGGCGCGCTCGGCGGCTTCGTGCGCATCCATGTCCTCGGCGATCTCGACCATGCCGAGGTCAGGGACTTCCTCAGCCGGATCCCCGGCGTCGAGCTCGCTCTCCTGCGCGAGGACATGTGCCGGCGCTTCGACCAGCCGATGGAGCGGGAAGGCGACGTCGCCGTCATCGCCGGCAAGGGCGTGGCGCTCGGCACCCATGACGGCGCGCATGCCCTGGCCGAGCTTGCCGGCACGCGGCTGCGCTCCCACGGCAGCCTGGCGGAGCGGAACGTGCCCTTCCTCGTCTCGCATCCCCTCACCGCGGCCTACCGGCGCAAGGCCGCGACGGAGCAACTCCACAACTACGACATCTTCGATTTCGTGCTGAACGGCACGCGCGAGACGGAAGCCTGAGCCATGACGGAGAAGCGCCGCGCCGTCGTCCTCATCCTCGATGGGTTGCGCCGGGATTTCGTCACGCCGGAGCGGATGCCGCGCCTTTCGGCCCTGCGCCGGCGCGCGACCTGGTGCGCCGAGCACCGCTCGGTCTTTCCCTCGGTCACGCGTGTCGTCTCGTCGAGCGTCGCGACCGGCTGCCGGCCCGCCCGCCACGGCCTTGCCGGCAATACGATCTGCCTGCCGAACGACGGCGCGCTCGCGCTGTTCGACGCCGGCAAGCCCGACTTCATCGCCGAGAAGCAGCGCCTCACCGGCCGGGCTCTGGCCATGCCGACGCTCGCCGAGCGCCTCGCGCCGGCCGGAGGCGTCGCCGTCTACAACAATGTCTCGCCCGGCGCTGCCTATCTGCACGATCCCCTGGGCTTCGGGCATGTCTATCACCGTGCCGGCAGCTTCGGCCCGGGCCGCGCGCCCCTCGCTGGCGAGCGGGCGCTTGCCATTGCCGGTGACCTCGACGGCGATGCCGCCCTGGTCGCCCGCTTCACGAAAGAGGCGGTCGCAATGGACCGGCCGGCACTGGCGCTCGCCTGGCTCGGCCATCCCGACACGACGCAGCACGACCACCCGCTCGGCTCGCCCCAGCACCACGAAGCGCTGCGCCGCGCCGACGCCCATGCCGGCGCGGTGGTCGATGCCGTCGACGCGGCCCGCAGGCGCGGCGATGACATCCTGCTGCTGGTCGGTTCCGACCACGGCCACCAGACCGTCTCGGATGTCGTCGACATCGACGCCGAGCTGGTCGCCGCCGGCCTGAAGGCGGCGCCCGGCTCGACCGATATCGTGGTCGCGCCGAACGGCACCGCCGCGCTGATCTATGTCGACCCGCGCCAGGCGCATCTGGCCGCGCCGCTCGGCGCCTACCTCGCAGGCCGTCCCTGGGTCGGACGCCTGATCGCACGCGATGATTTCAATGCCTTCGGCATCCCTGCCGACGACGGGCTCGCCTTCGCGGTGGCGATGGCGGCCGACGACGAGGCGGTCAATGCCTACGGCGTTCCCGGTCTCAGCCTCGCGGCCAAGCCGGCGGGCGGCAAACCCGACCGGCTCGGCTGCGGCCAGCATGGCGGGCTCGGCCGCTACGAGCAGTCGCCGGTGCTGATCCTGGACGGTCCGGGCTTTGCCGCCGGCGGCACGATCGCCGAGCCGACATCGGCGATCGACCTCGCCCCGACCCTTCTCGCCTTCCTCCGACAGGAAGCGCCCGGCCTCGACGGCCGGCCCCTGCAGCCTCGCCCCTGACCGTCATCGCCAACGACCGGATGTCCAGCCATGATCCGTTTCAGCCATGATCGCGGCCCCGATCGCCGCAAAGTCCTTTTCGGCGGCGCCGGCCTTGCCGCCGCGCTCGCCGTCCTGCCGGACGAAGCCTTCGGCCAGAGCGTCCGCAAGGGCGTCCTGAAATATGCCACCCTCGGCCTCGACACCTCCGATCCGCATCGCCATACCGGCAGCATCGCCGTGCAGCAGTGCTATGTGGAGACGCTGACCTCGATCGCCGCCGACGGCTCGGTCGAGCCGTTCCTCGCCGAAAGCTTCGAGGTCTCGCCGGATGGCCTTACCTATCGCTTCAAGCTGCGGCCGGACGTCAGGTTCCATAACGGCGACGTCATGACGGTCGCCGATGTCGCGGCCAATTTCGAGCGGGTCAAGACCAAGGTGAAGGGCGGCTGGCTCGTCTCGGCGATGAAGCGTGTCGCCAGGCTCGAGACGGCCGACCCGACCACCCTCGCCATCACCCTCGAGGAACCCTATTCGCCGTTCCTCAGCCTCCTGTCGGAGCTCTGGATCCTGTCGCCGAAATCCGAGGGCTGGGACGAGACGATCAAGACGCCGATCGGCACCGGCCCGTTCACCTTCGGCGCCTGGCAGCCCAAGGTGAAGCTGCTCACGCCGGCCTTCGCGCAATACTGGAAGAGCGGTGCGCCCCGGCTCGAAGCGGTCGAGTTCGACCTGCGCGACGGCATCGACAAGAGCCTCGCCCTGCGCGCCGGCGACGTGCACATCATCAGCGTCGAGCGCGACGCCGCCGAGACGCTGGAAAAGGCGGGCGCAGCCACCGTGTCCGGCCTGAAGGACACGACCTGGTATTTCGTAGCCTTCAACAACCGCAGGCCGCGCAAGCCCTTCGACGACGAGCGCGTCCGCCGCGCTCTCGCCCTCGCCATCGACAAAGCCGCCTTCATGCGGTTCGTCGGCGGCGACAAGGGTGTCGTCACCAACCAGATCGTCGCGCCCGGCAATGTCTATTTCGACGCGGCGAGCCACGCGGCCGACGCCTTCGCCAAGCCGGACCTCGACCAGGCGAAAAAGCTGCTCGCCGAGGCCGGCGTCAGGCCGGCCGAGCACACGATCGAGTTCGTCTCCTGGCAGGAGGCCTATGCGCAGGTCGTCGTGCAGATGGTGCGCAAGCTCGGCTTCAAGGTGAACCATGTCGCGCTCGACGATATCGGCGCGCAGAAGCGTCTCGGCCAGTACGACTGGGACATGAACGCCATGGCGTCGGGCCCGCGCTCCGACATCTATCTGCGTTATGTCCGCCTGATGAGCGACGGCCCGAACCCGGTCCTCTGGGGCGGCATCCAGGACGCCGAGCTCGATCGCCTGATCAACGAGGCGGTGAAGCAGCCCGACATTGCCGCGCGCAAGGCGACCTATCTCGAGGCCTCCGAGCGGATCACCGGCAGGGGCTATTTCTACGTGATCGGGCATGCGCCGAGCCTCATCGCCATCCGCAAGGGCGTGAACGGCTATGACCCCGGCTTCACCTGGGCCTGCCACTGGGCGAGCGGCGGCATCGCTCACGCCACGATCGACGCCTGAGAGCCTGGGGAGACGGCGGCCATGGCCATCCCGGTTTCAGCCGCGGCAGGCTTTCCACGATCGATGCCGCACCGCCGCTGGCCGGCCGGCCTCGTCCTCGCGGGCGCCGTCGTGGCGCTGGCGGTTCTGGCCGGCCTCGCCGCGCCATGGCTCACCGGAACCTCGCCGCTCGACCAGGACCTGCTGGCGATCAACAAGGGCCCGAGCGTGGAATTTCCGCTCGGCACCGACCATCTCGGCCGCGACGTCTTCGCCCGTCTGCTCCACGGCGCACGCGCGACACTCGGCATTTCGGCCGCCGGCACGGCGATCGCCTTCGCCATCGGCGCGGGGCTCGGCCTCCTGGCGCTCGCCTTCGGGCGCTGGCCGGCCATGGTCCTGTTCGCGGCGATCGACCTCGTGCGCGCCCTTCCCGGCACCCTGCTCGCGCTGCTGCTGATCGTCGGCCTCGGCAGCGGTCCCGGTCCCCTGGTCCTTGCGCTCGGCATTTCGTTCACGCCGCTCGTCGCCTATGTGACGCGCGCGACCTATCTGCGCGAGGCGGCCCGCGACTACGTCCAGGCAGCGACGAGCTTCTCCGGCGGCCGGCTGCACATCCTCCGGCGGCACATCCTGCCCAACATCGCCGGCGCGCTGGTCACCCAGGCGGCGATCATCCTGCCGCGCTGCATCGTCACCGAATCGGTGCTCAGCTTTCTCGGCATCGGCTCGTCGCCCGACGCGCCGACCTGGGGCCGGATGATCGCCGATGCGAGCCGCTTCGTCGAACGCGCGCCCCACGCCATCCTCGCGCCGCTCGTCGCGCTGGTCCTGCTGACGCTGAGCCTGTCTGTCATCGGCACTCATCTGCGGCGGCGCCTCGATCCGGTCCGCGACGAAACGCGCGGCCCTGCCGCGATCGACGATGCGGAACCGGCCGGTGCCGGCCGGCCGCGGCTCACGGCCTGAGAGGAGATCGTCATGACGCGCACCTTCGCCGTCCTCGCCAGCCTCCTCAGGGGCCTTGCCCAGGCCGCCTTCATCGTGATGCTGACCTTCCTTCTCTGCCGGGTGATGCCGGGCGACGTCGTCGACGTGCTCGGCCTCGAAGGCGGACTGACGGCCGAGCAGCAGGCCGAGATGCGCCACAGCCTCGGGCTCGACCGGCCCCTGCCGGCGCAGTTCGCGACCTGGATCGCCCAAGCCGCGGCCGGCGATTTCGGCCGCTCGATCCGCTTCGACCGCCCGGTCGGGGAGATGCTCGCGACCGCGCTTCCGGTCACGGCGTGGCTTGCCACGCTCAGCTTCTGCTTCGGCGTGGCGCTGGCGCTCCTGCTCGCGGTCGCGGCGACCGCCTGGCCCTCGCGCTGGCTCGATGCCGCGATCGACGGGGTCAACACCTGGTCGATCGCCGTTCCGACCTTCTGCGCCGGCGTCCTGGCCATCCTCGTCTTCTCGATCTGGCTCGGCTGGCTGCCGGTCATCGGCGGGCTGCTGGTGCCGGTCCTGGTGATCGGGCTCGACAATGCCGGCCAGGTCGTCAAGTCGCTGCGCGAGGAGCTGCGCGAGGCGGTGATGCTGCCGCATGTGCGCACGGCCCGGGCCAAGGGCCTCTCGCCCTGGCGCATCGCCTTCGCCCATGTGCTGCCGGCCGCCATGCCTGTGGTGCTGGCGCTCTCGGGCCTGGTGCTGGGCGGCCTCGTTGCCGGCTCGCTCACCATGGAGATCCTGTTCGCCCTGCCCGGGCTCGGCAGTCTGACGCTCAACGCCATCCACGGCCGGGACTACCCGATCATCCTCGCCGCCGTCACGCTGATCGCCGTCGCACTGGTCGCCATCAACACGATCGTCGACATGCTGCACCGCCTGATCGATCCGAGGCTTGCCTGATGCGTCCGCTCCTCGACATCGTCGACCTCGACATCGCCATTGCCGGCCGGCCCGTGCTGCGGGGCCTCTCGCTGTCGGTCGCGCCCGGCGAAACCGTGGCGCTGATCGGCGAATCCGGCTCCGGCAAGTCCATGACCGCCGCCGCGGTGATGGGGCTGCTGCCGCCCGGCGCGCGCATCGCCGCAAGGTCGCGCCTCAGCTTCGACGGCAGGCCGCTGAGCCCCGGCGACGACGCTGCGATGCGGCCGTTGCGCGGCCGCGCCATGAGCATGGTCTTCCAGGACCCGATGAGCTGCCTCAATCCCTTCATGACCATTGCCGGGCAGATCGACGAGGCCCTGCAGCGGCTCGGCGCCGGCGGTCGCCGGCAGCGCCATGTGCGGATCCTTCAGCTTCTGGCTCTGGTCGAGCTCGCCGATCCCGCGGCCATGGCGCGGCGCTATCCGCACGAGTTGTCGGGCGGCCAGCAGCAGCGCGTCATGCTGGCCATGGCGCTGGCTGCCGAGCCTCGCCTCTTGATCGCCGACGAGCCGACGAGCGCGCTCGACGCCACCGTCCAAGCCGAGATCCTCAAGCTCCTGAAGAGCCTCCAGCAAAGGCTCGGCAGCGCTCTCCTGTTCATCACCCACGACCTGGCCGCGGCCGCCGCCCTGGCGCACCGCATCGTCGTCATGCAGGCCGGCCGGGCGGTGGAGGACGGCCCGGCGGCGACCGTGCTCGACCAGCCGCGCGAGACCTATACGCGCCAGCTCGTGGCGACCCGCCGGATGCTGGCGGCGCCGCCGCCTGCCCACGCGGGCCGGCGCGCCGCCGAACCGGTGCTGCGGATCGACGGCCTCGTCCACGACTATCCGGCGCGGCGCCTGTTCGGCCGACCGTTCCGGTCGCTCGACGGCGTCTCGCTCGCGATCGCGCCAGGGGAGACGCTGGGCATTCTCGGCGAATCCGGCTCGGGCAAATCGACGCTCGCCCGCATCGCCGCAGGCCTCCTCCGCCCCGGCGCCGGCGAGGTCACCCTGTTCGGCATGCCGATCGCGGGGACGGTCCGGCTCGACCGCGCTCTCCGCCGCCGGTGCCAGATCATTTTCCAGAACCCTTACGGCGCCCTCAATCCCAGGCTCTCCGTGGAAGCCGCCATGCGCGAGCCGCTGCATCTGCTCGGCCTCTCCGGCGGCGGCGACCGCGCGCGCATCGAGGCGGCGCTCGCCGATGTCGGGCTCGGCGGCGAACATCTCGCGCGCTATCCCCATCAATTGTCCGGCGGGCAGCGCCAGCGCGTCTGCATTGCCCGCGCGCTTCTCTCGGAACCGGAGCTGCTCATCTGCGACGAGATCGTCTCGGCGCTCGACGCGACGGTGCAGATGCAGGTCGTCGCCCTGCTGAAGACCCTGCAGGCCAGGCGCGGCTTCGCGATGATGTTCGTCGGCCACGACATCGAGATCGTGCGCTGGGTTTCGGACCGGATCGCCGTGATGCATCACGGCCGGATCGTCGAAGACGGCCCGGCCGCCGCCATCGTCGCGGCGCCGCGCGCGCCCTATACGCAGAAGCTGATGGCGGCCATGCCGGGCCCGATCGGCCGGGCGGCCGGGGCTCACCGCAGCGCGGCGCCCAGCGCCGTTCCCGCCCCTGTCGCGTGAGTGGGCGCCGGTCCGGCCGCATGACCGTGACTGTACCGAGGACATGGGTGACATCGGCCTGAGCGGCGGCAGCGCGGGCTCACAGCGCCGGCCGACGCGGGGATGCCCGGGGTTGACACCAGAGCGATCATTACGTTGATATCAACGTACATGATGCCGTCAATATTGGGAGGCAGGATGGCGATGGGATCCGGCTCCGGCGCCGCAGGCACGGCGTGCAGTCCGGGCACGTCCTCCGATGACCGGAATGGCGCCGCCCCGGCGCATCCCGGCCGTTCGGCCCGATGCCGCGCAGCAGAACTCCGCTCAGAAGGGAAACGACCATGAAAATCGTGACGAGCCTCAGCTTCCAGGGCCAGTGCCGCGAGGCGTTCGAGTTCTACGCCAAGGTGCTTGGCGGCAAGATCACCGCCGCCATCCCCTATTCCGACGCGCCTCCGGGCATGCCGATCACCGACGAGAAATACAAGACCTGGCTGATGCACTGCTGGCTGGAGGTCGGCGACCAGGCGCTGATGGGCGCGGACCTGGACGTCGACTGGGCGCCCAATATCGGCAAGCCGAAGAACGGCTTCGACGTTACTCTGCATACGCAGGACAAGGCCCAGGCACAGCGCTGGTTCGACCAGCTCGCCGACGGCGGCAAGGCGGTGATGGCCTTCAACGAGACCTTCTGGTCGCCCGGCTTCGGCTCGCTGGTCGACAAGTTCGGCGTTCCCTGGAT
Organism: bacterium YEK0313; assembly: GCA_000751295.2. NCBI lineage: Bacteria > bacterium YEK0313. The sequence goes on from CCMO02000001.1 coordinate 5,414,518, forward strand.
GGTCAACACCATCCCGGCGGCCGGCTGGAAGCCCACCCAGGGCTGAGCTCTCCGGCCGGGCGGCGGGCCGCATGCCCGCCGCCCGGCCGTGCCGCAGAGGGCAGCCTAGCGCCTGTTCACCAGGGCGCAGGTCGAGGCTTCGATCGGGCGGAACGCCTGATCGCCGGGCGTCGTTGCGAGGAGCTTGTAGTAGTCCCACGGCGCCTTCGATTCCGCCGGCTTCTTGACCTCGTAGAGGTTCATGGCGTGCACCATGCGGCCGTCCGGCCGGATCCTGCCGCCGCGATAGAAGATGTCGTCGACGGTGCTCGCGCGCATCGCATCCATCACCGCGGCGGACGCGTCGGTCTTCGCCGCCGCGACGGCCTTCAGATAGTGCCGCACCGAGGAGTATGTCCCCGTCTGCAGCATGTTCGGCATGGCCTTGACCTTGTCGAAGAAGGTCTTCGACCAGGCGCGCGTCTCCTCGTTCGTGTCCCAGTAGGACGCTTCCGTCACGGTCAGCCCCTGCGCTTCGGCGAGGCCCAGTCCGTGGACGTCGTTGATGAAACCGCCGAGCGTCGCGAGCTTCTGGCCGCCCTGGGTCAGGCCGAACTGCGCGGCCTGCTTGATCGAGTTGATGGTGTCGTTGCCGGCATTCGCCAGCGCGACGACCTTGGCGCCGGAGGACTGGGCCATCAGCAGGGCGGAGGCGAAGTCCGCCGTGCCGACCGGCAGCCGAACGCTGCCGAGCACGCGCCCCTTGTTCTCCGTGACGACCCGGCTCGCCTGCTCCTGCAGCCCGTGACCGAAGGCATAGTCCGCCGTCACGAAATACCAGCTGTCGAATCCCTGGCGCGCCAGGGCCTGGGCCGTGCTCTGCGCGATGGCGTAGGTGTCGTAGGCCCAGTGTACGACGAAGGGGCCGCAATTCTCGTTGGTGATCCGCGTCGAGCCGGGCGACGACAGGGTGATGATCTTCCCCTTCTCCTTGGCGATCTCGACGACCGCCAGGGCGGGCGAGGAGGAGGCGACGTCGAGGATCGCATCGACCTTGCCTTCGTCGAACCATTGGCGCGCGATCGCCGCCGCGATGTCGGGCTTGTTCTGATGGTCGGCATGGACGAGCTCGACCGGCCTGCCGAGCACCTTGCCACCGACCTCGTCGATCGCCATCCGGGCGGCCGTGACGGCGCCGATGCCGGTGATGTCGGCATAGACGCCGGACATGTCCTCGATCACGCCGATGCGGACGACATCGTCCGATATGGCAGGCGACTGGGCTCTCGCCACGAACGGCGCAGCGGTCATGGCTCCGGCCGCGACCAGGCCGAAGGATCTCCTGCTCAAGCGCGTCATATCACTCCCCAAAGACTTTGTTGGCCGGCCGAACCGGCATTCTCGCCAGTCTCCGGCCGGATGCCGGCCTTGCTCAACGTCCAAGTCCGACACCGCGCCGCCGCGGGGATGTGGATTTCTGACAGGTCGCGCGCCTCAGCCCTTGTTGCGCGCCGCGAAGGCGGCCAGGCCGCGCCGGGCATCGTCGCTGGTGAAGGTACGCTGCCCGAGTTCGGCCTCGGCCGCGAATGCCTCGCGGAGCGGCAGGTCCTGCAGCGTCAGCACGGCCTGCTTGATCGTCTGGATGGCGGTCGGGCTGAGCGCCGCGATGCGCGCCGCCAGATCCTTCGCGGCCGGCTCGACCTCCTCCGCCGGCAGGACGCGGTTGACGACGCCGCGCGCCAGCATGTCGGCGCTCGAGAAGCGCTGCCCGGTCAGAAGGATCTCCATCGCATGGGCATGCCCGATCTGGCGCACGAGGCGGACCAGCGTGCCGCCGGCCGGCACGAAACCGTGGATCGGCTCCGGCAGTTGGAATACCGCATCGCTCGCAGCGATGCGGATGTCGGTCGCCAGCATGATCTCGAAGCCGCCGCCGATGCAGAGCCCCCTGATCGCCGAGACGATCGGCTTGTAGAGCGGCACGTTCTTCAGATGGGCCGGGTCCCAGGCGCTGATGTCGAACCGGTCGCTCGCCAGCGCCGGGATCGACTCCGTCAGGTCCGCGCCGACGCAGAAGGCCCGATCCCCCGCCCCGGCGAGCACGATCGACCGGATCCCATCATCCCGCGCAGCCTCGGCAAAGGCGCGTCCCAGATCCTCGTACATGGCCAGCGACAAGGCATTCAGCTTGTCCGGACGCACGATGCGGATCGTCGCGACCGCCCCGTCCCGCTCGACGTCTATCGCCATCTCACACCGCTCCGCTGTTCATGAGGCGCTGGATCTCCGCGCCGTCGAGCTTGAGCAGTTCCATCAGCACCGCCCGCGTATGCTCGCCGGGCAGGGGGGCCTTGCCCAGCGGGATCTCGCCCGTCTGTGACAGCTTGATCGGCGACCCGAACATCCTGACGCTCTCGCCCGCCACGGGGATCTCGACGATCATCTTGCGCGCCGCGACATGCGGATCCTCGACCACTTCGGCGATCGTCCTGATCGCGCTCAGCGGAATCCGGTCGCCGGCCATCGCCTCGAGCTCGGCCTTGCCATAGGCGCTGAACCAGCGCTCCAGCAGCGGCTTGACCTTCCGCTCCGCCACTTCGGGGTCGAAACGCTTCTCCATCGTGTCGATCTCGGGGTCGTCGGCCTGATGCGGCTCGCCGAACATGTCGCAGGTCAGCCGCCAGAACTTGTCGGTATAGCCGCCGAAGAAGACGTAGCCGTCCTTGCAGGCGAACTGGCCATAGGGCCGGACAAAGGGGTGATCGTTGCCCAGCGGACCGGCCACCTCGCCCTTGGTGGTGTAGCGGACGACGGCGTTCTCCGTGAGCGTCAGGATCGAATCCTGCTGCGACACGTCGACCACCTGGCCTTCGCCCGTGCGTTCGGCGACGCGGAGGGCCGCCAGCGTCCCGATCGCGGCATAGAGCGAGGCGGCGAGATCGCCGATGATCGTGCCGACCCGCACCGGCGGGCGGTCGGGATAGCCGTTCATCGACCACAGGCCGCCGACCGCCTGGCCCGTATTGTCGAAGGCCGGGCGCGAGGAATTCGGCCCGGTGCGACCGAAGCCGCTGATCGCGGTATAGACCAGGCGAGGATTGCAGAGCCGCAGCACGTCGTAGCCGAGCCCGAGCTTGTCCATGGTGCCGGGGCGGAAGTTCTCGACCAGGATGTCGGCCTTGCCGACGAGCTGCTTCAGCAGCTCCTTTCCGTCCGCCGATTTCAGGTTCACGGTGATGCCGCGCTTGTTGCGGTTGAACTGGGAGAAGAAGGCGCTTTCCCCCGCCTCGTCGCCTTCCGCGACCATCGGCGGGAAGGTGCGCGCATAGTCGGGATCGTCGGGATGCTCGACCTTGATGACGGTGGCGCCGAGATCGGCGAGCAGCATCGAACAGAACGGTCCCGCGACGACGCGGGTGATGTCGAGCACGACGACACCGGCCAGCGGTCGTGTTGCCTCGCGCGCATCGGCGTCCTGCGTCATGGAATCTCCCATCGTGTTTCCTCTTCCCAGTTGGGCGGCCCGTTCACCGGACCATGGGCGGCCGGACGGCCGGTGGCCGGGCAGCGAGCCCGGTCCGAAACCGGCCGCAGGCCAGGGCGCAGCGCGTCATCATGTCGTCCACCGTGGTTTCGCGTCACATTTGCCCGGGGCGTATCCAGCACGTAATGGATATATGATCCATATTTGGCTGGCCTGAATGTGCCCATCATCCATGATTTGGATGGGCCGACTTACGCTAGCTGTCGGACTCGATCAAACCGCCGCGGCATGGAGCGATGCGTGTGGACCAGCAGGCACCAGAGTTGACCTCGGCCGAGACCGCGCTGGACCAGGTCACGGCATTCTATGCCCGCCTGCTGAAGCTGCTCGACCAGGGGGCGGCTCCTTCGGCCTTCGATGATCTCGGCACGGAGATCCGCACGTTCCGCCCGGAGCTCGAAGGCCGGCTGGAAGCCGATCTCGCCCGCGCGGTCCGGCTGCGCGAAAGCGTCGAGCACAAGCTGAAGCGCGAGCGGGAGCTGATCGCGCTCAACGAAACCGCCCGCGACCTCTCGGCGGTGCGCGACACCGACCAGGTCCTGCAGGCGATCATCCGCCGGGCGCGGCAGCTCGCGGGCAGCGACATCGCCTATCTCTCGGCGGCCCCCGACGATCGCAGCCCGTTCCACGTGCGGGCCACCGAAGGCGTGGTGTCGGAAGCCTTCGCCAGCATTGTCGTGCCGCGCGACGTCGGCATCTGCGGCAGCGTCGCCCGCACGCGCCGGCCCTGGCAGTCGAGCCAGTACCGGTCCGACAAGGGCTTCCACCACGATCCGGAGATCGACACGGCGATCCTGTCTGAGGGCGTGGTCTCCATCCTCGGCATTCCGCTCGAGCTCGAAGCGCATATCATCGGCGTCCTGTTCGTCGCCGACCGCTACGAGCGCACCTACAATCCGCAGGAGATCTCGATCCTGCAGTCGCTCGGCACTTTCGCCGCGCTGGCGATCGAAAACGCGCGGCTGCTGGAGGAGGCGCAGCGCGCGCTGAGCATGGCGCGGGAAGCCAATGTCGCCCTGCGCGCCAAGGCCGATGACATCGAGAGCGCCGCCGTCGCGCACGAGCGGCTGACCGAGCTGATCGTCCGCGGCGGATCGCTGGAGGACCTCAGGAGCCGCGTGGCGACGCTGCTCGGCGGCGACGCGGTCATTCTCGACGAACGCCAGATTGCCATTGCCGGCGCCCTGCCCCCGTCCGTGCCGGACCACGGCCTGGCGTCCGCCATCCGGGAAAGCGTCCGGCTCGGCCGCGCCGTGCAGTTCGAGGCGACACCCGTCCTGACCGTCACCGTGGCGGCGGTCACGAGCGGGGTCGTGCGGCTGGGTGCGCTGGTTTTCGCGCGGTCGAAACCGATGTCCTCCTCCGAGATCCGCACCTTGGAGCGGGCCGCGCTCGTCAGCGGCATCGTTCTCCTGTCGCTGGAACGGGTGGCGGAAGCGACCTATCGCAACGTCGCCGACATCGTCTCGGCGCTGCTGCGCGGCAGCTCGGACCCGTTCCGCGCGGAGAGCTCCAACGCCCTGCCGGTGGGCGTCTCGCTGTCCTGGCCAGCGACGATCCTGCTGGTCGGCTGCGAAGACGGCTTTGCCGCCCATCTGCCGCAAGCCGTTCGCGCGGCGGCCTCGGGGCGCCATGCCATCGGCGCCGCCTTCAACGGCGACCTCGCCGTCGTCACCTCGGGCGACGACTGGATGACGTTGGCTCGCAGGATCGCGACGGCTCTCGAGGAGTGCGGCCGCCAGCCCTGCAACATCGTGGTCTCGCAGCCAGTGTCGGACGTCGCCGCCGCCGCGGCCGAATACAGGAAGCTCAGGCGCGGCCTCGCTCTGCTGCGCAATCTCGGCCAGAGCGGCAGGATCGTTCCGGAAAAGACGCTCTCGCTCTATGGCCTGCTGTTCGACGGCCAGGGCGAGGAGGCCGCGCGTGCATTCATCGCGCAGACGGTCGGTGCGCTGCTGGATCACGACCGCCGCCGCAAGGCCCAGCTGGCGCCGACCCTCTACGCCTATTTCGAGACCGGCCGCAGCCTCCAGCGGGCCGCGGACATGCTCGGAATTCACGTCAATACGATGCGGCAGCGCCTCGATTCGCTCGGCGCGCTGTGCCCCGACTGGAGCGAGGCCGAGCGTGGGCTGGAGCTCCACATGGCACTGCGGTTGCATCGGCTGAGCGAGCGGCTGCCGCGCTGACATTGTGTGGAACAGGCACTGTCCGGCGCCGGTCCTGTATGGGCTCCCGCCATTGAGGAAGGCGGATCAAAGCGGGTCTAACGCTCATCATCGCAGCAGAGCGCAGGAGCCCGTCGCCCATGCCCGTCAACAGTCGCCTTCCCGGCTTCTACAAGCTCTCTCCCGGCGATCGCCTGCGGAGCGCGAGCCGCGCCGCCGGGCTCGCCGACACCGATCTCTCGAGCCTCGTTCCGCCGGATCCGGACATGCTGGCCACGGCCGACCGGATGATCGAGAACGTGGTGGGCACGTTGTCGATCCCGGTCGGCATTGCCGCGAACTTCACCATCGATGGCCGCGACTACCTGATCCCGATGGCGACCGAGGAGCCTTCCGTCGTCGCTGCGGCGAGCAACATGGCCTCGGTGGCGCGGCTCCACGGCGGCTTTCATACCTCGACCGACCTGCCCATCATGGTGTCGCAGGTTCAGGTGGTCGGCGTCCCGGATCCACGCGGCGCGCGCATGCGCCTCTACGAAGCCGAGGCGGAACTGCTCGCGCTCGCCAACGACCAGGATCCGCTGCTGGTGAAGCTCGGCGGCGGCGCGCGGAGCATCGAGGTCCGCATCGTCGAGGCGAGCGAGGCGGTCTACGTGGTGCTGCACCTGCATGTGGATGTGCGCGACGCGATGGGCGCGAATGCCGTCAATACCATGGCGGAGGCGATCGCGCCGCGCGTCGCGGCCATTGCCGGCGGGCGCGTCCGGCTCAGGATCCTGACCAACAAGGCCGACCGGCGGTTGGCGCGCGTGCGCGCCGTGTTCGACCGCGACGCCCTCGGCGGCGCCGATGTGGTCGCCGGCATTGTCGACGCCTTCCGGTTCGCGGCCGCCGATCCCTACCGCGCGGCGACCCACAACAAGGGCATCATGAACGGCATCACCGCCGTCGTCCTGGCGACCGGCAACGACACCCGGGCGGTCGAGGCGGGAGCGCATTCCCATGCCGCGGCCGGCGGCCGCTATACGTCGCTGTCGCATTTCGAGGCCAATGCGGACGGTCATCTCGTCGGCACGCTGGAGGTCCCGATGGCCGTCGGCCTGGTCGGCGGCGCGACCAAGACCCATCCCGCCGCCCGCGCCGCGGTCACGCTGCTCGGCGTCGCCTCGGCTCGGGAACTCGCGCAGGTCATCGCGGCGGTCGGCCTGGCGCAGAATGTCGGCGCGCTCAGGGCGCTCGCGGCCGAGGGAATTCAGAAAGGCCACATGTCGCTGCACGCCCGCAACGTCGCCGCGGCGGCGGGTGCCGAAGGCGACGAGATCGAGGCCGTCGTGGAACGGCTGAAGACCGGCGGACATGTGCGGCTCGACAGGGCCGAGGCCATCCTGGCGGAGATCAGGGCCGGCAGGTCCTGAGGCGGACGTCAGCCGCCGCCATCGGACGACGGAGCGCCCCGGCGCGGCGGCTGGGGCGATCGGCCGCGCCGGCCTGATGCTACCGGCAGTCGCTGTTTGCAAATAGTCAACCTTGGGTCGGCTATTTCGAACACGATAGCCGAAGTCAGGACGCTGCGGATGCCAGAGGTTCCTTCATCTCCAGCAACGCAGCAAGGGCATGGCGGCCTGTTCCGCCCGCAGGCCCTGCAGCAGCTCGACCGTCCCGAGGATTTCCAGGTCCCGCTGCGGGTCGTCGGGCGCGTGGAATGGCTCGCCGGCCTCCTGTGCCTCGCGCTCTGCATTTCCGTCGTCGCCTGGGCCTGCCTCGCGCGCTACCGCGAGACGGTGGAAGGCCCCGGCATCCTGGTGCGCAGCGGCGGCGTCTTCATCGGCATCAACGCCCCGAAGGCCGGCTGGATCGATGGCCTGGCCCCCGCCGGCCAGCAGGTCCGCAGCAGCCAGCTCGTCGCCTCCCTCACCACCCCGGAGGAGGATGCGCGCATTGCCGATCTGGAGCGCCGCATCTCGCAGATCGAGGACCAGCGGGACGCCATCGGCCAGCGCTACGAACGGCGGGTGGCCGCGGAAACGCATACCCAGCAGCGCCGGCGCGAGGAACTGGAAGAAGCGATCGAGCTGACCCGGCGCAGGATCACCGAAGCCGAAGCCTCCCTCATGAACCGCGAGCTGTTGTTCTCGCGCGGCGCCGGCACCACCGACCGCGTTCAGGAGGCCCGCGAGCGGCTGTTCAGCGCGCGTTCGTCGCTGTCCCACACCCAGGCCGAGCTCGCCGCCCTCGACGGCGCGCTGCTCGCGCTCGGCGGCCTTCGCGACCAGGAGCTCGAAGCCAATCACCGCCAGATGCTCGACCTGAAGGGGCAGCTCGAGCAGGCCCGCCTCGCCCGCACGCTCGCCAACGAGATCCGCGCGCCGCAGGACGGCGTCGTCGCGCTGGTTCCCGTGACCATGAATGCGCTGGTGGCGGCCGGCCAGCGCATCATGACCCTGGAGACCGGCGGCAACCGGCTGGAGGCGCTGTTCTTCGTGCCGGGCGACCTCGGCAAGCGTGTCGTGCCCGGCATGGATGTGCGCCTGTCGCCGACCACCGCGCCGCGCGAGGAATATGGCATGATCCACGGCAAGGTCGTGTCGGTCTCGCCCCAGCCCGAAGGCCAGGCGGAGATCGCCGAGCGCCTGGGCAATCCGGAGCTCGCCAAGCTGATGGCCCGCAACGGCGCGCCGTTCGAGGTGCGCGCGACCCTCGATGTCTCGCCCGACAATCCCGAGCACTACGCCTGGTCCTCGCGCCGCGGCCAGGAGGTCGCGCTCAGCAGCGGCCTGCTGCTGAGCGCCAATGTCACGGTCCGCCGCGCCCCGCCGATCACCCTGGTCATCCCGGCGCTGCGCCGCTGGACCGGCCTCTAGGAGCCGGCGGCCATGTCCGACCAGGCCAGCGCGGCTTCCCCCTCTCCCCTGCCGCGATCCATCCGCTGCCGACGCGTGCCGACCATCCTGCAGATGGAGGCGGTCGAATGCGGCGCCGCGGCGCTCGGCATGATCCTGGCCTACCATGGCCTCTGGCTGCCGCTGGAGACGCTGAGGGACGCCTGCAAGGTCTCGCGCGACGGAACCTCGGCCGCCGCCCTGCTGCGCGCCGCACGCAGCTTCGGCATGAAGGCTTCCGGCTGGCGCGTCGAGCCGGCGGCGCTCGCCGAGCACCGCTTCCCGGCTATCGCCTTCTGGGAGCTGAACCATTTCGTCGTCATCGAGGGCGTCAGCCGCGGCCGCGTCCGGATCAACGACCCCGCCTATGGCCGGCGCACCGTCGACGCGGCCGAGTTCGACGCCGCCTTCACCGGCGTCCTCCTGACCTTCGAGCCGACGGAAGCGTTCCAGCCCGGCGGCCGGCGGCCGAGCCTGATCCGCGCCCTCCTGCCCCGCGGTCCGCAGGCGCGCGCGGCCTTGAGCTTCCTCGCCATCATCGCGCTGTGCAATCTGCTGCCGCCGATCTTCGTGCCTGCGGCGAGCAAGATCTTCGCCGACAACATTCTGGTGCAGCATGCGACGAGCTGGCTGCGTCCCCTGCTCGTCGGCCTCGCGGCCGCCGCCCTGCTGTCCTTTCTCCTGTCGCTGCTGCACGGGCTGGTCCTGGCGCGGCTGCAGCGCCGGCGCGGCACCGAGGCGGCGATCGGCCTGATGGCGCACATGCTGCGGCTGCCGATCGGCTTCTTCGTCCAGCGCCATGTCGGCGACGTCACCTCCCGCATGGAGGCGGCGCGGCGGCTGTCGCATAGCGCCGTCGTCTCCCTCTCGTCGGCGATCTTCAGCCTGATGGGCGCGCTGACCAGCGCTGCGATCATGATGATGTACGACGTGCCGATGGCCTTGGCCTGCATCGCCTTCGCCGCGATCGACATCCTGGCCATCTATGCCATCACCGGCCTTCGCGTCGACGGGCTGAGGCGCGTCACGGTGCAGCGTTCGCGCATGGCGAGCGTCGCGCTCGGCGGCATCCAGTCGATCGAGACGATCAAGGCGTCCGGCGCGGAGAACGAGTTCTTCGCGCGGCTGATGGGCGCCCAGGCGCAGCTTCTCAACGCGCTGCAGAACCTCGAACGCTCGACGCTTTTCCTCACCCTCACGCCCTCGGTGATCAAGAGCCTGTCCTATGCCGTCCTGCTCGGCTGGGGCGCCCTGAAGGTCATGGACGGGGACATGACGGTCGGCACGCTGATCGCGTTTCTGGCGGTCCTGCAGGCTTTCCACATGCCGGTCCAGGCTCTGGTCGGCGCTGTCGCCGGCTTGCAGGACCTGCGTGGCGAGCTTGACCGGGTCGAGGATACCCTGCGCCACGCGCCGGCCGACACGTTCCGGCACGACCGCCAGGCCGCGGCGCAGTGGCCGGCCCGCAAAAGCCGCCTGTCCGGACGGATCGAGATCCGCGACCTGAGCTTCGCCTATCCCGGCCAGGCCCGGCTCCTCGAAAACCTTGCCATCGACATCGAGCCGGGCCGCTGGGTGGCGCTGGTCGGAACCTCGGGCAGCGGCAAGTCGACGCTTGCGCGCCTCGTCGCCGGCCTGCTCAGGCCGGACGCCGGAACGATCCGCTTCGACGGCGTCGACCTCGACCGCATTCCCCGCCGCGTTCTCGCCGGCTCGGTCAGCTTCGTCCAGCAGGACGTCGTGCTGTTCGAGGGGACCGTGCGCGAGAACATCGCGCTGTGGGACCCAGCGCTTGACGACGTGCGGATCCACGCCGCCGCGCACGATGCCCTCATCCACGACGACATCACGCGCCGGCGCGGCCAGTACGGCGCCGCCGTCGCTGAGAGCGGCGCCAATTTCTCCGGCGGCCAGCGCCAGCGCATCGAGCTCGCGCGCGCGCTCGCCACCGATCCGGCCGTCCTGATCCTCGACGAGGCGAGCGCGGCCCTGGACCCGGTCACGGAGGCCGGCATCTTCCGCAATCTGCGCCGGCGCGGCGTCACCGCGCTCGTGGTCTCGCACCGGCTGAGCACGATCCGCGACTGCGACGAAATCATCGTCCTCGACGCTGGGCGCATCGTCCAGCGCGGCTCACATGACAGCCTGATCGCCGCCGCCGGCCCCTATGCGGATCTCGTCCGTGCCGAATGACATGATCGACATGGACCCCGCCGGTGCGGCGGATCTGGATCGCGCGCATCCCGGCGCGCGCACCGTTTGCGCGGCCGGTTTCGCCTATCGGCTGGACAGCGGGCGCGCCGATCTGTTCGTCGAAGAGACCGGCCAGGCCGGCACCGCCCGCTTCGTGGCGACCCTGGCGGCCGGGGATGCCGTCTTCGGCCTCGCCGCGCCCACGGTCCGGTTCGTCCTGATGCCGACCGCCGAGGCGGTGCTGAAGACCGTCGCGCTCGACGACCTCGTCCGCCGGCCCGAAGCCCTGGCCGCCGCCGCCGATGCATGGGTGAGCCTTGTCGCCGAGGCCCTGCGCCATCTGCCCACGCCGGCGGGAGGCCGGGAGGCGGCCTTCGCGGCGGCGGAGCGGCCCATCTCCCAGCGGCTCGCCCCGGGCCGCCATGACCTGGCGGCCGGAATGCTCGCCGTGCCGTCGCAGGACGGGCTCCTGTGGTGCCGCTGCAGCACGGGCGAGGTGGGCAATGACTGGGGCCGAGCCGCCGGCGGCGCGGCCATCGCCCTGCCCGTGTCCCGTCGAGCGCCGCTCCACGCGATCAGCGACAGCACCGTCGACCTGCTCTCCTCCCTCGCGCTCGCACGCGAAGGCGCGCTCGCCGCCGCTCTCGCCGCCTTCGATGCGGCGCTCGGCCGGCACCTGCAGGCCTGGCGCGACGACGAGCGAACGGCCTTCGCGCGCCATGTGGCGGGTGTCGCGGAGGCCGATTCGGCCGCCCTCGCCACAGCGATGTCGGCGCTCGTGCCGGGCAAGGCGGCCCTCGCCGCGGTCCCCCGCGGCATCGCGGAGCCGCCGCTGCCGGCCATGATGCGCGTCGTGGCGGAGGCGGCCGGCCACCATCTGCCGCCGGATTTCGGCCGGGGCGTGCAGGCGGCCGACGACGCGACCCTGAAGGTCCTCGCCGCCGGGGCCGGCATGCGGGCCCGCGAGGTCCGCCTGCGCACGGGATGGTGGTGCAGCGCCGGCGAGGCGATGATCGGCCGCCTCGAGGACGGCACGCCCGTCGCGCTCCTGCCGGCGCGCGCCGGCTGGCGGCTGGTCCGGCCGGACGCGCCCGGCACCGTCGTCGTGGACGAGGTCCTCGCCGCAACGCTCGCGGCGCGCGCGCATGTCCTCTATCGCGGCTTCGGCGAGACCGGTGGTCGGCCCGGCCGTGCCCTCGTCCGCTTCGCGTTCGGCACGGCGCGGCGCGAGATGGCCCTGGTCGGCATCGTCAGCCTGCTCGCGAGCCTGCTCGCCATGGCGACGCCGTTCCTGTCAGGCCTCCTGGTGCAGTCGGTCATTCCCGACGGCGTGCGCGGCGAGATCGTCGAGCTCATCCTCGCCCTGCTGGCGGTCTCGGTCGGCGTCATCGGGTTCGAGCTGGTGCGCGGGCTGACGGTCTTGCGGGTGGAATCCGTCCTCGGCTCGTCCGTCGAGGCGGCCCTGTGGAACCGCCTGCTGCGCCTGCCGCCCGGTTTCTTTCGCCGCTACGGCGCCGGCGATCTCGCCATGCGCGCCGATGCCGTGAACCAGATCCGCCGGACCATCGGCGCCGCCACGACCACCGCGCTGATCAGTGCCCTCTTCTCCTTCGTCAACCTCCTGGTGCTGTTCACCTATGGCCTGCGGGCCGCCCTGCTCGCGCTCGCGGTCTGCGTGGTCCAGCTCGTCATCCTCGCCGGCACCGCCCTGTTCGACATGCGCCTGCAGCGCCGCATCCTCGCCAATGGCGGCGCGATGCAGACCCTCACCGTGCAGATCTTCCAGGGCATCGCGAAGCTGCGGGCCGCCGCCGCGGAGAACCGCTTCCTCGCCCGCTGGACCCGTCTGTTCGCCCTCGACCAGGCCCTGCATTTCCGCGCCAATGTGGTCGGCAGCAGCGTCTCGGCCTTCGGCGCCGGCTGGAACATCCTGGTCATGGCCGCGCTGATCGGCCTCGTCGGCTTCGGCGGCGTGAAGATGTCGCTCGGCGACTATGTCACCTTCTCCGGCCTGTGCGGCCAGTTCGTCTCCGCGACCCTGTCGCTGGCCGGCATCATCCCGGCGCTGGCGACCGTGGTGCCGCTCTGGGAGCGGGCCCAGCCCATCCTCGCCGAACCGGCCGAGGACGCCGGCGGACGCCTGCAGCCCGGCCGGCTCAACGGCGACATCGAGATGGCGCACGTCACCTTCACCTATCCCGGCGGGCAGCCGGCGCTGCGCGACGTCTCGCTCAGCATTCCCGCAGGCGCCTTCGTCGCCCTGGTCGGGCCGTCGGGCTCCGGCAAGTCCTCGCTCCTGCGCCTCATGCTCGGCTTCGACCGGCCGGACAACGGCACCGTCTTCCTCGACGGCCACGATCTCGGCGAGCTTGATGTCGGCGCGGTGCGGCGTCAGCTCGGCGTCGTGCTCCAGCACAGCCGGATCGAGGCCGGCAGCCTCTACCAGAACATTGCCGGCACCGCGCCGCTGAGCCTTGCCGAGGCCTTCGAGGCGGCCAGCCTCGCCGGCCTCGCCGACGATATCGCCGCCATGCCCATGGGCCTGCACACCCATGTGGACGACAGCGGCGCCACCCTGTCCGGCGGCCAGCGGCAGCGCCTGCTCATCGCCCGCGCCATCGCCCGCCGCCCGCGCATCATGCTGCTGGACGAGGCGACCAGCGCGCTCGACAACGCCGCCCAGGCCCATGTCATGGCGACCCTCGCGCGCCTGAACATCACGCGTGTTGTGGCGGCCCACAGGCTCAGCACGGTGCGCGACGCCGATCTGATCATCGTGCTGTCGGAGGGCCGCATCGTGGAACAGGGCCGCTACGAGACGCTGGCCGCGGCCGGCGGCCTGTTCGCCGATCTGATCCGCCGCCAGATGGCGTGAACCATGGGACGCCGGGCATCCAGGGGGGAACCAGGCCATGAGACTGCTGCTCATCGAGGACAATGACGACCTTGCCGGCCTCATCGCCGGGCAGATGGAGGCGAGCGGCTATTCGGTCGACCGCGTGGACTGCGTCGAGGACGCGATCGCCGTCGTGGAGACGCGAACCTATGCCGCCATGATCCTCGATCTCGGCCTGCCCGATGGCGACGGACTGAAGGTGCTGCGCCACGTGCGCAGCCTGCAGCAGCCCCTGCCCGTCCTGATCCTGAGCGCGCGCGGCGCCACCGAGGAGCGGGTGAAGGGGCTGGAGCAGGGCGCCGACGACTATCTCATCAAGCCCTTCGCCTTCGAGGAGCTGAAGGCGCGCGTCGCCGCCCTGCTGCGCCGGCCGGGCGCCATCCTCGGCTCGCAGCTGACCGTCAGCGACCTCGTCTACGACACGCAGGGAAAACAGGCGAGCGTCGACGACCGGACGCTGCCGCTCTCCGCCCGCGAGGCCCAGCTGCTGGAGCTGCTCATGCGCCGCGCCGACAAGGTCGTGCAGAAAAGCACGGTCGAGAACCAGCTCTTCGGCCTCGACGACGAATTCGGCTCCAATGCCGTGGAGGTCTATGTCCACCGGCTGCGCAAGCGGCTGCAGGACTCGGGCGCCCGCGTCGCCATCCATACGGTGCGCGGCGTCGGCTACATGCTGACCGCGGCGGCCTGATGCTCGCCCGCCACACCCTTCTGTCGAAGGTCTTCCTCGTCCACGCGGTGGTCCTGTGTCTCGCCGCGCTCATCGCGCCGCTCGTCATCAACGCCATGCTCAGGGAGCGCGCCGCCTTCTTCGAGCGCAAGGTGCTGACCGACCGGGCCAGGCTGATCGCCGAAGCCCTCGTCCTGGCGCCCGACGGCAGCCTGAAGCTCGCGCCCGGCCGCTATTCGCGGGAAGGCGAAAGCGGCGAATTCGGCTATGCCGTCCTCGACGAAACCGGCACGCCGCGGCTCGCCTCCACGCCGTTCGCGCAGAACCTTCTCGGCGCTTTGCGGCGCGATGCCGATGCGCAGTTCTTCACCTTCGAAAGCGGCGGCAAGCACTACCGCGCCGTCACCTTTCCGGTGACCGAGGACAACAGGCCGTTCTGGGTCATCCTCGGCTGGAATGTCAGCCAGGAGGACGTAATCCACGACGACGTGCTGCAGAATTTCCTGCGCAATGCGCTGGCGATCACCCTGCCGCTGCTCGCCGTCCTGCTCGTGCTCGACGCGCTGCTCGTCCGCCGCTTCTTCCGGCCGGTGCTGCGGGTGTCGCGCCAGGTGCAGCAGCTCAGTCCCGGGCAGACCGACATCCGCCTGACCGCTGCCGGCCTGCCGACCGAGATCCGGCCGCTGGCCGATGCCTTCAACGTCGCGCTGGAGCGCATCGAGCAGAGCTACCGTCTCCAGAAGGAATTCACCGCCGATGCCGCCCACGAGCTGCGCACCCCGCTCGCCGTGCTGGATGCGCGCCTGCAGACCCTGCCGCCCTCCGACACGCGCGCCGCGGCGGTCGCCGATGCCCGGCTGATGGCGCGCATCGTCGGCCAGCTCCTGGACATGGCGAGGCTGGAGCAGGCCAACGAAGCTCCCGGCGAGACCGACATCCTGCAAGCCGGCCGGTCGGTGGTGACGGCGCTGGCGCCCGAGGCGATCAGGAAAGGCCAGACGCTCGGCCTGGTCGAGCCGGAGGGCGCCACGGCGGTGCGCGTGCGCGCCCGGGAGCAGGATGTCTGGCACATGCTGCGCAACCTCGTCGAAAACGCCATCCGGCACACGCCGGCCGGCACGACCATCGACGTCGTGATCGCAGCGGATGGCAGCCTGACCGTCAAGGACGACGGGCCGGGCATTCCGAAGGAGCTTCACGAGCACATTTTCAAGCGCTTCTGGCGCCGCAACCGCAACAGCGGCTCCGGCGCCGGCCTCGGCATGGCGATCGTTCAGCGCGTCGCCGAGGCCAATGGCGGCTCCATCGCGTTGCGCTCGGAGGACGGCGAGGGCACGGCCTTCTTC
The DNA here is from genome assembly GCA_000751295.2 of bacterium YEK0313. Taxonomy (NCBI): domain Bacteria; species bacterium YEK0313. The sequence continues at coordinate 5,430,193 of CCMO02000001.1, forward strand.
GTCCGGCTGCCGCTGGCGCAGCCGGCCGCGCCGGCGGCGCAAACCGCCGCGGCGAAGCTGTAAGGCCGGTGTAAGCGCATGCGCCGAAAGTCTCCTCGACGACAGCGATCGTTGAACGGGCCAGGCCCGAAACCAAGGAGACCGACAATGACCAGCAGGATCGAAACCAAGGTCGCCATCAGCGACGAAGCCCTCGAGGCCGTGGCCGGTGGCGGCTTCAAGAACGCCATCAGCTTCGGCGCGGCGGGATCGCAGATCGGCATCCTCGGCGGCGGCCTGTTCGGACCGGCCGGCGCGGTGATCGGCGGCGCCGTCGGCGCGGTGGCCGGGGCGGTCGGCGGGGTCTTCGTGAAGGACGACCCGAAGGTCGGCATCCACGTCATGTACTGACCGCGATGCGCCTTCCTGTTTCCGAGACCCCGGCCCCTTTGGCGCCGGGGTTTTGTTGTGGCGACAGCCGTGCGGACCGGGGTCAGGCCGCCTTGACGCGCTGGACGAAGCTTTCCACCTGCTGGCGCAGGGCGGTCGCCTGGGCCGTCAGGTTGTTGGAGGCGCCAAGGATTTCGCCGGCGGCATCGCCGGTCTCGGCCGCGGCGCGCTTCACGCTGATGATGTTGGCCGACACTTCCTGCGTTCCGGCGGCGGCCTGCTGGACGTTCCGCGCGATCTCGTTGGTCGCGGCGCCCTGCTCTTCCATCGCCGCGGCGATGATGACCGAGACCTCGTCCACCTGGCGGATCGTCTCGGTCACGCGGTCGATGACCTTGACCACCTCGTCGGTCGCCGCCTGCACGGCCGTGACCTGGCTCGAGATCTCGTCCGTCGCCTTGGCGGTCTGGGCCGCGAGGCTCTTCACCTCGGCAGCGACGACCGCGAAGCCCTTGCCGGCTTCGCCCGCGCGCGCCGCTTCGATCGTCGCGTTCAGGGCCAGGAGATTGGTCTGGGCGGCGATCGTATTGATCAGTCCGATCACCTCGCCGATGCGCTGGGCTGCGGCCGACAGGCCGCCGACCACTTCCCCGGCCATGCGTGCCTGGCCGGCCGCCTCCGCCGAAGCCCTTGTCGAGGCCGCGACCTGGGCGCCGATGTCGCGAATGGTGGCCGAAAGCTCTTCGGCAGCCGCCGCCACCGTGCTGACATTGGCCGAGGCCTGCTCGGACGCGGCCGAAACGGTCATCGACTGAAGATTGGTCTCGCTCGCGGCCGAAGACATGACCGAGGCGCTCTGCTGCAACTGGGCCGCCGCAGCCGAGACATTGTTGACAACGCCCATCACGTCCGCTTCGAAACTGGCCGACAGGACATTCATCGCCGCGCGCTTCTCGGCTTCCGCCCGCGCTTCCTGCTCGATCTTCTCCTCCTCGAGCCGCCGCACGTCGAGCGCGTTCTGGCGGAACACGGCGAGCGCCTTGGCCATGCGGCCGACCTCGTCGCGCCGCTCGGCGCCGCGCACCGTCACGGAGAGATCGCCCGAGGCCATGGCGTTCATCGCCGTCGCCATCCGGTCGATCGGCCGCATGACCCGTGCGAGCAGCAGGCCGCCGGTGACCAGCAGGACCAGCGCCACCGAGGCCATCAGGATCGTGCTCAGCGCGCCGAGCCAGGCCGCGCGCGCATTGGCCGTCGCCACGGCGCCGGCGGTCCTTTCGTCGAGCAGCGTGAAGAATTCGTCGACCGGCCGCATGATCTCGGCCTTGAGGCGGTGATAGTCCGGCGAGTGCAGGAGGTTGCGCGCAAGCTCCAGGTTCGGATCACGGCGGACCGTGAAGGCGCCCGCGGCATCGGCGAAGAGGCCCTTGACGGCGTTCATGGCCGTGGTCTCGAGCTTGACGAGATTGTTGGAAAGCCGCTCGGCCTGCGCCAGCTTCTGCAGCTCGGCCTCGGTGAAGCCGGCCTCCCGCATCAGCGCCGTGAGCGGCCGCGCGGCACCGTCCGGCCGCGGCTTCGCGCCATCGACGGCGACGAAATCCCAATAGATGCGCTCCGGGTTCAGCGGCCGCGGCCGCCTGCCGTCGCGGATCTCCACGATGGCATTGTACTGCGCCTCGTAGCGGGCATCGCCGGTCACGGAATAGGTACGGGCAAGCCGGGTCAGATCGTCGGATGACTGCCGCAGCTCGGACGCGAGCAGGAACGATGTGTATCGGCTTTCGGTCGCGCGCTTCAGCTCGTCGGTCGTCGCCTTGTACATGAACCAGACGACGGCCAATGCGCAGATCGCGACGATCGTCACCGCGGACAGGATGGAGAACATCGCCTTCAGCGACATCGCGGCGGATTTCGGGCTTTTCGTCATTGCGCAGGCTCGCAGGACCGGAGGGAGCTGGACGAGCGACGGGTTCGGCATCGCCGCAGCCAGGCGACTATCCGCAGGCAGGTTCCTAGAAATGGTTAATGGCGCGCTTTCCGCTGAAGTTTCCTTCACTTGGGACCGATCCGGGGGAACCGGGCCGGATGCCGCGCCACAGCCCTCGGCCATCGCCGGGATCGCTGACGGCGGCGCGTGACGATCGTCGCCGCCCGACCTCGCTATCACGACGCTATTGTGCCCGAACGCCTATTAATATTATCAAGGAGGGTCGCATCGATCATCTGACGCAGTATAGAATAATTCTCAACAAGGTTTCGACTTTCATGATACAGAGCGCTTCGGCCGAAGGCTTTACCGGGTCGGACCTCGTCAGGTTGGGCGCGAACCTCAGTCTGGGCGTAACCCCGGCGGACCTGACCGCACGGACGATGGAAACGCCGATCTATGCCGGCCGCCTGCTGGCGCATGAGGTGCAGGCCGGGCTGACCGTCACCGCCACCGACATCACCTATCTGACCGATCAGGATTTCACCGTCGACGTCGAGCCGTCCCTGGTCTGCGGCATTCTCATTGAGGGGCACGACGAGGGCGTGGAAATCGGCCGCCACGGCTATGTCAGCCGGGTGCGCGATAGGCCCGTCCTCTATGGCTTCCGCGGCGCGCAGCGCTGCCGGCGGACCTGCGTGCGCGCCCAGCGCTGCAAATCGGCGGGCTTTCTGCTGAAGCCCGCCTTCTTCGATCGCTTCGGCGACGCGGTCACCGATGACGGGCTCCTCACCTTGCGCGAATTCGCGACCGCCGAATTCCGCACGATGACCCTCGCCCGCTCCGCCCGCCTCCTCGAAATCGCGCGGCGCATTCTGGATCACCCCTATAACGGCTCGCTCGGCGAGCTCTTCCTGGAGAGCAGCGCGCTCGCTCTCGTTGTCGAGACTGCCGAGCAGCTCAAGCAGGAGCGCAGCACCATCGCGCTGATCGGCCGACGTCACTACGAGCGGGTGATGGAGGCGCGCGACATCATCGATGCGGATCTCGTCGCGACGCCGACCAGCCTGGCGCTCGCCCGCCGCGTCGGCGTCAGCGTCACCACGCTGCAGGCCAATTTCAAGATCGTCTTCAGCACCACCATTTTCGGCTATGTCCGCGACCAGCGCCTGATGATGGCGCGGGTGCTGCTGACCGAGCATGGGCTGAGCGCGGCCGAGGCCGGCTACCGCGTCGGCTTTTCCAGCCCCGCCGCCTTCTCGGCCGCCTTCAGGCGCCGCTTCGGCCGGCCGCCGGGCCAGGAATCCGGCCGCAGCCTGTCCTGAACTCGCGCTCTTTGGAACCGCTTCAAGTTGATTTGCGTTTTGCGACAGTTTTCCGACGCCTTGCGATAGTCTCCGCTGTGGCGGCCTCCGCCGCTGCACCTGTATTGCTGCCCCGACGAATGGTGGGGCAGATTCCATGCACAAGACTGGGCAATCGAGGGGCACGCGTCTTGCGCTCCTGTCGGGGACGGCGATCGTTCTGCTGATGACCGATCTCGTGGCGGCACGGCGCGCGTCCGCCCAGCAGGTCGAGCAGCTCGACGAGATCACCGTCACCGCGACGCGGCGGCCGCAGGCCGACGCCACCTTGCCGATCGCCACCACCATCCTGACGCCGGAGCAGCTTCCGTCATCGGCCGTTCAGCCGCTCGCCGACATTGCACGCCAGTCGCCCGGCACCGCCTTCCAGGATTTCGGCCGGTTCGGCGAAAGCTACATGACGATGCGCGGCATCGGCACCCTCGGGGTCGCGCTGAACACGCTCGACAACACGGTCGGCTTTTCCACCGACGGCGTACCGACGAGCCTCTCCGGCATCGGCGCGCCGATGCTCGACATCGAGCGCATCGAGGTGCTGCGCGGGCCGCAGGGCACGACCTTCGGGCGCAACGCGCTGGGCGGCGCGATCAATGCCGTCACCACGCCGGCGGATGGCCGGCGCGAGCTGCGGCTCGATGCCGAGGGCGGCACCAACGGCCACGGCTTCGTCCAGGGCACGGTCGGCGGCTGGATCAATCCCGGCACGCTCGCCGGGCGGGCCGTGGTGCGGCTGCAGAACTACAATGGCGACGTTCCCAACATCGTCACGGGCCTGCGCGAAGGCGCAGCACGCATCGGCGCCGCACGCGGCGCGCTGCGCTTCACGCCCGACGAGACGCTGACCATCGATCTCAGCGGCGCGTTCAGCGACGACCAGCGCAACAACCCGGCCTTCCTCCTCTACGAAGCGCCCGGCTACCCGGTCAGCGGCGCCGACATCCGGCCGATCAACCGCCGCCAGATCGCCAACGGCACGCTGCGCATCGCCAAGCAGTTCGACACGGTCACGCTCACCTCGGTGACCAGCTACCAGGACATCCGTCTCGCCAATTACGGCGACTTCACCGACTCGCTGCTGTTCGGCCGGGCCACCGGCCTGCCGTCCTTCGTCTTCAACAATCCGGCGACGCAGAAGGTGCTGATCCAGGAGCGCGAGCGCATCTTCAACCAGGAACTGCGCCTCAACTCGCAGGCCGGCACGCCGATCCAATGGGTCGTCGGCGTCAACTATTTCCGCTCCGACTTCTCCACCCACCGCGACATGTCGGTCGGCCCGATCTCGCCGACCCTCAACGGCATCGTCGACAACCAGATCGTCAGCCAGACGATCGCCGCCTTCGGCGACGTCACCGTGCCGCTCGGCAACCGCTTCGAACTCTCCGGCGGGCTGCGCATCGCCCACGACAACCAGTCGATGAACGGCCGCTTCACCGGCAACGGCTCTCCGGGCACGGTGCCCGGCTTCGCCCAGCGCGCCAACGTCTCGGACACCTATGTCACGGGCCGGCTCGCCCTGTCCTACCGCTGGACCGACCGGATCATGACCTATGCCTCGCTCGCCCGCGGCTATTCCTCCGGCGGCTTCGAGAAGACGTTCCAGTATTCGCCGCTCGGCATTCCGACCGTCGCCTTCCGGCCCGCGACCGTCTGGACTTATGAGGTCGGCGCCAAGGCCGAGATCGCGCCTGGCATCCGGATCAACGCCGCACTCTTCTACAACGACGTCAGGGACGGTCAGCTCGCCAGCTTCGATCCCGCCACCTTCCTGCCCTTCATGGTCAACCAGAACTACCGCAGCTACGGCATCGAGGCCGGCATCTCCGCGCGCATCGCCGAGGGCCTCGAGCTCACCGCCGGCGGCGCCCTGATCAAGTCCCAGATCACCCGCGGCCCGCTGCCCGCGATCGTCGGCAACGAGGTCCCCCAGGTCCCCTCGGTCACCGCCAATCTCGGCCTCTCCTACCGCACCTCGGTGGCAGCCCTCGGCATGCCCGGCGAACTGGTCGCCCGGGCCGAATACCAGTTCGTCGGCGCCCGCTATTCGGACATATCGAACACGCCGAAAATGGCCGCCTACCACATGGTCAACGGCCGCCTCGGCTGGGAGCGGGACAATGTCAGCGTCTACGTCTTCGCCCGCAACCTGCTGGACCAGCGTCCGCTGTCCTATGCCTTCACCTACGCGCCGGGCGCCACCGCCACCTACATCAGCGGCAACGGCCGCATCATCGGCCTCGGCACGTCCATCAAGTGGTGAGGCCGGCCATGCCGCGGCGCTCCGCGGCTGAACCGGAACGGGGACGGCAGTGGGACGCGGCTTCCAGAACGCGATGCTGAAGGCCTTCGGGGCCACCGATCATGTCATGACGGTGGTCTGGGTCAGGGACATCACGCCAGGCTTCCGGCGCGTGCGCGTGCATGCGCCGACCATGATCGACGGGCGCGAGACGCCGACGGCGAGCTGGATCCGGCTCTGGGCGCCGGATCCGGACATTGCCGGCAAGGTGCACCAGCGCGGCTACACGCTCGTCGATCCCGATCCGGCGACCGGCGAGGTCAGCTTCGATTTCGTCCTGCACCAGCCGGCCGGCCCGGCGGCCACCTGGGCCATCGAGGCGAAGCCGGGCGACACCATCACGGCGTCCTATTTTTCCTTCACCAGGTTCGAGCTTCCCGATCCCGAACCCGAAGGCTACCTGCTCCTCGGCGATCCCGCGGCGGTCCCGGCGATCAACGCCATCCTGGCGGCGCTGCCGCCCGAGGCGGAGGTGCTGGTCCTGCTGCAGGCGCTGGCGCCCGGCGACGAGACCATTCCGGTGGCGAGCCACCCCGGCGCGACCGTGCGCTGGGTCGGCGGCGACGGCGGCCCGCCCCAGGGCGCCCTCGCCGCGGCGATCCCCGACCGCGACTGGTCGAACTGGCACGCCTGGCTGGCGGCCGAATCGACCACCGTGAAGGAGGTTCGCGCCTGCCTCACACAGCGGCACGGCTTTCCGGCCTCCGACATCAAGCATCGCGCCTACTGGATCCGCGGCAAGGCCATGCGCCTGCGCAAGGACCATGCCGACGCCGCGGCTGCGCCGGAGGACGAGACGGCGATGCCGCAGCCGCTCGCCCCACCGCCCGCCGCGCAGGCGCCGGCAGCGGTCACCGCTCAAGCATCGCCGCGTGGCCGTTGGCGCTCGCAGGGCGGCGAGGACCTCCTCAAGGCCGTGCGCTGGAAGCTCCGGATCGCCGGCACCGTCCAGGCCTTCGTGACGCTGATTCAGCTTGCCCCCTTGGTGCTGCTCGCCGAGATCGGCCGGCTGCTGCTCGCCGGCCAGGGCACCTGGGAGGCGGTGCGCCCCGCGATCGTCCTGGCCCTTTTGCTTTTCGGCGCCGGAGCCACCCTGTCCGCCGCCCTGATGCTCTGGCTGCACATAGTCGATGCACGCTTCGGCCGCGACCTCCGCCTTGCGGTCGTCGCCAAGCTCGCGCGCCTGCCGCTCGGCTGGTTTACCGACCGCAACGCCGCCGCCGTCCGCCAGGCCGTGCAGGAGGATGCTCAGCGCCTGCACTATCTGGTCACCCACGCCGTGCCGGACGCGGTCGCCGGAGCGGTCGCTCCGCTCGCGGTGCTCGTCTATCTCTTCACCGTCGATGCCGGCCTTGCCGGCCTGCTGTTCCTGCCGCTCGTCGCCTTCGTCGTCTTTTTCAGCCTGATGCTGCGCGGCAGTGGCGACAGCCTCGCCAAGGTCGCGGACTGGACCAGGAAGGCGAATGCCGCCGCGACCGCCTTCGTCGAGGCTCTGCCGGTCGTCCGCGTCTTCGGCGGCGACGGCCGCGACCTCCATGGCGTGCTCGACGGCCAGGCGCGCTTCCTCAACGACTGGCAGCGCCCGATGGTCGGCCGCAAGGTGCTCGCCCAGCTCGCCATCCAGCCGCCGACCTTCCTCCTGGTCATTCTCGCCGGCGGGCTCTGGCGCATCTCCGCCGGCGGCATGGCACCCGGCGACCTCCTGCCCTTCCTGTTCCTCGGCACCGCCTTCGGCAGCCAGATCATGGCCATCGGCTATGGGCTCGTGCCGGTGCGGGAAGCGCGCGGCGCAGCACGTCGCATCGGCATTCTCCTGGAAGAGGCCGAGCTCGACCACAGCCGCGCGACGGGCGGCGTGCCCTCCGGCCCCGTCGGGCTCGCGATCCGCGACGTCACCTTCGGCTATCGTCCGCGCCGACCGGTTCTCCACGGCGTCACGCTCGACCTCGAACCGGGAACGCTGACGGCGCTGGTCGGACCCAGCGGCGCCGGCAAGTCGACACTCGCCGCCTTGCCCGGGCGTTTCCATGACGTGACCGGCGGCGCCATTTCGCTCACGGTCGGCGATGTCGCGATCGACATTCGCGAGCTGCGGCCCGAGGCGCTCCAGCGCAGCGTCGGCTTCGTCTTCCAGGACGTACGGCTGATCCGCGGCACCATCCGCGACAACATTGCGCTCGCACGGCCAGGGGCGAGCGATGCCGAGATCGAGGCGGCCGCACGCGCCGCGCGCATCCATGACCGCATCCTCGCCCTGCCGCGCGGCTATGCCAGCCGCGTCGGCGAGGACGCGCGGCTCTCCGGCGGCGAGGCCCAACGGCTTTCGATCGCCCGCGCGCTTCTCGCCGACCCGCCGGTGCTCGTTCTCGACGAGGCGACGGCCTTCGCGGATCCGGAATCGGAACATCTGGTGCAGGAAGCCCTGAGCGCCCTGGCGGGCCGGCGCACGGTCCTGGTCGTCGCCCATCGCCTTCACACGGTCATGGCGGCCGACCAGATCGCCGTCATGCAGGCCGGGCGCATCGTCCAGCGCGGCCGGCACGCGGAACTGATGGCCGTGCCAGGCCTCTATCGCGACCTCTGGCGCGCAGGCGAAGGAGCGGCAGCATGAGCGCCCACGTCCCTCAGGCCGCCCGGCGGCACATTCCGGTCTGGGTCGCGCTGATCCTCGCCGCCGCCGCGATGCGCGCCGCCGCCGCGCTCCTGCTGGTGCCGCTGCTGTCGGCGCTCTTTGCCGCAGGGCCCGGCGCTGCGCTGCCCTGGCTCGCCGCCCTGGCCGATGCCGTCGCCCTGGGCTGGCTCGCCGAATGGGCGCTGGTGCGCCGGGCCTTCGACCTCGGCTTCGCGACGGCAATAGCGACGAACCGCCGCCTGGTGGACCGGCTCCTTGCGGTCCCGATCGGCTGGCTCAGCGCCGGCCGGCGGACGGAGGCCCAGCGTGCCCTTGCCGGAACGGTGCCCGACCTCTTCCCCGCCTTCGTCAATCTCGGCGGCCAGATCGGCATCGCGCTGGTCCTGCCGGTCATGATCGGCCTCGGACTGCTCGCCGTCGCCTGGCCGCTCGGCATTCTCGCGCTGGCCGCCGCGCCGCTGCTCGCCGGAGCGCTGGCCGGCGAGCGACGGCTGATGCGCCAGGCCGAGAAGGACTTTGCCGCGGCCTCCGCGGAGGCGGCGGCCCGCACGGACGAATTCGCCCAGGCTCAGGCCGTGCTGCGCGCTGCCGGCCGCACCGGCACCGCAGGCACCCCGCTCGGCGCGGCGATCGAGGCGCAGCGACGCTCGGGCATCCGCACCGTCTGGCTCGCCCTGCCCGGCACGCTCGTCTTCTCCGTGACCATGCAGGCCGTGCTTGCTGCCATGGTGGCCGCGCTGGCCTGGATGTTCACGACAGGCCGCACCGATGCCGCGGCGACCGTCGCGCTGATGGCCGTCATCGTCCGCTATCTCGAACCGTTCAACGTGCTGTCCGACCTCTTCCCGGCGATCGAAACCGCGCGCGGAGCCGTCGAACGCACGGGCGCGATGCTCGACGCGCCGATCCTGCCGCAGGCCGGGCAGGACGCCGTGCCGGAAGCGCCCTCGGTCGCGTTCCGCAGCGTCGGCTTTTCGCCCGACGGCCAGACCGTTCTCGACGGCATCTCCTTCACCGTGCCGGCCGGCACGACCACGGCCATTGTCGGGCCCTCGGGAGCGGGCAAGAGCACGATCCTGTCGCTGGTCGCCCGCTTCCATGACGCCGATCGCGGCACGGTGAGCGTCGCCGGCCACGACGTGCGCGACTACCGGGCGCAGACCCTGATGGCGCAGCTCGCCATCGTGTTCCAGAACGTCCAGCTCTTCGAAGGCGGCATTGCCGACAATATCCGCATCGCCCGCCCGGGCGCGAGCGAGGCGGAATGGCGGGCCGCCGCCCGCGCCGCCGGCGTCGAGGAGATCGCCGCCCGGCTCGGCGGCTGGGATGCGCCGGTCGGCGAAGGCGGCAGCGCGCTGTCGGGCGGCGAGCGGCAGCGCGTCAGCATTGCGCGCGCGCTCCTGAAGGACGCGCCGATCCTGCTGCTGGACGAGGCGACCAGCGCGCTGGACACGGCCAACGAGGCGGCCGTCGCCGCGGCGCTGCGCCGCTTCGGCGCGCGCACCGTGCTGATCGTGGCGCACCGGCTGGACACCATCGCCCATGCCGACCAGATCGTCTTCATCGAGAACGGCCGCGTGGTCGAGGCCGGGCCGCGCGACGCGCTGATCGCCGCCGGCGGCCGCTTTGCCGCCTATTGGCAGCACCGGCGCGCGGCCCGCGACTGGCGGCTGGGACCCGCGCTCGCTCCGGCGGCCTGCTGAGGCGGCCGGCCGGCTTCGATCGCGCGGTCCCGCCGCGACTGGCTTCCGCTCAGCGCCTGCCTTCCGAAACGCCTCCACCTGAGTCATGCTTGCCGCCGGGCTTCAGCCATGATGACGGGGACTTGCGCATGCCAGGATCTTCAAATCGCGGCGGATGGCCGCCGCGGTACACCATGACGGCGGGCGCTGCCATCAGCCGGCGGCGTTTCGCCGGCCTTGCCGCGGCTTCCGCTACCCTCCTCGCCGCGCCCCGGATCGCCAGGGCCCAGGCCTATCCTGCCCGCCCGGTGCGCGCCATCGTCACATTCGCGCCCGGCGGCACGGTCGACGTCTATGCCCGCCTCGCCTGCCAGCATCTGTCGCAGAAGCTCGGCCAGCAATTCGTCGTCGAGAACGTCTCGGGCGCGACCGGCAATCGCGGCACCGCGCAGGCGGCGCGTGCGGCCGCCGACGGCTACACGCTGCTCTTCGCGCTCAGCACCCATGCGGTCAACGCGTCGATCTTCAGCAACCTGCCCTATGACCCGGTCGCCGACTTCGTGCCGGTCAACCTGTCTGTCTCCTCGACCCACGTGGTTTCGGTCCCGCCCTCCCATGTCGCGCGCAACGCCCGGGAATTCGTCGCCGACCTGAAGGCGAAACCCAACCAGAACTACGCCCATGGCGGGCTCGGCACGCAGGGCCACCTGCTCGCCGAACGGCTGAAAGTCACCCAGAATCTCGACTTCGTGGCGGTGACCTTTCCCGGCGCCGGCCCGGCGATCCAGGCCGTCGTCGCCAACCAGATCCCGAGCGCCTGGACCACCATGGCCTCCGCCGGGCCGATGATCGCCGGCGGCCGCCTCAAGGCGCTCGCCGTCACCGGCAAGGCCCGCTCGCCGCTGCTGCCGGAGGTGCCGACCATGATCGAGCAGGGCTTTCCCGAGATCGAGGGCGATACCTGGGTCGGCATCATGGCGCCATCCGGCACCCCCCACGACGTGGTCACGACGATCAACCGCGAGATCTCGCAGTTCCTGCAGGAGCCGGCGGCGCGGCGCCGGCTCGCCGAGGTCGGCTTCGACGTGGTCGACAAGGGACCGGCCGATTTCGCGCAGATCCTGCGCGAGGAGATCGTCTTCTGGCGGAAGGTGGTCGAGGAGACCAAGGTCAGGATCGAATGACCGCGCACCGCCGGGCGCTGGCGACACCCGCCCGGTCAGGCCCCGCTTTTCGCCTTGTGATAGGCGACCAGCGCATTGGCGTGGCCATGGCCGAGTCCGTGCTCGGACTTGAGCGCAGCCACCGCCTCCATGTGCTTCTTGTCCTTCATGCCGTCGAGCAGCGACAGCCAGTGGCTGATTGGCTGCCCGTAGGTCTTCTCGATGGACGGAAAATAGGAAGCCGGGCCTTTGACTTTGGCATCGGGCATGACGCGTGTCCCCTGATCTGTCGCGGCTGACAGATAGGGCGCACGCCCGCAAAGACCAGGGGGACGGCACGCAAGCCTATTGCGCGACGCCGGAGCGCGGCCGGTCGGTGGCATCGGCGCGCTCCGGCACATAGATCATCCGTCCGTCCGGCAGCCGGTAGGTGATGCCGGCGCGCACGCCACGCCCCTCGCCGATCTCGCCCGACGTCTCGTAGCGCGTCAGCTGCTCCGCCTCCCGCACCGTGATCCGCATGTCGCTGCGGCCGGGATTTTCCACCACGACCACGTCGGTTCTGGCGAATGGATTGAGCGGGTTGCGCACGATCACCACCATGAGGACCGCCACGACCACCAGGAAGACGTCGATGAGGTTGACGATCGAGATGATCGGATCGTCGGCCTCGCTGTCGTCGAGGAACCTCATGGCCGCGCCTCCAGCGTGCGCTCGATGGCCCTGAGGTCCTCCAGGAGCCAGCGTCGCCTGATGGTCAGCACGAGATGGGTGATGGAGGCGCTGACCAGCGCCAGGATGACCGCCGAGAAGGCGACAACCAGGTTTTCGCCGACGGCGCTGGCATCGTTGGCGCTCAGCGCGAGCAGCGCCGGCCCCATCGGGATCATGGTGGCGACGAGGCCGAGCATGGGCGCGGCCCGCGAGACGATGCGCAGCCATTCCAGCCGCTTGAGGATCCAGAGCTCCATGTCGTCGCTCGACGCCCGGCTGGCCGTTTGGAATGCCGCGAGAGCCGGACGGTAGGTGCCGCGCCGGCGCTGCCACGCCTCGACGGCGAAGCCGCCGAGCATGCCGAAGGCATAGGCGAGCGACAGGAGGATGAGCACAAGCACGGGCAGGAGGAAGAGCCTGGCGAGCTCGAAAAGTCCGACTTCGATTCCGTTCATGTCTGATCCTGTCGCCGATGCTGCGCGGCGCCGGCGCGAAGCTGCATCCAGGCGCCGGCGAGGGTGGAGAGGACGATGAGCACCGCGCCCGCCAGGGCGGCGAAAGGCCAGGGTTCGCGCGGCTGCGGTGCGACAGGTCTCAGCTCTTGCCCGCGGACCGGCGCGGCGGCCGAAACATCGGATGCGCCGGCCGCATCGGAGGCCGTCGCCGTTGCCGCCGCCGGCGCCTTGCCGAAGCCGGCCGAGGCCATCTCCGCCACGAAGGCGCGGGTGACCGCCTCGCCGGCGTCGGCGCCATGCGCTTCGACAAGGTCCCGCCAGCGCGCCGCGAGGTCCCGCCGCGTCTCGTCCGGCGCATTCCAGTAGCCCTTGCGGATCGCCTCCACCATCCGCTCGATGATCTGGGCCTGCGCGGCCGGATTGTGCCTTTCGAACCAGCCGGCAAGGCCGAGGTCCCGGCTGTCGCGCACGAAGGTGTCGTGAACCTGCTGCCACTGGTCCGGTCGGACCGTGGCGGGGTCCGCCACCTGCCAGCCCCAGAGATTGTTGATCGTCTTGGCGATCTCCACCGTGCCCGCATAGCCCTCCTGCTTGAGGCCGGCGATCCATTGGGGGTTCAGCGTACGGGCGCGCATCTCGTCGGCCAGGAACCGGCCGGCCGCGATGATCCGCGACGACGGATCGCGCAGGTCGGCAATATGGAGCTGGGGGCTCCGGCCATCGAGATGGCGCACGGCGAGCGCCAGGCCGCCGAGATATTCGAAGGGGTGGTCGGTGGAGAGCACGCCGTGGAGCCGCGAGGAGCGGGACAGCACCGCGCCCTGAACACCGCGCAGATTTTCGGCGAAGACATTGGCGCCCGCGGCAACGCCCCAATGGCGACCGCCATAGGCATATTGCAGGCGGGCGAGATAGGCCTCCGCCAGCGGCGTTTCGCTCTGCCAGGACGTGGACCTGAGGGTCTGTTCCGGCAGGCCGGTGCCGTAATCCGCCGGCGCATTGCCGAAGATCCGCAGCGCGGCAAGCTCGGCCGCGCGCTGCGGCGTCTCGCCGGCCTGAACGAGCCTTGCGGCGATCCGCCGGCTGTTGCGCGCCACCGGATTGTCCGGCTCGTCCAGCGCCGCGACCTTTTCGATGGCACCGGCCAGAAGCCGGACGAAGCCGTCGAACTGATCACGGTAGACGCTGGTCATCTGCAGTACGATGTCGATGCGCGGGCGGCCGAGTTCGGCGCGCGGCACGACGTCGATCGCGACGAGACGCCCGGCGGCGTTCCAGGCCGGCCGCAGCCCGAGCGCATGCATCACCTGGCTCTCGACGACGCCGAGATGGCGCATGGTTTCCCCCGACCACAGACTGAAGGCGAGCTTGTCCGGAAAGGCGCCGCCATGGGCCGCACGATGGGCCTCCAGCAATTGGCGGAACGCCGCCTCGCCGGCCTCGTGGGCGGCGCGGGTCGGCACTTTGTCCGGCTCGAACGCGAAGAGGTTGCGGCCGCTCGGCACATCGGGATTGCGCACAGGGTCGCCGCCGGACCCCGGCGCGACGAACCCGCCGGCAAGGCCGCGCAGCAGCGCCTCCTGTTCGCCCGTCTCGCAAAGATGCCGGTCGAGCGCGACCGCCCTTTCCAGCATGGCGCGCAGGGCCGGATCGGCGATGTCCGACACCGGCGCGCCGCCGCGCAGATGGCGTTCGAGAAGCCGATAGGGAGCGGACCGGGCCAACGCCCCGGCATCGCCGGCCGGAACCTCGTCCGGATCGGCGCCGGCCGCGGCGTAGAACGGCCGGCCGAGCTGCTGCATGATCGTCGACAGCCGGTGCTCGGGCGCCGCCGCGGCGCCGAACGTATGAAGGCCGAGCGGCATGGCGTGGCCGGCGAGCGCGTGCAGGTGATCGTGAAGCGCGGCGAGGAAGCCCGAAAAGTCGCGGGCGACGGCGTCATCTGTCCAGGCCATGTCGCGGGCGAGGCCGCTCGCCGCCACGAGCCGGCGGATCTCGGCGCCGGTCCGCTCGCGCACCGCGCCCTCCTCCAGCTGCGCATATTCGTGGATCTTGGCGTGCAGATCGCTCAGCTCGCCATAGAGCCCGGCCGGCGCGAAGGGCGGCGTCTGATGGCTGATCGTGACTGCGCGGCCCCGGCGCCGCGCCTGGATCGCCTCCGCCACATTGTCCTGGATATAGGGATAGAAGACCGGCAGGTCGCCGACGGCGAGCCAGGGATAGTCGTCCGCGGCGAGCCCCCGGTCCTTGCCGGGTGTCCATTCCTGCGTGCCATGCGTGCCGAAATGGATGAGCGCGTCGGCGCCGAGCCCGTCGCGGAGATGGAGATAGGCCGCAAGGTACCAATGGTTCGGCGGCTCCCGGGTGTCGTGGTAGCCGGCGCCGGCGCGGTCGCCGCGCGGCAGCTGCGGCAGGATCGCGAGCTTGCCGAGCAGCAGGCGCGGGATGACGAAATGTTTCTCGCCTGCGACATCGAGTACGCCGCCAGCCTGATCCGGCTCGCCCCAGCGCTCAAGGAGCTCCTGCCGGCGCTCCGCCGGCAAGGCGTCGAGGAAGGCGCGGTAGCGCGCGACCGGCACCGTCCCGGCCAGACCGTCGCGCACGAGGGAGGCCAGGCGCCCGGGCTCGCGGAGCGCGGCCAGCATGGACTGCACCGCCGTGACGAGCTCGGCTTCACCGCGTGCCGGCACGTCGTAGCCAGCCTGGGCAAGGGCCGCAGTCAGCCGCTCGAGGCTGCGCGGAACGTTGAGATGCGACGCGGACAGGTTTTGCCCCCCGGGCGGGTAGTTCCAGATCAGCAGCGCCAGCCGCTTCTCTCCCGCCGGCTTGCGGCGCAGTGCCGCGAGGCGAGCGACCTTGGCGAGGAGAGCCTCGATCTGGCTCGGGATCGGAACCGGCTCGCCGTTCTCGACCGCGTCGATCACCATCGGATCGCTCACGCCCCAGGCTTCCGGCATGGCGAGGAACGGGGCGACCAGCCGTTGGGCGATGCCGGTTTGCGACCGCCGCCAATGGGCGATGCCGCCCTCGCGATAGCTGACGGCCTGGATGACGGGAACGTCCAGCGCCAGGAACTCCGCGGCCCGGGCCGGTCCGTTCTGGAGGTGGGTTGCGATCAGCAGCACGTCCGGCCGCGCCGGACCGATCTGGCCGTTGAGCGCGTCCGGCCCGGCATCGCTGGTCCAGAACACGAGCGGCATGATGCCGTGCGCCTCGGCGCCGGCGACCAGCGCGTCGACGACGCGGGTCTCCATGCCGGCCACGGCACCGCGATGAATGGCGATCGCAAGACGCGGAGCGCCGGCCGGCCAGCGGGTTTCCCCCCAGCGCAGATATTCGGCGAGCGAGGCGAAAGGCCCTGGCGCCGCCGGATGATGGAAACCGGCCGCCGGCAGCGGCACGGGTGCCGGTATCGCCGCTGGGCTGCCGCCCTGGCCGAGGGCGGCCGCATAGGCGAAGAAGGCGGCAAGATTGGCCTCGCCGCCGGCCGCATAATAAGCGATCAGGCGCCGCGCGTGCTGCGGCGGCAGATTGCCGAAGGCCGGCTCGCCGCCGCCGACGCGGATCCAGGGCGTGCGGCTGGCGCGCAGCGCTTCGCCGATACGGGCATCGACGGCGGCGACGTCGTTCGGGCGCGGCGTGTCGACGACGATCAGGCCGGCGCCCTCGACCAGGGCGGCCGGCGGCTCCGCGGTGGTTTCCACATAGGCCCGCTCCAGCGCGAGCCCGGCCGTCCGGGCCAGCTGCTCCAGCCGGTCGAGCCGGCCCGGCAGGACGAAGTCGACCGTCACGACCCGCACGATGCGACCTCGCCCCGCAGCCTCCCCGGCCAGCGCGGTCGCAGCGAGATCCGGCCCCGGCATGGCCATGGCGAGAACGAGCAGGACGAGCCAGCGCATGGTCAGAACCGCACCGTCATGCCGGCATGGACGGCACGGCCCTCTCCCGGCCGCACCTGCGGCGAGGTCGCGCGCACGATGGCCGGCCCCTGCTGCGTTGCCGGCACGGTGGGCGTCACCGAGAATTCCGAAACATAGGCGGTATTGCCGAGATTGCGGCCCTCGACGAAGACCGACCAGCGGCCATCCGGCGACTTCCAGCCGACCTTCGCGCCGAAAAGCGCATAGGCCGGTACGACGAAGGCCGGTCCGCCGGAACCGTCGAAGGTGGCGTTGCGCGCGCTCTGGTAGCGGACGTTGACCGACCCGTAGATCCCGGACGGATGCTCGTAGCCGAGCTCGCCGAACACCGAATGGGTCGGGATCACCGGCATGCGGCGGTTGCCGAAGCGCGGATCGTTGTCGAAGCGAAAATCGGCATAGGTCCAGGTGCCGTTGGCGAAGATCCGGTCGCCGCTGACGAAGCTGTCGACCAGCGGCACGGTGCGCAGCCCCAGTTCGATGCCGTTGTGAATGGTGCGATCGGCATTGAAGGCGATCGTCGTGGTGCAGGCCGGGCTGATCTCCGTGGCGCAACGGGTGAGGATCTCGTTGCTGAGCCGCATGTGGTAGAAGGTAACGTCATATTTGAACCTGTCCCAGCCGCCGCGAAAGCCGGCCTCCCAGGTCCAGGCCGTCTGCGGCCTGACTGCCGGCAGCGCCCGGCCGGTACGGCTCTGCGCCTCCAGGACATTGCTGAGATCGGCGCCGCTCGGCACTTCGAAGCTGCGCGTGACATTGGCGAAGACGAAATGGTTCTGCCGATATTCCCAGTTCACACCGAATTTCGGATTCAGCGCCTGGTACTGCCGGTCATAGTTCAGCAGGGTATCGAGACGGCCGGGCTGAGGCCCGCCGGGAGCTCCAGGCCCGAGCGCCGGCACGGCGCCGCCGCGATAATGGTCGTTCAGCACGCGGGTCGTGTGGACGGCCTGCAACCCGGAGAACAGCCGCAGGCCCGGGGCAACTTCGACGGCGCCCTCGCCATAACCTTCCACCAGCCACGAGCCGAAGCCCCAATCGAAGATCGGGCGTGCGCGCGCCGTGCCGGCATTGGTGTGCTGGAAGCGGTTGAAATCGCCTGACGTGTAGCCGGCGCGGATGCCGCCGACGATTTCCGCCGGCAGTCCGGCGAGGGTGGTGCGGTGCTCGACGCGCCCCGACACGCCGGCCTCGCGCCAACCATAGGCAATGATGCCGGCAAAAGGCGACGGCAGATGGTCGAGCGCGGTGTTGAGCACATAGGCGCCGAACTCATAGGTCGTATTGTCGCGCCGCACGACCGTCCGGTTGGCCAGGCGCTGATAGGTGAAATTCAGCCTCTCGTTGAAGAGATAGGAGTTGGGCGGCGCGACCTGCCGCTGGGCATGCAGCCGGTTCAGCGGGATGGGCTCGGCAAGATCCCGGTCGGTCCGCCCGGCGGCGAAGAAGGTGCGCGATTCCACCTCCTCGGTCGGCCGCCAGCCGATATTGCCGCTGAACCGGTAGTTCTGTTCGCCGGTATGCTGGCGGAAGCCGTCCGAGCGGAACAGGTTGCCCTGGAAGTACCAGTCGAGATTGTCGCGCGCGCCGCCATGCTCGATCTGGGTCTGGAGCGTGCCGAAGCTGCCGCCCATCACGGATATCGCATTGCCGGGCGCCGACCGCCCGGTCCTGGACACGAAGTTCAGCGCGCCGCCGGTGGCGATAGCGCCGTAGCGCAGGCTGTTGCCGCCGCGATAGACCTCCACATAGTCGGTCGCCGGGAGATCAAGCAGCGGATTGGTGAAGCCGGCCTCGGTCCGCCCGAGCGGGAAGCCGTCGAGATAGGCGCGGATGCCGCGGCCATTGCGCGAGCCTTCGGTGGCGATGTCGCTGCCGCGCATGGAAATGAAATTGCCGTTGTCGGACAGATGCACGCCCGGCGTGCCGGTCAGGATGTCGGCGAGATCGGCCTTCTTGCCGGGCCGCGACTGGGTCGCCGAGACCTCCGTTTCCGCGCCGGGGCGGCGGTTGAAGCGCTCCTGCTGGGCCGAAAAGGCCGGCGGGTTGGCGCCTTCCCCACGCTCGCGCCCACCGCGCGGGGCCTCGACCTCGATCGTCTCCAGAAGCACGGTGCCGGCGGGACCGTTTTCCGCGCGCAGGTCGCCCGCGCCCAGCAGGCACGCGGCCATGGCTGCCAGCGAGCAGCGATTCCGGAAACGGGCGGCGATCTTCGGATCCGGTTCTGCACGTGTCATCGAAACATTCCAGGGCTTGCCTTTGGCCATTTCTGTAATTGTATAACATTACATTTACAAGGCGACAGCCGGTTCGCGACGCGGCGCTGTGGATAGCCGAGCCGGACGGCGGACGCGACGCAGACGATGATTGCTGCCATCGCCGGGCCAGGAACGGCCGCATCGTCGAGATCAAGTCGTCGCTGATCCTGCAGCCCGGTCCGGCCGCGCTGACGGACGGGCTCGATGCGATCGTCGCGGCCCTCGACAAGACCGGCTGAGCCTGCCTCCGCCACGCAACGCGTGCGCTTCCGGACCACGGGCGCCGGGCCGGCTCACGCTTCACTCACGCACGGCTCAGTCGCGCGCCTGCCGGCCGCAGCCCTCCCGCCGCGGCCGGCAGGCGCGCGAACAGGTCCGGCTCGAGCGGATCGGCGGCATCAGCCGTAGCCCACCTGCCGGTCGCCGCTCCGGCTGCCGGCTGCGCCGACCATACAACCGATGGAACGGATCGGTCCGGACCATTTCACGCTCCACTCACGCGGCCATCTGTAACAGCGAGCCTGGGTTTGCTGCAGGTCCTCGGCGGGGGATGTGCGGCACTCCCCGGCAGGCTGGCGCGCCGTTCAGGACGCCGGCCTGCCGGGGCTCACCGCGGGAACGGCTCGCCGGTCCCGCCCGCCAACACGCATCGATCTGCACGGGCAAGCCGGGGCCGTCTCCGCCGCGGCCTCACCGCGCATCCTGGACTGGGGAGAGCGACGATGTCGGGCAACGGACAGGACATCATCGAGGTCGGCCTATCGCGGATCCGCCAGCCCTATGTGCTCGGCGCCGTCGTGCCGCTCGACAACCCCCATTGGAAGGGCCCCTGGGACTGTGCCGAATTCGCGTCCTGGTGCACCTACCAGGCTTATGGCCTGATCTTCGGCGCCGGCCGCGCGGCCAGGGTCGCGAAGGCCGAACCCTATTCCGGCCATTGGTACAGCGAAGCGCAGACGCGGGGCCGCGTCATTGCCTGGAAGGATGCGCTCGCCGTTCCCGGCGCCCTCCTGATCCGCGCGCCGACCGCCGGCCGCATCGGCCATGTCGCGATATCGATGGGCGACCACGAGCGGACCCTGGAGGCACGCGGCGCCGCCTTCGGCGTCGGCATTTTCAACAAGGCGGCGCAGCGCCCCTGGGGCATCGGCTGCCTGCTGCCCGGCGTCGACTACGAAACCGACGGAACGCTGCCGCCGCCCAAGACGCGCCCGCGACGCGGGCCGAAACCGAAACCCGACCTGCCCGCCGGCTATCTCTGGCTGACGACGCCCAACCAGAAGGGCGCGGCCATCGTCGCCTTGCAGCGGGCGCTGGCCGCGGTCGGCATCGACCCCGGCCCGATCGACGGGGAGTTCGGCCCGATGACCCATGCGGCCGTGGTCGGTTTTCAGATCGTCAAGCTCCTGGAGGTCGATGGCATTGTCGGGCCGAACACCGCGGCGACGCTCGGCCTGGCCTTCCCGGTCCATCCGAGCCCGAATGACGAGGCGATCTTTGCCGCGGCGCATCGTCAGACAGGCTCCGGGCCGATCCGCCTGCCGGCCGCGGCGGGCGCGTTCGACGGCGTCATCGACATCAACCGCAACGGCCGGATGTTCCGCGCCCGGACGGCCTCCGGCCTGTCGTTCATCGTCGGCTCCTCGACCTCCTATACCGACGACATGAATCGCGTCGGCCTGTTCCAGGGCAGCACCGCGATCACGGACAGCCTGCGCTTCGGCAGCTACAAGGCGGTCGATTTCGCCGCAGCTTTCGGCCAATGGGCGCATTTCATCGAGCCGACGCTGACCGCCGAGAGCGGCGCGCGCTTCGCCACCATCAACACCTATGACCGAGCCGCCTTCACCTTCGGTGCGCCGCAGCTCGCGGCGCATACGCCGGAGGCCAATTTCATCCTCTATCTGAGGGCCCTGCTCGACCTGCCCGATGCCGACAAGCACTTTCCGGAACTGTCGCTGCGCACCAATGCATCGGGCCGCAGGACGGTGCATCTCGCCAATGGCCACGGGCCGGTCGATCTTGAAGAGGTGACCGTCGTCCTCAGGCCGAACGGCCGCCGCGAGCCGCAACTCGCCAGGCTGATGGCCTATCTCAACGGTTCGCCGACCGAGGTCGACGCCAACGAACTGTCCGCCGCGGCGCGGCTGATGAACTGGCTGCGCACCGATGCCAAGGCCAAGGAGCTGCAGATCGGCGTCTTCATCGACGGCGCGAAGGCGCTTCTGAAGACCGCCAAGACCAAGGTGAGCGGTTTCGACGGCAGCGACTGGCGCACCGCGCTCTGGATCATGGACATCCGCCATCAGGGGCGGGCGAGCTACGACGAGCTGAGCGCCGCCATGGCGAGCGCCGCGCCCGAAAAGGCACTGCGCAAGCTCGGCCTTGCCCGGTTCAAGGAGCGGATCAGGACGGTGGAAGCGGCGGTCGAGCGAATGGCCGCAAGCGGCGTGATGACCGGCTTCAGGGTCTAGGCCGCGGGCTCTGGCTTGAAGCATCGGCAAGGGGGCGAACCGATGTCGGACATGACCGAACTGAACGATGCCAATCGTCGTTTCCTCGATGCCTTGCGCCGGCGCCGGCCGGCCGACGCAGCCGAGCTCGACCGCCGTCTGCTGTCGGGCGCCACGACGACGCTCGAAAGGGCGGGCGCGGGAACCGATCCGGGCCAGGTCACGATGGCCATCGAAACCATCGTCAGCGAGCATCGGCCGGTGCTGTTCGTCAAGGCCGACGGCATCGACTTCGGCGACCTGCCGCCGCTCGCGCCGGAAGCCAGGGACCTGGTCACGGCACTAAAGAGCGACGCCGCCAGTGTGGCCGGCATTCTGCCCCTGGTCGGACGGGTCGACGTGTCGGGCTTCGCCGGCGGCGTCGACTATCTCGGCACCGGCTGGTTCATCGCCGAGGATGTCGTGGTCACCAATCGCCACGTCGCGGCGTTGATCGCGCAATGGAACGGACGGAGCTTCGACTTCGTTGCCGGCGCCAGCGGCCGGCCGATCGGTGCGGCGCTCGGAACGCGCCACCAGAAGGGCGACGAGCCCGGCGATGACCGGCGCGCCTTCAAGGTCGAGGAGGTGCTCTATATCGAGCCTGCCGCCGGGCCGAACGACATCGCCTTCCTGCGCGTGCGGCGCAACGCCTCCGGCACCGGCCCGCAGGCCGTGCCGCTCGCCGCGGCCGAAGCGAGGCCCGACGGCTTCGTCTGCACCATCGGCTATCCGGCCGAAGGCGATCCGGCCGCGATTCCCAATCAGGACCTGATGCGCCGGCTCTATCAGAGCCAGTACGACGTGAAGCGCATCGCGCCGGGCCTTGCCATGGCCGCGCTCGACGGCGCGGCGTCGCACGACTGCACGACGCTCGGCGGCTGTTCCGGCGGCCTCGTGCTCGATCCCGCGACCGGCACCGCCGTCGGCCTGCATTTCGCCGGTATCTGGCGCCAGCGCAATCTCGCCGTGCCGGTCGCCGCGCTGAAGGACTATGTCGCGCGCCGCCGCTGGCTGGCGCCGCCGGCGATCGAAACCGGCGCGACCCCGAACCGGGACGGCCGGCCGGCGGCCGGCGCCGCCGCCCAGGTCGTCGCGCCTGCCGCGCCGGCGAACGGCACGACGACCTGGACCATTCCGCTCACCGTCACGGTCGGGCTCGGCACGCCGGTCATGAGCACCGGCTCGCCGGTAGCCATGGCCGTCACAGCCGCGCCGACGACGCTCGACGAGGCGGTCGCCGTCTTCTGGAAGCAGAAGCCGGCCGGCGTCCTGGCCGTGCGCGCCGGCTTCCTCGACGAAGGCGACGCCATTGGCGACACGCCCTGCATCGCAGCCTCGGTCCGGCCTGCCGAGCTGGGGCGCGCCGCGACCGCCGGTCCCGCCGCCTTCATGGGCTATCCTGTGCGCTACGACACGGCGGACCGGCTCGAACAGGTGGACACCATCATCCGGCCGGAGGCGATCAGCACCATTGCCTATGACGATGATGCCCGCACCGGCGAGGACTTCTCCTTCGAGACGGTCGTCGAACCCATGCGCGCCAGGCTTCATGTCGGTCCGGAATATTCGTGGGACGAGCTCGAGCGCTTCCTCGGAGCGGCGAGCGGCCATCTGGTCTCGGCCATCTACGAATTTCATGGCGATCATATCCGCGCGGCGATCGAAGCGCGGCTCGAGGCCGGCCTCGACTTTCGCGTCGTGATGGACAATGTCACCTTTACCGAAGGCACCGTGAAGGAGGGCGACTTCGACCGCGGCGAGGTCTTCGCGGCCTGGCGCGACCGTTTCGCCGGCCGGTTCCATGCCATCGTGCCCCGCGAAGGCGCGCGCGGCCTCGTCGCCCGCGCCTACCACGTCAAGGTCTCGGTCCGGGACGACGACACGATCTGGCTCTCCTCGGGCAACTGGAAGCGTGGTTCGAGCCAGCCGGTCGTCACCGAGGCCATGCGCGCCAATGCCACAGTCAAGGACCTGCCGGGCAATCGCGAATGGCACATCGTGCTGGCGAGCCCGACCCTCGCCCGGCGCTTCCGGGCGCATATCGGCCAGGATTTCGCACGCGCAGCCGCGCTGGCCAGCGAGGTGATCGCGGAGGCGGGCCCCGGCCAGCGTTATGTCGATATCGCCGATACCGTCGGCGAAGCCGCCGCTCTGGAGCGCAAGGCGCCCTCGCGCCTGCTCGTGCCGAAGGCGATCGACCGGACGTTGCGCGTCCGCCCGCTCCTGACGCCCGATGCGCGCGGCGCGGTCTATTCGGAGGCCGTGCTGGACCTGATCCGCTCGGCCCGCGAACGGCTCTGGTTCCAGATCCCCTATATCGCCATGCCGTCGAGCCCCGACGCCGATCGCGGCTATATCGACGAGCTGATCGCCGCGCTCACCGACAAGCTGAAGCGCCTGCCGGACGCCAGGGTGATCCTCAGGAGCGGCGGCAGCGACCTGTCGAACCCGACCCACGCCGCCTGGCACTTCAAGGCCCGGGGCGTCGACATTGCCGGCCGGCTGCGCCAGATCGACAACCACCACACCAAGGGCATGATCGTCGATGGCCGGCGCGTGCTGATCGGCAGCCACAACTGGAGCGGCGAAGGCGTCACGCTGAACCGCGACGCTTCGCTCATCATCCACGACGAGGAGGTCGCCGCCTATTACGCGGAGGCCTTCGCGATCGACTGGGACAGGGCCCGCCCGATCTCGCCGAAAAAATCCGCAAGGGCGGAAAGCACCGTCCTGCCGGCGGAGGGCCCGTCGGCGCCCGTCGGCTATCGCCGCATCAGCCTGTCGGAACTTCTGTCGGGAGATCTGTGAGTGTGCGTCTTCACCCCCAGGCTCGGCTATGTCCAGCGCCAGATGCGGGCGCTGTCCGCGGTCTGCCGCGTCGACATCGACGGGCGGGCCGAGGGCACCGGCTTCCTGGTCGGGCCGAATCTCGTCCTGACCAATCATCACGTCCTGCTGCTGGCCGAGGCCCTGGTCGGCGGCGACAAGGCCCTGCGCAAGCCCGTCTCCTGCCGTTTCGACGTCGACCGCCGCGACGACGGCAGCATCTCTCCCGGCAAGCCGGTCGCGGTCCGCGCGTGCCTCGCCTTCAGCCCTGCCTCGGCCTGGGAATATGGCGTGCCCGGCGCAGCCGACGAACCGACGCTCGACGAACTCGACTATGCCCTGCTCGAACTGGAAGCGCCGGTCAGCGAGGACATGACGGCCTTTGGCCAGCGCCGCGGCTGGATCGGCCTGCCGGCCAGGCAGCCGGTGATCGCCCGCGAACGCGTCTATGTGGTGCAGCATCCGGCCGGCGAGCCGGCCGCCATCAATGCCCAGGGCGAAGGCGTGCTCGGCTTCCTGTCCAATGGTCTGAAGAACCGGCTCATCTATTCGCCCGTCGCCATGCCCGGCTCGTCCGGCTCGCCCTGCTTCAATGACAGCTGGGAGCTGATCGCCATGCACAATTGGGGCGGCAAGGACTATCGCCGCGGCGTGCCGATCGGCCTGATCCAGACAGCGCTCCAGGCCGAGGGCTTCGGCCCCGCCCTGGCGCCGATGAACGCGCAGTCCGCCTTCGACCGGCTGCACGACCAGCTCAATGCCTTGCGCCGGACGGCCGAGGACGACGCCGCGGTGAAGCGTCTTCTCGAGGATTCCGCCGAGATCCTGGAAGGGCTGTCGGAGACCCTGGCGCGCCTGCACATCTACAAGGAGCTGCATGAATTCCTGCACAATGTGCAGACCGGCACGCTGCCGCCGCTGATCGCCTGCGTTCCCGCCAGCGGCGAGCCGCGCGTGAACGAGCTGGTGGCGCTCGCCGACGACCTCAGCGTCAAGATCGACGAGCCGCGCGAGCAGGCGCAGAAGCTGCCGCTCGCCGGTGCCCGCGGCAGCGTCGCCCAGCTCCAGTGGCTCGAGGACATGGCGCGCACCGCCGCCGCGCTGAGCGGCAAGCCCCAGGATGAACCGCGCAGCAAGGTGCTGCGCATCCGGCGCATCGTGCGCACCCAGATGCAGATGCTCAACGAGAGCCTGCGGGGCGAAGCCGACCGCATCGACTTCAACGGCATGCACAGGCTTCTGACCAGCGCCGTCCGCGCCGGCGCGCTGGCCGGCACGGCCGGGGCCCGGCAGATCGAGCTCGACGCGGAGGTGGTCATTCAGATCCGCGACGATCTCAACCGCCGCGTCCACCAGCATGGCGAGTGGCAGGCGAGCGAGAACGACCAGATGGTGCTGGAGGACCATGTTCGGGACGACGCCATCCAGGCGCCGGACATGTTCGTCGAGCGCTGGGCGCCGACGCTGCAGCAGATCCGCCTGCTCTGCGATGCCGATCTGTCCTCGACCCTGCTCACCGAGCTCGTCGGTTATGGCGACGAGCTCGACCGCAGCATCGCCGACGGCCGCTGGTCCGATACGCCGCGCCTGTTCGGCAATTTCCGCCGGCGCACCATGCGCGCCTTCTGGTTCGTCGATCGCGACCTCCTGGATCGCGCCCGGCAGATGTCGCAGCTCGGCGCGCCGATGAAGGCGCTGCTGGCCTTTGCGCAGGACACATGACCATGACCGCAGCCGCACCGACCTATACGGGATTCGAAACCCTCGAAGAGCTTCAGGCGGCCAATCTGGCGATGATGCGCGCCTGGCGCGCCAGGAGCAGCGACAGCGGCACCGATACGCGCGGGATCGACGGTTTCATCCGCCGCGCCATCGCCACCGGCAAGCGGCTGTCGTCGAGCCAGGACCGCGAGCTTGCGCAATCGGCGCTCGACTTCTGGTCGACCGAGCTGGTCCGGCTCGGCCGGGTCTCGCCGGGCGAGACGGCCGGCCCACAGCTTGCCCGCTTCGATACCGCGGCACTGCCGGCGCTCGGCGACGTCTCGCCGTTCAAGGGCCTGAAATCCTTCGACGAGATCGACGCCACCATCTTTCATGGCCGGGAGACGGTCGCCCAGAAGCTCGCCGATCAGGTTGAGGCGCGTGCCGTCACCGTGGTTGCCGGTCCCAGTGGCAGCGGCAAGGCTTCGCTGATCGGAGCCGGTCTGCTTCCGGCCCTGCGCGAACGCGGCCTCATCGGCGACGGCGGACGGCTCGAACTGATCCGCATGCCGGCTCCCGGCACCGACCCGCTCGACCGGCTCGCGCAGCTCATTGTTGGTGAAGCGGCCGGCGGCACGGCGCTGCGCGATCTGCGCGATCGGCTGGAAGCGCAACCGGAAACCCTCGGCGCGGAGCTCGCGGCCGCCTTCCCGCGGCCGGTCCTGCTGGTCGTGACCCAGTTCGAGGAGATCCTGACGCTGGCCGCCTCGATCCGGGCGCGGGACGCCTTTGCCCGCGCCATGGCGCATCTCGGCGCACAGGCGAAACTGGTGGTGGGCCTGCGCGACGACTTCCTCGACGACGTCAAGCGCCTGCCGGCATTCGGCGCGCTGGCCGCCGATCCCGACAACCGCTTCCTGCCGCCGCCGATCGCCCCCGCCGATCTGAAGCGTGCCGTCATCGCCACGGCCGATCGCGCCGGGTTGCGCTTTGCTGAAGGCGTCTGCGACCGGCTCGTCCGGTCGATCGCCGGCGAACCGTCCGGGCTGCCGCTCCTTCAGTTCACCCTCGACGAAATGTGGCGCGAGGCCCGGCGCTCCAAGACCAACTGGATTTCGGAGGAGGTCGAGCGGCGCGTCGGTTCGCCCCGCGAGGCGCTGCAGCGCGCGGCCGAGCGCGTCTATCAGGCCCTGCCGCTCGCCGACAAGGAAGACGTCGTCCGCGAGATCTTCCTGCAGCTGGTGACGCCCGGCCTCGACCACGACTTCGTCCGCCAGCCGCGCCGCCGCGGCGAGCTGCACGCCCGCCGCGATGCCGACGGTGTCGAAAGCGTACTGGCCGCCTTCACCGATGCCGGGCTCCTTCGGCAGGAGCGCGGCACGGTGGCGGCGGACGACTGGTTCGACGTCGCCCATGAGGCGCTCATCCGGAACTGGCCGCGGCTGCGCGCCTGGCTCGACGGCCAGCGGCAGACCCACCGCAAGCTGGTGCAGTTGCGCGAGGTGGCGAAGCTCTGGGCCAATGAGGCCAAGGCCCCCGGCTATCTGCTGTCGGGCAACGCCCTTGTCGAAGCCCGCGCCTTCGAAGGCCAGTTCGAAGTGCTCGACGCGCTGATCGCGGAGAGCGCCAAGGCCGAGCGGCAGACCAGGAGCGCGATCCTGTTCCTCAAGCTCGCCGGCCTCGCCGTCGCGGCATGCCTGGTCGCGTCGGGCGTCATCTATTGGCAGGCGCGCCACACAGCCCAGCTGATCGCGTCCGAAAACGCAGTGACCGCCGCGCGAGCGCGGCTCATGCAGATCCAGACTGAGCTCCGCCGCAGCCTCGACAGCCTGAATGTCAGCGATATCGGGCCGCTCTATGGCTTCCTGCGGGAATATGGCGATGCGCAGGAGAGCGAACTCGCGCGGCTGCATCTGCGCAGCAACGCGCCGACCAGCGGCAGCGACCAGCGGTCCCAGGTCGTGGCGACACGGCAGCGGTCGATCAGCGTGCCGGCGCAGAACCCGTCCTGCCGCGGCTATCTGTGGCTGGGCTATCCCGGCGAGGAGAAGGTCGCGCCCTTCCCCTCCGGCGGCAACATGCGCGCCGGCACCACGCTGACGCTCAACACGAACGTCCGGTTGCGGGCCGACAAGCCGGACGCCGACTACACCATGGCACCCCAGATCGGCATCGTGCCGCGCGGCGCCGCGGTGAAGGTCGTGGGCAATGTCTTCGCAGTGCCGCGCAGCCGCGGGCCGCAATATTGGGCCGAGGTCGAGGCGGCGCGGCAATACTGCACGAGCGTGTTCATCCAGTATGCCGGCGGCCGGCCGGAACAGGTGAGCGCGATGCGCGACCGGCTCGACGGCGCCGGCTTCCAGGCGCCGGCGCCCCAGCAGGAGAACGTGCCGCGCGGCCGCGCGGAGGTCCGCTATTTCTTTGCCGCCGACGCGCCCATGGCCGCCGAGGTCGCACGCCTGCTCGCGCCCTACAACAGGAACCAGCCGCTGGCGCAGACTGCCCTGCTCAGCTTCCCGACGCCGCCGCGCGCCGGCACGCTGGAAGTCTGGATCGACCTCGCCCCCTAGGGAACCGGATCATGGACGACGACTATGTCGTGCTGCGCATCGAAGGCGTGACGCCGGCCGCCTCCGGCGGCCTGCAGGGCATGACCACCATGCGCTCGCGCGTATCGGGCGGCGGTTTCGACCGTCAGATTGCCGGCCTTGATGGCGCCGGCTCCGGCGGTCGCATCCTGTTCGAGGCGAAGGCGATGCGCGACACGATCATACCGCCATCCGCCGGCGCGGGCGCGGGCGCCGACGGCTTGATCATTCTCACCGGCGACCGGCCGCGGATGACCGCCGAACGGGCGCAGCTCAGCCCGGCCCAGCTGCGCGAGGCGGTCCGCGACCCGCAGAACGTCGTTTCCCGCGCCTTCCCGGTCGCGGCCATCACCCTGCAGGGCGCGGCCTCGGATGGACCGCCGCGCGTCGCCGCCGCGAGGGCCGCCGGGCAGGACTGGGGTCTCGTCACCGTCGGCGCGGACAGCGCCCATCTCGCCGGCCGGGCCGGCGACGTCGTCGTCGCCGTGCTCGACAGCGGCATCGACCGCGCTCATCCGGCCTTCCCGCCGGATATGGACATCGTCGCCGAGAGCTTCGTCGGCGGCACCGCCGCCGATACCGAGGGTCACGGCACGCATTGCGCCAGCCTGATCTTCGGTCGCGCGGCCGATGGCGTCAGGCTGGGTGTCGCGCCCGCGATCCGCAAGGCTCTCGTCGCCAAGGTCTTCGATGGCGCCGGCGGCAGCTCGACCGCCGCCGTCGTCAATGCGCTTGCCTGGGCGCATCGCGAGAAGGCCAATATCGTCTCGATGTCGCTCAGCTTCGACTTCGAGACCATGTTCCGCCGGCTGACCCTCGCGGGCTGGGACGAGTCCGCCGCCATCTGGGAGACGCTGGTGCGCTACCGTGATGCAGTGGACCAGTTGCAGCGGCAGATCGACGTGCTGCGCGCGGCCACCATCGACGACCCCGGCATCCTGATCGTCGCGGCCGCCGGCAACCAGAGCCGGCGCGACAAGGAGAAGCCCTACAGCGTCAGGACCGGCATCCCGGCGGCGGCGGCCGGCGTCCTCTCGGTCGGGGCGGTGGGGCGCGACGGCAAGATACCGGCCTTTTCCAACATCAATCCCGTGCTCGTCGGCCCGGGCGTCGGCGTGGTCGGCGCCAAGGCCGGCGGCGGCCTCGTCGCGATGGACGGCACGAGCGCTGCCACGCCCTATGTCGCCGGCCTCGCCGCGCTCTGGTGGGATGCGCTGAAGGCGCGCAACGGACGGGTGACCGCCGAGGACGTCGCGGCCAATCTGCGGGCCCGCTCCCGCCGCCTTGCCGATGTCGACACCGACCAGCAGGGCTCGGGCCTCGCCCTGGCGCCGCCGGCGGATTTCGGCTGACGCGCCTGTCGAAGCCGCTCAGCCTGCCGCGGCAGCCGGCGCCGCGCGCGGCATGGCATGGGCCGTGCCCCACTCGGCGAGAGCGTGCACCGCCGCATTGAGCCGCAGGCCCGGTTCGGTCAGCGAATATTCGACATGCAGCACCTTGCCGCTCAACGCCTCGCGCCTGACGACACCGTCCGCCTCCAGTTCGCGCAACTGCTCCGTAAGGATCTTTTCGCTGATGCCCGGAATGGCGCGGCGCAGCGCTCCGAAGCGCCGCGGCCGGGCATGCAGCTCCCAGATGATGGTCGCCTTCCATTTGCCGCCGATGACCCGCAGCGCCGGTCCGAGGCCGCAATTCGGTTCTGTCGGCTCGCGCATGATCTCCGCCCGTTTCGTGCCTTCAAGAACGCACTTACGAAAATGTAAGTACTTGATTTAAAATACGTTTCTCACCAAATCGGGCGCAGCGACGCAGTCCGCGCCGCCGCGAGGCCGATGAGGATATCATGACCGAAGTGACTGTCATCGGGCTCGGCGAGATGGGTTCCGCCCTCGCCGCGGCCTTCCTGCGCGCCGGCCGCAAGGTGACGGTGTGGAACCGGACGCCGGCCAAGGCCGCGACTCTGGCGGAAGCCGGCGCCGCGCTGGCCGGGAGCCCTGCCGAAGCCGTCGCGGCGAGCCGGGCCGTGGTCATCTGCCTCTCGGACTATGCGGCGACGCGCGCTGTCCTGGACGCGGATGGCGTCGCCGCAACGCTTGGAGGGCGCACTCTCGTGCAGCTCAGCACCGGCACGCCGAAGGAGGCCCGCGATCTCGACGCCGCCGTCCGGGCAACGGGCGCACGCTATCTCGACGGCGGCATTCTCGCATGGCCGAGCCATATCGGCGGCGATGCGACGCTGATCTACATGTCCGGATCCCGGAGCGTCTATGAGATCGAGGAGCCGCTGCTGCGCCAGCTCGCCGGCGGATTGACTTTTCTCGGCGAAGATGCGGGCGCTGCCGCCGCCATGTTCGCAGCCGTGCTGTCCTATCTCGCCGGACGCTGGATCGGCATCTGCCATGGCGCGCGGATCGCCCAGGCTGAGGGCCTCGGCGTCGCCGGTTTCGGGGAGGCGCTGGCCGCTCTCGCCCCGGCGCTCGCCTGGGATGCGCGCCACATGGGCGTGGTGATCGAAACGCAGGCCTTCAGCCACCCGCAGAGCACGCTGAAGACCGCGGCTGGCGACATAACCCGTCTCGTCCGCCATGCCGCCGACAGCGGCATCGACGACGAGTGGCCGCGCTTCGCCGCCGATCTGTTCCAGCGTGCCGTCGCCGCCGGCTATGGGGCGGAGGAACACGCCGCCCTCGTCAAGATCATGCGCTGAAGCCGCATCGCCTTCGACGCGGCCGGCTCAGCGCCCGCTGAACTGCGGCGCGCGTTTCTCCAGGAAGGCGCGCCGGCCCTCGTCGAAGTCTTCCGACGTGAACAGCACGGCCTGAGCATCGGCCTCGGCCTTGAGCATCTCATCGAGGTCGCGCGGCATGCGCGCCAGCAGAGCCTTGGAAAAACCGTTGGAGAGCGGCGAGAGGCCCGCCAGCTCATGGGCGAGCGCGACGGCTTCGGCACGCGCCGCGCCGGGTTCCACCACCGCCTCGGCGAGGCCCCAGCGCTCGGCCTCCTCGGCGCCGAAGGCCTTGCCCCGCAGCATGACATATTTGGCCCGGCCAAGGCCCATGCGCAGCGGCAGGATCCAGGCCGCGCCGAAATCCGGCACGAGGCCGATCTTGTTGAACGAGCACTGGAAGCGCGCGTCGCGCGCAGCCACCACCAGGTCGCAGAGCGCCGCGAGCGCGAGGCCGGCGCCGGCCGCATAGCCCTCGACCGCGGCGATGATCGGCTTCTCGCCCGTCACCATCAGACGGACCAGCCGGTGGACGAGCTTCAGCCGTTCCCGACCGCCCGGCCCGGTCACGCCCTCCATGCCGGAAATGTCGCCGCCGGACGAGAAATGGCCGCCGGCGCCGGTCAGCACGATCGCCCGGCAGTCGGCGTCGGCAAGCGCGGCTTCCATCGCCGCGATCAGCTCGATCCTCAACGGCACCGCCAGCGCGTTGCGCCGCTGCGTGAAGTTCATGGTCAGCACGCGCACCGGTCCGTCGCGCTCGTCCAGCAGCAGGGAGGTCTGGTCAGTCATCGTGAAATTGCTCCTGTGCTCGGCGGCCGGACGGTCGCTTCGGACAATGGACGAATGCCGGGCCGCGGTCATCCCCCGTTCGGTCCGCTTGACCTGCTGGGCACCGCTTCTATTAATAAACCGACCGTCCATCTTCTTTTTAGCTAGCACCTGCGCGGAGCTGCCCGCAAGCAGGTACAAGGACAAGGAACGCCGCGATGACCATGGCCCAGGCGAACCTCCGGAGCGCCGATTTCGACCGGCATTTCCGATTCTCCGATCCGGTCGGCCTGTCGCCCGAGCTGCTGATGCTGCGCGATCAGATGCGCCGTTTCGTCGAAACCGAGGTTGTGCCCCATGGCGAGGCCTGGGAAGCGGCGGGCAAGATCCCGCGCGAGGTCTTCCTCAGGATGGGCGAGCTCGGGTTTCTCGGCATGCGCCATGCCGAGGCCGATGGCGGCACCGCCATGGGCCCGCTCGCTTCGGTGATCTTCGCCGAGGAGCTCGGCCGGTCGAGCTTCGGCGGCTTCACCTCCTCGGTGCTGGTTCACACGGACATGTCGAGCCCGCACATTTCGATCAGCGGCAATGCCGCGCAGAAGGCGCGCTATCTCCCCGACATCGTTGCCGGCCGGCGGATCTGCGCGGTGGCGGTGACCGAGCCTTGGGCGGGCTCGGACGTTGCCGGCCTCAGGACCACCGCCCGCCGCGACGGCGGCGACTGGATCATCAACGGCGCCAAGATGTTCATCACCAATGGCGTCTATGGCGACATCTTCATCGTCGCCGCCCGCACCGATCCTTCATCCAAGGGCAGCCGCGGCATTTCGCTGTTCATCGTCGAAAAGGACACGCCCGGCTTCAGCGTCGCGCGCAAGCTCGACAAGCACGGCTGGCTCTGCTCCGACACGGCCGAACTCGCCTTCGAGGATATGCGTGTGCCGGCGGAAAACCTACTCGGCCAGGAGAATCGCGGCTTCTACGCGATCATGAATACGTTCCAGAACGAGCGCCTGTGCATCGGCGGCATCTGCGCCGGCGAGAGCGCCAAGGCGATCGAGCTGACCCTCGACTATGTCCGCACGCGCACCGCCTTCGGCGGCACGTTGTGGAACCTGCAGGCGACGCGCCAGGCGCTGGCGCAGCTCGTCGCCAAGGCCGGCGCGGCGCGCGCGCTGACCTACCAGACCGCCGCGCAGGAACAGGCCGGCCTCGATACGAGCCGCGAGGTGTCGATGATCAAGGCGCTGTCGCCGGAAGTGCTGCACGAGGTGGTGCACGGCTGCCTGCAGCTCCATGGCGGCACCGGCTATATGCGCGGCACGCCGATCGAGCGTATGGCCCGCGACGCCCGCATCCTGATGATCGGCGGCGGCGCCACCGAGGTGATGCACGAGGAGATCGCCAAGAGGATCTGAGAGGCGAGTGGCGAAATAGCGAAATGGGGAATGGGGATTGAGGCGACGCCGGCCGCTTCCATCCCCACTCGCTATTCGCCAGCCGCTATTCGCCTCAATCGACTGGCCGGAAGGTCAGGTTCGGAAAGTCCGCGCGCATGATGTTGACGCGCTGGTTGGAGAAGCGCTCGCGCTCGCCGAAGCTGACCGGCGCCATCACGCCGAGGTCGAGCTCGCGTGTCTTGCCGAGCTCGGCGATGGCGCAGGCCCAGGTGAGTTGGCGGCCGCAGCGCTGGATCGCCGCGATCAGCACCCGCGTGCTGGCATAGCCGGTCATGGTATAGCGGTTGATCTGCTGCACCTCGCGGTCGTTCAGATGCTTGCGGGCGAGCTCCATGAACCGCTGGCCGGCGGCGCTCGCCAGCGGCGCGACATAGTCGACCGCATAGAGGCCATCGCTCGCCGGACCGATCAGCTTCAGTACGGCCTCCACCCGGCCCGGCCAGAAGATGCCGGTGACCGGCTTGATGCCGAGCTTCTCCATCTCCTTCAGCATGGCGACGTTTTCGCTGATGATGCCGCCGGCGATGAAAACCTCGACGCCGGCCTCCTTGGCGCGCAGCATTTCCGAGGAGAAATCCTGCTGGCCGCGGCGATAGACGGATTCGAACACGACCTGCATGTTCTTCTCGCGCCGGGCCCGGTTGAAGCCCTCGCGCACCGCGACGCCATAGTCGTCGTCCTGGGTGACAATGCCCCATTTCTTGCCCGGATATTTGTCGGCGAGATAGAGCGCGAGCTGGCGCACGCCCTCGTCATAGGCCTGTCCGAGCACGAAGACGTTCGGGCGCGGCGGCTCGTAGAGCTGCGTCACCGGGCCGATCGGGATCATCGCCGGAATGCCCGACTGTTCGAGTACCGGCAGCGCTGCGATAGCCTGGCCGGACCCCGACACGGCGGTGAGCGCGAAGACACGGTCGACCGCGATGAGCTTGCGCAGCGACTGGATGGTGCGGGTCGAGACATAGCCGTCATCCTCGGCCACCAGGCGCAGGCGCCGGCCATTGACCCCGCCGGCCCCGTTGGCTTCGGCAATGGCGAGGCGGACGCCGAGATTGTGCGCGACCCCGAGCAGGGCCGGCGGACCGGACAAGGGCTCGACCTCGCCGAGCACGATCTCGCTGTCGGTCACGCCCTGGTTGGCAAGGCCTGCTGCCGCGGTCATGACGAGCGCGGCGAGCGCCGCCCCAAAAGTCCGTTTCAGTCTCATGTCGGTTCCTCCCGGTGGCGGTCGTTTGCGACCCTTGTCGATCTTCGAAGGCGAGCCAAAGCGTTTTCGAGCGAAGTGGGTACCGGTTCGCGTGAAGAAAACGCGTCAAAACAAGACCCTAGTAGCGGAGCGGCCAGTGGACCCACAGGCGCTTGACGTCGCGCCAGAGGCCGGCGAGCCCGTGCGGCTGAAACCTGAGGAACAGGATGATGGCGACGCCGTAGAGCATGCTCTTCAGCTCGTGCGCGCCGGTGGAGAGCGCCCGCGCCGTCTCCTCGCCCATGAGCGCGAACAGGCTGCCGGAGAGTTCCGGCAGCAGCACGATGAAGACCGTGCCGAGCACCGCGCCGAGCGTCGTGCCGATGCCGCCGACGATCAGGATCGCCAGTGCCTCGATCGACAGCAGGAAGGGGAAGCCCTCGATCGTCACATAGCTGAGGAACATGCCGTAGAGCGCGCCGGCAAGGCCGATGATGAAGGACGAGGTGGCGAAGGCGACGAGCTTGGTCGCATGCAGGTTGATGCCCATGGCGCGCGCGGCGAGATCGTTGTCGCGCACCGCGACGAAGGCGCGGCCGATGCGGCTGCGCCTGAGGTTCAAGGTGGCGATCAGCGCGAGGCCGGCAAAGCCGAGGCAGAGATGGGCGAAGGCCTGATCGCTCGCAAACGAGAGGCCGAGAATGGTCGGGCGGGTGACGAAGATGCCGCGTGCGCCACGCGTCAGCCCGTCGAATTCCAGGATCAGGTGATTGACGATGAAGGCGAAGGCGAGCGTGGTGATGGCGAGGTAGAGCCCGGTGAGGCGCAGCGAGGGAATGCCGACGACGAGGCTGGCGAGGGCCGGCACCAGGCCGGCGAGAACGAGCCCGATCAGCGGGTCGAGGCCGTAGCTCTGGGTCGCGATGGCATAGGCGTAGGCGCCGAGCACCATGAAGCCGACATGGCCAAGCGAGATGAGGCCGGTCCAGCCGGTCAGCACGTTGAGACCGAGCGTGCCGACCACCGTGATCGCGATGATGGTCAGGAGCGACAGGTGATAGGCGTTGAGGAGATAGGGCGCGAGGGCGAGCGCTGCGACCGCGATGCCGCACCAGATCCTGACCAGCATGGAATCGGTCAGGTCGATCTGCTCGCCGATGGTTTCCTTGAACGTGCCGCTGCGCATCAGAGCCTCTCGATCCTCTTCTCGCCGAACAGTCCGAAGGGACGGATCATCAGGATGACGACGATGATGACGAAGCCGGCGATCTCCTTGACGGCCGGCTTCAGGTAGCCGCCGGCAAGGTTCTCGACCGCGCCGATGATCAGGCCGCCAAAGGCCGAGCCGATGACCGCGTCGAGGCCGCCGAGGATGGTCGCCGGAAAGGCCTTCAGGCCAAGCGCGAACATGCTGGGCGAGAGCTCGTAGATGAGCGCGAAGAACACGCCGGCCATGCCGGCGAGGACCGAGGCCGCAGCCCAGGCGACCGCCTGCACCCGGGCGGCGCTGACGCCCATGAGCATGGCCGTGCGATCATCGCTTGCGACCGCACGCATGGCGACGCCAAAACGCGAATGGCGGAAGAACAGCCAGAAGCCGGCCATGACGGCGATCAGCACGGCCAGGACCGCGAGTTGGGCCGAGCGCATGCGCGCGCCCGCAACCTCGACGATCTCCTTGCCGACGCCGATGTCGAGCCCGTGCGGCACGGCGTCCCAGATGAACACGATGCTGGAGCGCAGGATCACCGCAACCGCGATCGTCACCATGATGGTGGAGAAGACCGGCTCGCCGATCATCGGCCGGATCACCAGCCGCTCGATGGCAAGGCCGAACAGGCAGGCGAACAGGATGGCGCCGACGGCGACGACCAAGGGATTGCCGGAGACCACGGTCGAAATGGTCCAGGCGACATAGGCGACGACCATGGCGATCTCGCCCTGGGCGAAATTGACGAGGCCGGTCGACTTGTAGATGACCGCAAAGCCCATCGCGACGAGGCCGTAGATCGCGCCGATGGCCAGGCCCGAGGCCAGGAGCTCGGTCAGATAGGTCATGATGCGCCTCCCGCCGGGCCGTAGATCTGTTCGAGCTCGGCCGCGAACTTGGCGTCGATGATCGCGCGCCGGACCTTCTGGGTCGCCGTCAGCTCGCCGTCGTCGTGATCGAGCTCCTTCTCCAGGATGATGAACTTCCTGATGTTCTCGACCCGCGCGAACCGCGCGTTGACGCCGTCGACGATGCCCTGGACGAGGTCGCGCACCGCCGGCAGCCGGGCGAGCGACCTGTAGGTCGTATAGGCGAGGCCGTTCTCGCTCGCCCAGCGGCCGACATTGTCGAAATCGATCTGGATCAGCGCCGCCAGGAACTTGCGGCCGTCGCCGACGACGATGACCTCCTTGATGAAGGGGCTGTCCTTCATCGCGTTCTCGATCTCCGAGGGCGCGATGTTCTTGCCGCCGCTGGTGATGATGATGGCCTTCTTGCGGTCGACCACCGAGAGCTCGCCATTGTCGAGGATGCGGACGATGTCGCCGGTCTTCAGCCAGGCGCCGTCCATCGTCGCCGCGGTCGCCTTCTCGTCGCGGAAATAGCCGCGGAAGACGCCCGGCCCCGACAGCAGCACCTCGCCGTCGTCGGCGACCCGATAGCCGGCATCGGCGATCGGCAGGCCGCAGCCGCCGAGCGCATGATGGGCGCCCGTCTGGATGAACAGGCAGCCGGAGGATTCCGTCATGCCGTAGCCCTGCGCGACCGGCAGGCCGACGACCGAGAAGAAGCGCAGCGTCTCCGGCGAGACCGATGCGCCGGCGCAGAGCCGGTGCCGGCTGCGGTCGAGCCCGACATGGCGCTGGATGTTGCGGAACAGGAGGAGGTGGCAGGCGAGCGCCTGGAGCCGTTCGACGGCCGAGAGCTCGCCCTGCTGGCGCCGATCGTCGAGGCGGCGGCCGGCAGCGAGCACGCACCGTGCGATCCAGCGCTGCAGCCGGCCGCTCTCGCTGAGGCGGAACTCGAAATTCTCCTTCAGCTTCTCCCAGATGCGCGGCACGCCGATGAAGAAGGTCGGCGCGATCTCGCGGACATTGGCGGCGACCGTGTCGATGCTCTCGGCAAAGTTCACGACGCCGCCGAGCACGAGCTGCATGGCCATGGAATAGCAGCGCTCGGCCGCGTGGCAGAGCGGTAGGTAGCCGACCGCCTCGTAGCGCCGGCCCGTCATGCCGACGGCCGCCGCGTAGTTGTAGGTGGAATAGATGATGTTGCGATGGCTGAGCATCGCGCCCTTGGGCGGCCCCGTCGTGCCCGACGTATAGACCATCAGGCAGACATCGTCGGGATCGGTCGCCTCGATCGCCCGGTCGAGCTCCAGGGCCGCCTGCGGCTGCGCGGCGAGATAGGCGTCGCCGCGCGCGAGGAAAGCGTCCCAGGCGACAAGGCTCTCGCCGGGATAGCCGCGCAGGCCCTTCATGTCGACCGTGACGATCAGCCCGACCTCGGCCAGGCCCGGCCCGTTGGCCTTGGCGTCGATCACCTTGTCGGTCTGCTCCTGATCGCCGCAGACGACGAGCTTCGCCCCGCAATGGCCGACGATATATTGCAGCTCGGGCCAGGGATTGGTCGGATAGATGCCGACCGGAATGACGCCCAGCATCTCCGCGCCGAGATCGGCATAATACCATTCCGGGCTGTTCTCGGAGGCGATGGCGATGCGGTCGCCGCGTTTCAGGCCGAACGACATCAGCGCCAGCGCGAAGCGCCGCGCCTGCCGGTCATAATGCGCCCAGTCGTAGCGTTTCCAGACGCCGTGCTCCTTCTCACGCAGGGCGAGCGTCGTGCCTTGCGCCTTCGCATGGCGGCGCAGGAGGCGCGGCAGGGTCGTGTTGCCGGCGCGCAGATGGGCCGGCAGGAACGGATCGTGATCGGCCGGCAAGGCGGCGCGGGCGGCGGTGACGAGCCGCTCGGCGCCATCGGTCGAGATGGTCGTCATCGCGGTCATCCTGCAAGCCTTTCCGCTGCGGCCGGTCCGGCGTGGAAGGCCCTGCCCGAGCCGAGATAGGCCTCCGCGACGCCGGCATGGCGCTGGATCTCGGCCGGCACGCCCTCGGTCACGCTGCGGCCGAAATTCAGGACGTGGATCCGGTCGGAAATATCCATGACGAGATGCATGTCGTGCTCGATCAAGAGGATGGCGATGCCGAGCTCGTCACGGATGTCGAGGATGAAGCGGGCAATGTCCTCGGTCTCCTCCTGGTTCATGCCGGCGACGATCTCGTCGAGCAGCAGGATCTTCGGCTCGGAGGCGAGCGCGCGGCCGAGCTCGACGCGCTTCTGCTGGCCATAGGAGAGCGTGCCCACCACCTTGTCGCGGATCGCCTCGATCTCGAGGAACTCGATGATCTCCTCGACGCGCTGGCGCGCGGCGATCTCCTCCCGGCGGCAGCGGCCGTAATGGAACACCGCGTCCAGCACCGAGGTCTTCATCAGACGATGACGGCCGACGAGAATGTTCTCCACCACCGTGCCGTGCTTGAACAGGGCGAGGTTCTGGAACGTGCGGCCGATGCCGAGCGTGACGAAATTCCACGGCCTGACGCCGGCAAGGTCGCGGCCGGCCATGGTGATCCGGCCGCTCGTCACCGGCAGCACGCCCGAGATCAGGTTGAACAGCGTCGTCTTGCCGGCACCGTTCGGCCCGATCACCGAGAAGATCTCGCCCGGCCGCACGGCGAAGGAGACATCGCTCACCGCAGCGAGGCCGCCGAAGGATTTCGACACGGCGTCGAGCCTCAGGAGGGCATCGGTCACGACAGCCACCTCTTGCGTCGCTTGTAGTGCTTCACCTCGCGAAAGCTCCGGCGCGCGCCGCCGCCGGCGAAGCCGAGATAGAATTCCTGCACCTCGGCATTGCCGGCCAGCCGGTCGGCCGCACCGTCCAGCACGACCCGGCCGTTCTGCAGGATGTAGCCATAATCGGCGACGGCGAGCGCATGGGCGGCGCTCTGCTCGACCAGCAGGATGGTCATGCCCATCTCCGCGCGGAGCCGCACGATGATCTCGTAGATCTTGTCGATGATGAGCGGCGCGAGGCCGAGTGAGGGCTCGTCGAGCGCGAGCAGCTTGGGATCCGCCATCAGCGCGCGCCCGACCGCCACCATCTGCTGCTCGCCGCCGGAGAGATAGCCGGCGATCTCGCCGCGCTTTTCGGCGACACGCGGAAACAGATCGAACACCTGGTCGCGCCGCGCCCGGACCGCCGCGACGGATTGCAGGTAGCCGCCCATGGTCAGGTTTTCGTCCACCGTCAGATTGGCGAACAGCCGGCGGCCCTCCGGCACCTGGACGAGCCCGGCGCGCACGATGTCCTCAGGCCCGAGCCGATGGAGCGGGCGGCCTGCGAAGCTCAGCGTGCCCTTCTCGATCTCGCCGTCCTCGACATCGAGCAGGCCGGAAATGGCCTTCAGGATGGTCGACTTGCCGGCGCCGTTCGAGCCGAGCAGCGCGACGACCGCGCCGCTCGGCACCTTCAGCGAGACGTCGCGCACCGCCTCGATGGCGCCGTCATAGACGACCTGGAGATTGGTGATCTCCAGCAGCGCGCCAGGCGCCCCGCTTGCCGCCTGCCCGGCCCCGGTCTGTCCGTCCGCGATCATGGCCGCCCGCGCCGCGCGATAATGGCGTCGACGACGAGCTTGGCGGTCTCGGCACAGGCCTGGGTGCCGCCATTGCCATAGTCCTTCACCGCATCGCCGACGCACCACAGGCCCTCGATGCCGGTCTCCCGCGGCAGGTCGTAGCCGGCGCACGAACGCTGCGCCGGCCAGTCGTCGCGCATCACCCTGACGGAGAGCATCTTCACCTTGTCGTCGAAGCCGGGGAACTGGTCGCGCAGGTCCTGATGGGCAAGCGCCGTCTCGGCTTCCGCGTCGAAATCGCCGAGCGCGGGCACGGGCACGGCATAGGCGACATATTGGTGCCAGCCCGATGGCGCGATCTCCGGGCAGGTCGCCGTCAGGTTGGCGAGGTTGCACAGGCGGCGCGTCTTGCCGAAGGTGACGATGCCGGGCGCGGCGATGAGCGGTTCGCGCGAGGCGAAGTTGAACACGATGTTGGCGGCGGGTTTCAGATCCTCGCGCACCCGGCGCAGATAGTCCGCCGGGAAGGCGGCCTCGCCGGCGAGCGCGACCGTCGCCTTGGGACCGGCATTGCTGATCACGATCGACGCCGGAATGCGCAGGCTTTCGCCGTCGCGGCGAATGACGACGGCCCGGGCCGCGCCGTCGGCGACCTCGATCCGCTCGACCGGCGCATCGAGCCAGACCTCGCCATTGCGCTCGACCGCCCCGG
Organism: bacterium YEK0313; assembly: GCA_000751295.2. NCBI lineage: Bacteria > bacterium YEK0313. The sequence continues at coordinate 5,471,071 of CCMO02000001.1, forward strand.
CCAGCGCCTTCCAGGCGCCGATCGTGCCGTCGGGATGAAAGCCGAACTTCTTGAACGCGCCCTTGGCGGTGAAATAGGTCAGGAAGGCCCGGGCCGGCAGCTCGTCGGCATTGCAGGCGAAGATCGCCGCGCAGAGGTTGCGGAAGATCGCGTGGACCGTCTCGTTCTTCGTGTAGCCGGACAGCCAGTCCTTGGTCGACAGGCGCCCGTCCGGCAGGCTGCCGGTGCGCGCCTGGGCGAACTGATCGAGGATGCGCGCGGCCTGCTTGGTCAGCCCGCCGAGCAGGAGCCCCCAGCCGCCCTTGCCGACATCGACCACCTTGCGGTCGAGATAGAAGGCGTTGGCGGGTTTCGGCATGCGGATCGGCAGGTCGGCGCCGACAGTGCGGAAGGTCTCCTCGAAGACGCCGTCGAACTCCAGCGCGATGGCGCCGACATTGACCTTGTGGCCGTCGATGATCTCGGTCGAGGCGCGTCCGCCGAGCACGTCGCGGGCCTCGACCAAGAGCGTGCGCAGGCCCGCATGGGCCAGGCGCGCGGCGGCGCAGCAGCCGCCGGCGCCGGCTCCGATCACCACCGCGTCGAATGAAGTCACTGCCTGCACGCCATCCTCCCGAATTGCCGCATGGCTCGGCCCGTATGCGGGCTCCTGGACGAGAGGCTCCCGCAGGCGCCCTCGTTCTTGGTTGGAACGACCCTAATATAACCCGGACAGCCGTTCAATTTATTTCTGCGCATTCACCCGAAAGGCAGAGGGACGGCTGGCGCCGATCGGCTGCTGCTATCGCGAAAGGGCGATGCTTTCTGGCGCCGCTGGATGGCATGCCGACGTCCCGCCGCGGCTGCGCACTGCGCCGGGTTCCATCCTTTAATAAGTTGAACGGGCGGTTTGTTCGGGATATGTGACGACAAAGGTCGTCAGGGGCATCGGAGCATGGCGCGCACCCAGTCGGAAAAATATCCGGAGATCCGCGACAACATTCTCAAGCAGGCGGCCCGCCTGTTCGCGCAGAAGGGTTATGCCGGCACGACCATCATCGACCTTGCCGAGGCCTGCGAATCCTCGCGCGGCGCGCTCTACCATTATTTCGAATCGAAGGAGGATATCCTTCTTCATATTCTCGAGGACCACATCAGTGAGCTCGCCGCCAAGCTCGAGGAAGCGGTCAATGCCCACCAGGATCCGCTGGAACAGTGCCGGGCGGTGATCGACGTCATGGTGCTGGTCAATGCCGACTCGCAGAACGAGCAGGTCATCCTGCTCAACCACCTCGGCGAGCTGAACGAGGAGCAGCAGCGCTCGATCGTCGCCAAGCAGCGCAAGCTGACCAGCTATTTTTCCGACATCCTGATCCGCATCGACAGCCACAACCGGCTGACCCCGCGCAACAAGATGGCCTATACGATGATGCTGTTCGGCATCATCAACTACACCTTCACCTGGTACGACCCGAAGGGTCCGGTCTCGCCCGCCGACTATTCGAAAATGACCGCGGATCTCTTCATCCGCGGTTTCACCGGCGCCTGACCAGCCTGGCGGCACCCGCGGATCTCTTGATCCGCGGCTTCACCGGCGCCTGACCAGCCTGGCGACACCCGCGGATCTCTTGATCCGCGGCTTCACCGGCGCCTGACCAGCCTGGCGACACCCGCGGATCTCTTGATCCGCGGCTTCACCGACGTCTGACCGGCCTGGCGGCACCCGCGGGTCTCTGCATCCGCGGCTTCACCGGTCCCTGTTCGCGCCGGCCTGGCCGACCGCCTTCGGCGCGATTCCCGGCTTCAGGCGCCAGTCGGCGCCGAAATCGTCGCGGTGGTGAAAGGCGAGCGGCGTCGCCGTTTCGAGCCCGTCGAGATGGCGGCCATAATCCTCCAGCACCTGGTGTCGGCCGGCCGCATCGCGATAGGCCACCGACCAGGCGATGAAGGGCGGCAGGACCTGCATGCCGGCAAAGCGCAGCACGCCGTTCTGGATCGGCCAGAGAATGATGTCCATGTCGCCGTTGATGCCATCGGCGCCACACATGGAGGGAAAGCAGCCGGTCGAAAAGGCGAGCATGGCGCGCCGGCGGCGGCGCCCGCCGCGGTCGTACCATTTACCGCCGCCATAGACGACGCCGTTGACGAAGACACGGTCGATCCAGCCCTTCAGGATCGCCGGCAGCGAGAACCAGAACAGCGGGAACTGCAGGATCAGGCAGTCGCACCAGAGGAGCTTGTCGAGCTCGTCCCTGATGTCGGCGCTGAGGCCGCCGGTCGCCACCGCATGGCGCTGCTCGATGTCGTAGCGGATATAGCTGGGATCGCTGGGCGCGGCGAAGTCGCCGGCGCGCGGCACCGGATCGAAATTCATCGCATGCAGGTCCGACAGCTGGACCTCGTGGCCGCTCGCCTGCAGCCGCTCCAGCGCAACCGCCCGCATCGCCGCGTTGAACGAGCGCTCTTCCATATGCGCGTAGACCAGCAGGATCTTCATCGTGGCCTCAAATAAAAATCCAATTATCCGGTTTTTAATCTGAAAAGCCGAGGCGAGCCACTCGGTCAAATGAGGCATGTCGGATGGCTCGCGTCGCCCGCAAATAACCGATATAAGAAATCCAATCGTCCGGTTTTATTTGATCGCATCGACTGGACGCCGGAACGACGGCCTGGCACAGGGAGCATGCGGCGATGACGGCGGAAGCGACACCGGTGGAACGCGTGAAGTCCCGCATCGCCGCAGTCTTCGGCCGCTGGTCACGCGAGACGACGATGGCCGAGATGCGCGCCGACTACGAGGCCATGCTGGCCGCACCTGCGGTCGAGGCCGGCCGGCCCTTCGCCATCGGCGCCATGCCGGCCGAATGGATCATTGCCGAAGGCGCCGATCCTGGGCGCGCCATCCTGTTCCTGCATGGCGGCGGCTATCAGATCGGTTCGGTGCGCTCGCATCGCGACCTGATGCGGCGACTGTCGCGCGCGGCGGGCGCGGCCGTGCTCGGCATCGACTACCGGCTCGCGCCCGAGAACCGGTTCCCGGCCGCGGTCGACGACGGCCTGGCCGCCTATCGCTGGCTGCTGGAGCAGGGCTTCGCCCCCGGCAGCATTGCGCTTGCCGGCGACTCGGCCGGTGGCGGCCTCGCGGTCGCCGTTCTGCTCAAGGCCCGCGCCGAAGGATTGGCCCTGCCGGCCGCCGCCGCCCTGTTCTCGCCCTGGACGGACATGGAGGCGAGCGGCGCGACCTACGAGACGCGCGCGGCCGTCGACCCGCTCACCCAGCGCGACAAGATCCTTCTGATGGCACGCGCCTATCTCGGCCGCGGCGGCGATCCGCGCGATCCGCTCGCCTCCCCCATCCATGCCGATCTCTCAGACTTGCCCCCGATGCTCATCCATGTCGGCGACCACGAGACGATCCTCGACGATTCCCGCGTCTTCGCCGACCGGGCCCACGCGGCGGGGGTTGCGGTCGAGCTCACGGTCTGGGACCGGATGATCCACCAGTTCCAGGTCTTCGCCGGCGACATCCCGGAGGCGCAGGCTTCGATCGAGGCTGCCGGGGCCTTTCTGCACAGCCGGTTTGCCGCGCCTGGTCAGCAGCCCATGCCGCCGGAAACGCCGAGCGTCTCGCCCGTGACATAGCTCGCCTCGCGCGAGGCGAGGAAGGCGACCGCCGCGGCGACCTCGTCCGGTTCGCCGAGGCGTCCGAGCAGGGTGGCCCGTTCCATCGCCTCGCGCAGGCCCGCGCCGCCGCCGGCGACCGCCGCGTCCAGCATGGGCGTGCGGATCGGACCGGGTGCCACGACATTGGCGGTGATGCCGAAGCGGGCATTCTCGCGGGCGATCGATTTCGAGAACGCGATCAGCCCGCCCTTGGCCGCGGCATAGACGGCGCCGCCCTTCGACCCCTGCCGGCCGGCCTCGGAGGCGATGGTGACGATCCTGCCATAGCCGGCCGCCTGCATCGCCGGCAGCACGGCATGGGTGCAGGCGAGAGCCGTTTCCAGATTGATCCCGATGAGGCGCCGCCAGTCGGCCGGCCCGGTCCGGGTGAAGAAGGCATGCTGGTCGGCGCCGGCATTGTTGACGAGGATGGCGAACGGATCCGCCGTGGCGATCGCCCCGGCGACGGCGTCGAGGTCGGTGAGGTCGAGGACCATGGCGGCCGCGCCGATCTCGCGGGCGAGCTCTCGCGCTGCCGTGCCATCGCGATCGGCGATGACCACCTGCGCGCCCTCGGCGGCAAGGCGGCGCCCGATCGCCGCGCCGATGCCCCTGGCACCGCCGGTGACCAGCGCCCGCTGGCCGCGCAGCCGTTCCACGAAGGCCGCGACGGTCATCGCGTCAGCGTCCGGTGAAAAGCGGCGGACGCCGGCCGATGACCGCGGCGAGCCCCTCGCGCGCGTCGGCGGTTCCCGAGAGTTCCGAGACCGTGCGCGCCTCTTCCGGCAGGCAGGCCTCGACCCCGAGCCCGACGCCGTTCCACAGGAGCCGCTTGGTGGCGGCGAGCGCGCGCGGCGCGCCGGCGGCAAGCTCGCGGGCAAGCGCGAGGGTGCGCCCGTCGAGCTCGGCCTCCGGCACGACATGGCTGACGAGGCCGATCGCCAGCGCCTCGTCGGCGCCGACGATCCGGTTGGTGAACAGGATCTCCGCCGCGCGGCGGAAGCCGACGAGCCGCTGCAGCGTCACGGAAACGCCGGCGTCGGGCGCCATGCCGACGCGGGTCGCGCCGGCCATGAAGCGCGCGGTATCGGCGGCGACCACGAGATCGGCCGCGCAGACGAGGCCGAGCCCGGCGCCGCCGGCGGCAAAACCCTGGACGCGGGCGATGACCGGCGCCTCGAGGCGCATCAGAGCGGCGGCGGCGATCTGCAGATAGCTCGTCGCCTGGCGCAGGAAGTCGGGCAGCGCCTCGCCCTTGGAGGCGAATTCTCGCACGTCGCCGCCGGCGCAGAAATTCGGTCCCTCGCCTGCCAGCACCACCACGCGGATGGCCGGATTGCCGTGGCAGGCCATGACCGCCTCGTGCAGCGCCTTGAGCAGGGCGATGCTGACGCCGTTGGAGGCCTCCGGCCGGTTCAGCCGGAGATGCGCGACGCCGCCGGCCAGATCGAGCAGCACCGGCCCTTCGCCGATCAGCGTTTCGCGGGGCGCCTCGTTGGCCATATCGTCAGTCATCACGGACCCCACGGCTCAGATCAGGAAGGACAGGGTGAACAGGGCCTTGTCGTTGTTGACCAGGACCACCTTCTTGCGCGCCATCCGCAGGGCGCCGTCGATCCGGCGCAGCGTATATTCGTTGCGGGTCGCCCACAGCGTCTCGCCGCGCATGTTGGATTCGAACACCATGGCATTGGCGGCGACCCGGATCTCCGCCGCCCCGCTGTCCAGCAGCTCGATGTTCGAGACGACGCGGGCGAGCCGCGAGCGTGGCGTCTGCGAATGGCGCTTGCCGGTATGCAGCTGCTTGATCCTGAGCGCGATGCGCGACCGGTTGTCGTAGATGATCGACATTTCGCGCTCGGGATCGATGTCCTCGCCATTGGCCGGCACCCAGTAGACCGCGTCGTCGGTCCACAGGGCCTCCCAGTCGTCATATTCGTGGGCGTCCTGCAGGCGGGCCTCGCGATGGATGAACTGGGTGACCTCGTGCATCAGCTCGGTCTTGTCGGCGTCTGCGACCATGACTCACGCTTCCATCAGCGAACGGTAGTGGCGCCAGATGCCGCGCGAGGGCACCTCATCGGTCGAGTGGCCGATCAGATAGCCCTGCTCGTCATGCCTCTCCCGGTGGCGGCCGCGCTTCAGGTAGAGCCATTCCGGATTGCGTGCGGCGAGGCCGCGCTGGTTGCGCTCGTACATTTCGGTGTCGTCGGCAAGCAGCAGGCCCGCCGGCCCGACCGATCCCATGGTCTGCTGGCGCATGCGCCGGTTGAGGTCGGGCGCGCCCTTGAACTGCAGCGCCGTGACATGCTGGATCGTCTCGTCGACCGCCATCGGCTGGAGCACGAAGAGCTGGATCTCGGCGATGAACAGGTTCGGGAAGATCATGGTGTGCGGCGTGCCGGCGATCATGATCTCGCGCGCCCTGTCATTGCCGTAGGCGGCATTCATGCGCGCGACATAGTCGGGCAGCCGCTTCTCGTTCGTGCCGAACCAGCCGAGCGGCTGGCCGATGCGCCGGAATTCGGGACGCAGGTCGACCTCCGTGTGGCCGTTGCCGAAGTCGCGCGTCACCGCGGTCGAGTCCGGGCCGTAGAGATTGCCGATCCCGCTTTCCGCCACCTGGAAGATGGAGGTGTGCACGAAGGCGGGATGATAGCCGTCCACCTCGTTCTCCAGGATGAACTTCCAGTTCGCCTTGGCCTTGTGCTTGAGGAAGCCGGCGGTGATCTCCACCTCGCCCTCGGGCGAATTGCTGACGAGGATGTCGATCGCCTCGCGCGCGCCGCCGAGATGCTCCTCGAGGCTCGGCCCGTCGGCCGCCATCGAGCCGAACACGAAACCCTTGTAGATGCCGGTTCGGGCGACGCGGCCGAGGCCGAGGGCCGATTTGTCGACGCCCTCGTAGCCGTCGGGATAGGCATAGCCCATCAGCCGGCCGTCGTTGGAGAAGGTCCAGGAATGGTAGGGGCAGGTGAAGCTTGCCCGGTTGCCGCGCTCGATGGCGCAAACCTGGTTGCCGCGATGCGGACAGCGGTTGAACAGGAGGTTGATGGCACCCGTCCGGTCGCGCACCATCAGCACCGGCATGGGCCCGATCGACTTGGTCACATAGTCGTTGATCTCCGGCACCTCGCTGACATGCCCGACATAGACCCAGCCGCGAAACCAGATCTTCTCCAGCTCCTCGCGGAAGATGGCTTCGTCCGCATAAAGCGAACCGTGCACGCGGTCCGGCTCGATCAGCGCATCCCATCGGCGCGCCGGCGCGCCTGACGTCATCGGTGCCGTCTCAATGGACATGTCTCGACCCTGTGGGTGGCGCCGCGGTTGCGGCAATAATTAAAACGGTCGTTCGGTTTATAACAAGACAAATGAAGCCGCGCCACTCCGCCACTCGGCTAGTTCAGCAGCGACTTGAGCGGGAAGCCGGCATCGCCGAGCGCGCCGGGATCGAGCTTGATGCCGCGGCCGACCAGCCGCTTGCCCACATTGAAGGCGACCGGGCTGTTCACCGCGTCGAGCCCGACCAGCTCGCGCTCCCTGAGATAGAAGACCGAGAAGGCTCGGCTGTCGGGCGCGCCGCGCAGCACGATCTCGTCATGCCTGCCGGCCCCGAGCCCGACCGTCTGCAGCTTCAGGTCGAACTGGTCGGACCAGAACCAGGGCGGTTCGGGCGCCCCAGGCGCGCCGCCGCAGATGGTTCCGGCGGCGATGCGGGCCTGTTCCAGCGCGTTCGGCACGGATTCGAGCCGCACCCGCTCGCCGGCGAAGGGGCTGACGGCGCGCGCGCAGTCACCGATCGCATAGACGCCGGGTGCGCTCGCGCGCATGGCCGCATCGACCAGGATGCCGTCCTCGACGGCGAGCCCCGCGCCTGCGGCGAGCTCCGTGTTCGGCACGGCGCCGATGCCGGCCAGGACGCTGTCACAGGCAATGACCGCGCCGTCGGCGAGCCGCACGCCGGTGACCTGTCCGTTGCCCTGAAAGGCGACCGGGCGGGCGCCGAGGCGCAAATCGACGCCCGCGGCGCGATGCACATCGGCATAGAAGGCCGAAACGATGGGACTGGTCACCCGCGCGAGGACCCGCTCGGCGGCCTCCAGCACCGTCACGGCCAGACCGAGCTTGACCGCGACGGCGGCGACTTCGAGCCCGACATAGCCCGCGCCGAGGATGACGAGGCGCGCGCCCGGGCGGATGCCGGGCCGCAGCCGCTCGACATCGGCGATCCCGCGCAGATGATGGATGCCGGCGAGCCCGGCCCCGGGCAGGTCCAGGCGGCGCGGACGGGCGCCGGTCGCCAGCACCAGATGGGAAAAGCGATGCGTCGCGCCGTCCGTGGTCGTGATGGTCCGCGCGCCGGTGTCGAGCGCTCCTATGGCCGTCGCCAGGTGCAGGCCGATGCCGCCCTCGCGATATTGCGCCTCCGCGCGCAGGAACAGCCGCTCGGCCGCGAGCTCACCGGCGAGAAAGCCTTTCGACAGGGGCGGCCGCTGATAGGGCGGGAAGGCCTCGTCGCCGAACAGCATCACCTCGCCGGCAAAACCGAGCGCGCGCAGCCGCAGGGCGCATTCGCTGCCCGCCTGGCCTGCTCCGACGATGATGGCCCTGCCGGTCATGACACCCCCTTCCCGGCCTGCTTTGATCCACGGCAATTAATAAGACATATGTCCGGTTTATTTTATAAGATGACGAGCGTCAAGGCCGAAGCGGCCGACAGGCTCTTCGGCGGCCGAGCGTGCCCGGCTGGAACCGCCAGAGAAGGAGACATGGCAGCGCGGCTGCGCAGGAAGCGCGGCGCGGAGCCTCGCACCAGGGCCGGCCGGCGCTGGGGCGCGGACCGGCCGGGACTGATCGCGCCTTAGAGGATTTTGCCCGGATTGAGCAGGCCTTGCGGATCGAAGGCCGCCTTCAGCCGCCGCATCGTGTCGAGCTCGGCCGTGCTGCGCATGCGCCGGAGCGCCGCCCGCTTGATCGCGCCGATGCCGTGCTCCGCGCTGACCGTGCCGCCAAGGCCGAGCGCAACCGTTTCGATCGCTTGCGTGAGGTCGGCCCAGCGCGCCTTGAAGGCCGCGGCCGGCATGCCTTCCGGCGGCAGGATGTTGAAGTGGATATTGCCGTCGCCGACATGGCCGAAGGGCACGGGACGGCAGCCCGGCGCCAGCGCCGCGACCGCCGCGGCCGACCGGACGACGAAGGTCCCGATCGCCGGCACCGGCACGGCGACATCGTTCTTCAGGCTGCCCGGCGTCTCGATCATGGCGAGGGCAATGCCCTCGCGGATCGTCCACAGCGCCTGCCGCTGCGCCTCCGAGGCCGCGATCGTGCCGTCGATCACGGTCCCGTCCTCGATCGCCGCCGCCGACAGGGCCTCCATCGCGCCGGCGAGATCGAAATGGGGACTGGCGCTGTCCGCCTCGATCAGCACGGCCCAGGGGGTTTCGGTCGGGAACGGCTCGCGCCTGCTGCCGGTATGGGAAAAATGCAGGTCGAAGCCCGCGCGCGGGATCAGCTCGAAGGCCGTGACGGCCTCGCCGAAGCCGGAGCGGGCCCGGGTGAACAGGGCGAGCACCGCGTCGAGCGTCGCCAGGCCGAGACAGGCGGTGACGCGCACGGCCGGCCGGGGCCTCAGCTTCAGCGCCGCGGCGGTGATCAGGCCGAGCGTTCCCTCGGCGCCGAGCAAGAGCTGCTTCAGGTCGTAGCCGGCATTGTTCTTGCGCAGCGGCGCGAGCTGGCTGAGCACCTCGCCATCGGCGAGCACCGCCTCCAGGCCCAGCACCTGCTCGCGCGCCATGCCGTAGCGCAGCACATTGTTGCCGCCGGCATTGGTCGAGAGATTGCCGCCGATCTGGCTGGACAGCCCGCCATGGTCGAGCCCGATCTGCCGGTCCGCCGCAGCGGCGGCTTCGCGCGCATCGTGGAGCGTGCAGCCGGCCTCGACGATCATGATGTCGCCGACCGGATCGATGCTGCGGATGGCCCGCATCCGCTCGAAGGACACGACCACGGCCGGACGGTCGGACGGCGGCGCCGCGCCGCCCGCAAGCCCGGTGCCGCCGCCGCGGGGCACCATGGCGATGCCCGCTTCCGCGCAGGCCCTGACGACGGCCGCAGTCTCCGCCGTGGTACGCGGCCGCACGACGCCGACGATCTCTCCCTGCGTCGTCAGCGCGAGATCGCCGCGATAGCCGGCGACATCGGCCGCCGTGTCGACGAGGCCGGTCTCGCCGACGAGCGCGCGCAGCCGGGCCTTGAGGCCCGCCGTCATCGCGATGCCAAGGCGTCGCGCAGGCCGTTCAGCACGGCATCGGTATCCGCCTGGCTGCCGATCGTGATGCGCAGCGCCCCCTCGGTCCCCGGCCAGGGGAAGGGCAGCACGAAGACGTTGCGCTCCGCCAGCGCCGCCGCGAGCCTTGCCGGCACGGGCGTCAGCACGCTGACGAAATTGGCGGCGCTCGGCAGCGGCTTGAGGCCGAGATCGGCAAGGCCGCGGGCGAGCCGCTGCCGCTCCGCCGCGGTATGGTCGAGCAGGCGGGCAAGGTGATCGGTCTCGCCGAGCGCGGTATGCGCGGCGGCGAGCGCCACCGCATTGACGCTGAAATTGACACGGATCTTGCGGTAGGCGTCGGCGAGCGCCCGGTCCGAGGTGATGCCATAGCCGACGCGCGCGCCGGCCAGGCCATAGGCCTTGGAGAAGCTGCGCGTGACGATCCACGGGCCTCGCCGGCGGGCGATCAGCGGCAGGCTTTCAGCCGCGCCGGCATGCCGGCCGAACTCGTAATAGGCCTCGTCGAAATGCAGGAGCAGATGATCCGGCAGGGCCTGCACCAGATGCTCGATCTCGCCTGCGCCCATCAGGCCGCCGGTCGGATTGTGCGGCGTCGCGACGAAGACCAGCCGCGTCCTGTCGGTGACGGCCGCCAGCGTCGCCGCCACGTCGACGACGCCGTCGGCACGGACCGGCGCGCCGACATGGGTCGCGCCGCGCAGGCTGATGGTCTTGGCATAGGTCGGAAAGCCGGGCACCGGCGCCACCGCCTCGTCGCCCTGGTCGAGCGCGATGTCGGCACTGGCATAGAGCAGTTCGTTCGAGCCCGAACCGATGACGATCGTCTCGGCGGGCGCGCCGGTGCACCGGGCAAGCTCGGCGATCAGCGCGGCGCCATCGTGGTCGGGATAGCGGTTGAGCCCGGCCGCGGCGTGCTGCATCGCCGCGATCACCGCGGGGGCCGGCGGAAACGGCGCCTCATTGAGATGGAGGCTGCGCACCGGCAGGCTCTCGCCGCGGTCGGGCGGGGTCGCCGCGGGCGGCACGATCGCCAGCCGGCGGATGCGCGGCACGATCACTTCGTCGGCCGTTGATTCAGGCATGGGACCAGTCGTTCGGATCGTTGCTGTTGTTCGGGGAGAGGCCGAGAATGTCGCCGTCGGTGGTGATGCCGAGCCCCGTCACCGTGCGGTTGGCATAGTTGAAATAGGCCGCGACCTGATTGATCTCGAGGATGCGGCCGTCGTCGACGCTCGCGCTGCGCATCGCCTCGACGCAGGCCTTCACCGTCTCCCGCTCGCGTGGACGCAGCGTCAGCGCCTCGGCATAGCGCAGGCCCGCAGCCTCGGCGGCGGTGAAGGTTTCGTCATAGGCGCCCGCCGCAAGAGCGCGGCGGATCGCCGCCGCGCGGTCGTCGTCGCGCAGCAGCCGCTTCAGGCCGGCGAAATGATGCTCGACGCAATAGTCGCAGGCGTTGAGGCTGCTGACCAGCACGCCGATCGTCTCCAGGAACCATTTGGGCGTGGTGTTGGCGGCGTGGTGCAGCACGTATTTGTAGAGGGCCATGTGGCCCTCCATGCTGTGCGGGCGCAGGCTGTGCGCCAGCATGATGTTGTCGACATTGTCGTCCGGGCCCTTGACCCGGTCATACAGCGTCTTCAGCCGGCCTTCGGCCTCGCCATAGGGGATGTGCCTGATCCACATGGTCCTGAATGTCCCTCGAGGTCGCCCGCAGCCGTCAGGCCAGAGCCGTCCGGATCAGCGACGTGCCGGCAAGATCGGACAGCGCCCCCGCCGCGATCAGCCGCTTGGCCGCCGCGATGTCGGGTGCGAAATAGCGGTCCTGGTCGAGCCGCGCGACCTGCCGCCGCAGCCGGCCGATCGCCTCGCCGAGCGCGGGCGAGGGCGCGAGCGGGCGGTGGAACTCGACGCCCTGCGCGGCGGCCAGCCATTCCAGCGCCAGGATGCCATTGAGGTTCTCGGTCATCTGCGCCAGGCGATGGGCGCCGTGGCAGGCCATGGAGACATGGTCTTCCTGGTTGGCCGAGGTCGGGATCGAATCGACGGAAGCCGGATGGGCCAGCATCTTGTTCTCGCTGGTCAGCGCGGCGGCCGTGACCTGGGCGATCATGAAGCCCGAATTCAGGCCCGAATTCTCGACCAGGAAGGCCGGCAGGCCCGACAGCGATACGTCCAGCAGCATGGCCTGCCGGCGTTCGGACAGGGAGCCGATCTCGCAGACCGCGAGCGCGATGATGTCGGCGGCGAAAGCCACCGGCTCGGCGTGGAAATTGCCGCCCGAGAGCACCTCGCGTTCGGCCGGAAACACCACCGGGTTGTCGCTCACCGCATTGGCCTCGATTTCGAGCACGGTCGCGGCATGACGCAGGCTGTCGAGGCAGGCGCCCATCACCTGCGGCTGGCAGCGCATGCAATAGGGATCCTGCACCTTCAGCTGCGCCCGGTGCGCCTCGCGGATCGCGCTGTCGGCGACGAGCCTGCGATAGACCGCCGCGACGTCCTGCTGGCCGGGATGGCGGCGCACCGCCTGGATGCGGGCGTCGAAAGGCGTGTCGTTGCCGCGGCAGGCTTCGAGCGACAGCGCGCCGGTGACGAGGCCGGCGCGCAGCAGGTCCTCGGCCGCGAACAGGCCGGCCAGCGCGAGGGCGGTCGAGACCTGCGTGCCGTTGATCAGCGCAACGCCTTCCTTCGGCCCGAAGCGCATGGGGCTCAAGCCCGCATGGCGCAGCCCTTCCGCAGCCGGAAGCAGCCTGCCCTCGAACCTGACCTCGCCCATGCCCATGAGCGCCGCCGCCATGTGGGAGAGCGGCGCGAGGTCGCCGGAGGCGCCGACCGATCCCTTGGCGGGAATGCTGGGATAGACGCCGGCATTGGCAAGCGCGAGGAGCGCCTCCACCACCTGCCAGCGCACGCCGGAATGGCCTTGAGCCAACGCGGTCGCCTTCATCACCAGGATGAGGCGCACGAGATCATCGCTCAAGGGCTCGCCGGTGCCGGCGCTGTGGGAGAAGATCAAGTTGCGCTGCAGGTCTTCGAGCTGGTCGTCGGCGATGCGCACCGCCGCGAGCTTGCCGAAGCCGGTATTGACCGCATAGATCGGCCGGCCCGTGCCGATGAGGTCCAGGATCGCCGCGTGCGAAGCCTCGACGGTCGCGCGGGCGCCAGCGGAAAGACGCACCGTGCAGGGCGCCTTCAGAATGCGCCGCCAGATGTCGAGCGGCACCGCGCCCGGCTCGATCGTCAGATCCGCCGTCCGGCTCTTTTGCTGTTCCATGTCTTATTCCTTCCTTCAGCCCAGCAGCAGCGCGTCGTCGCTGAGCTCCTCGCCCTGGTCGCGCTTGAACAGCGCGAGAAGGTCGGAGACCTGCATGGCGGCGCGCTCGGCGCCTGCGGCGTCAAAGATCACCTGGCCGCGGTGGAACATCACGGTGCGGTCGCCATAGTGCAGCGCCTGCGCCATCGAATGGGTCACCATGACCGAGGTCAGGCGCAGCTCGGCGACGACCTTGCGCGTCAGCTCCATGACGAAATCGGCGGTCTTCGGATCGAGCGCCGCCGTGTGCTCGTCGAGCAGCAGCACGCGCGTCTCGCCCGACGTCGCCATCAGGAGGCTGACCGCCTGGCGCTGGCCGCCCGAAAGGAGACTCACCTTGTCGTCGAGTCGGTTCTCGAGGCCGAGCTTGAGCAGCGCCAGCCGCTCGCGCGCGTCCTTGCGGATGGTGTTGTCGATGGCGAGACGGAAGCCGCGCGGATGCGTGCGGCCATGGGCGAGCGCGAAGTTCTCGAGGATGGTGAGATCCTCGCAGGTGCCCATCTTGGGATCCTGGAACACCCGCGAGATCAGCCGCGAGCGCCGATGGATCGGCCAGTCGGTCACGTTGTTGCCGTCGACCGACACCGAACCGCGATCCGGCCTGACAAGACCGGCGATCGCATTGAGGAAGGTCGACTTGCCCGCGCCGTTGGTGCCGATGATGGCGAGGAACTGGCTCTCCGGCACGGAGAGGCTGACCCCGCGCAGCGCGGTCGATTCCAGCGGCGTGCCCTTGCCGAATGTGACGCTGATGTCGCTGACGTCGATCATGCTGCCTTCCTCCGGATGAGGCGGCTCACGCCGGCCCGCGACCCCTGGCTGATCAGCGTCACGACGACGAGGACGGCTGTGACGAACTGCACGTCCGAGGCCTTGAGGCCGAGGAATTCGGCATTCAGCGAGAAGGCGACCGCGAAGCGGTAAAGCAGCGCGCCGACAAGGCAGGCGAGCGTCGCCTGCGCCATGGACCGCACCGGCAGCAGCGACATGCCGACGATGACCGAGGCGAGGCCGATGATGATGACGCCGATGCCCATATAGGCGTCGGCGGCGCCGAAGCTCTGCGCGAACATGGCCCCGGCAAGCGCGGTGAGGCCGTTGGCCATGCCGAGCCCCAGCAGCTTCATGCGGCCGACATTGACGCCGTTGGCCGCCGCCATGGCGGGATTGGCGCCGGCCGCCCGCATGTTCATGCCGATGCCGGTGCGCAGGAACAGGTCGAGCGCGAGCTTCAGCGCGCCGACGACGATTGCCACCAGCAGGGGGGTGAGCACATAGGGCGGCAGACCGAAACCCTGCACCACCGAGAAGATGGTGTTCGCTCCGAGCAGCGGCTTGTTCGGTCCGCCCATGATCCGAAGGTTGATCGAATAGAGCGAGATCGAGATCAGGATGCCCGAGAGGATGTGCAGGATGTTGAAGCGCACATTGAGATAGGCCGTGACGAAACCGGCAGAGAACCCGGCGGCGGCGGCGACCAGTGTCGCGACCCACGGATTCCAGCCGAAATTGACGATCAGCACGGCGACGACGGCTGCGCCGAGCGGAAAGCTGCCCTCGACCGTCAGATCGGGAAAGTCCAGGATCTTGAAGGTGATGAAGGCGCCGAGCGCGACCAGGCCGAAGATCAGTCCGACCTCGACTGTGCCGAGAAGTTCGTAAAGCGACATGAGCAGTTTGTCTTTCGTCACGGGAATGGCCGGCGGCGAGGATCGCGGCCGCGGCGGCAGGCAGCGCCGGCCGCCCTCGCATCGGGTCAGCCGACCGTCCGGGTGGCCTTGCGCAGCACCGCTTCGGGCAAGGTGACGCCCATCGCCTGGGCGGCGCGCCGGTTCACCACGACGACCAGGTTCGGCATGGTCTGGTAGGCGATGACCGCATCGACATCACCCGGCTTCGCGCCGCCGAGGATGGCCGCGGCCATCCGGCCGGCGGCCTTGCCGACCTCGACATAATCGAGACCGACGGAAGCGAGGGCACCGCGGTCGACCGCGCGGGTCTCGCCGGCAAAGACCGGGATGCGCGTCTCCTGGCCGATCTTCACCACCGTCTCGAGCGCGGCGACGACGGTGGTATCGTTCGGCACGTAGATCGCGTCGACCGAACCGACCAGCTTGCGGGTCGCCGGAATAACCTCGTTGGTCGTGGGTGCGGCCGCCTCGGTGACGGTGACGCCGAGCTTGGCGCCCTCGGCGCGCAGGTGCTCGAGCGTCGCATTCGAGCTGTCGAGGCCTGGATTATAGACGAAGCCGAGCTTCTTCAGGTTGGGCAGGATTTCGCGGAACAGGGCGAGCTGGGCGGTGAGCGGCGGCGCGTCCGACACGCCGGTAATGTTGCCGCCCGGCGCATTGAAGCGGGCGATGAGCTTCGCCTTGATCGGGTCGGTCACCGCGGCGAAGACGATCGGGATCGACGAGGTCGCGCTGATCATCGCCTGCGCGGTCGGTGTGGTGATGGCGACGATCAGGTCGGCGCCGTCGCCGACGAATTTCCGCGCGATCTGTTGCTGGGTCGACGCATTGCCGTTGGCGGTGAGATATTCGACCTTGATGTCGCGGCCGTCGACGAAGCCGCGCTCGGCGAGCCCCTGGATGACGCCGTCCTTGGTCTCGATCAGCTGCGGCACCTCGACGATCGTCGAGATCATCACACGCTTCGGCGCTGCCTGGGCGGCGCGGCCGGCAAAGCCCGTCAGGGCCCAGGCCATGAGACCGACGCGCATCCGCGCGTCCACCATGAATTCGCTCATCTCTTCCTCCCGCCTCGCTCATCTCTTGAGGCCACGCTCACCCCCTCGGCTTATTTTTCTTGTTGCCAATATGTGAGCGCAATGCTCATGATATGAGCAATGAGCAAAGCACCTGTCAATATCGAGACTGAAGATGGATCCTCCGCCGCGGCCGGCGCCGCGGGGGTAGGCCTCCTCAAGAAAGCCCTCCAGATCCTCGACCTGTTCACGGAAGAGCGGCCGAACTGGACCCAGGCGGACCTGGCGCGCGAGACCAAGCTCGCGCGCTCGACACTCGGCCGGCTGGTCCGCTTCCTGTCGGCCGCCGGCTATCTAATGGAGCAGCGCGGGCGCTATACGCTCGGCTTCGCCGCCATCGATCTCGGCCGCCGGGCGCAACTCCAGTTCGACCTGGTGGGCCTGTGCCAGAGCCTTCTGGAAGACCTCGCCCAGGCGACGGCCGAAACGGTGATCCTCACGGGCTACGACGAGATCCATGCGAGCGTCGTCTGCCTCGCCCAGATCCCGAGCCGGCAAGGTGGCCTGCGCGTGTTCGAAAATATCGGCACCGCCTATCCGCTGCATTCCGGCGCGACCGCCAAGGCAGTGCTGGCCTTTCTCGCGCAGCAGCAGATCGACAGCATCCTCCGCGGTGACCTGACCGGGGTCAATCCGGCGACGACGATGAGCGCCGACGCCCTGCGCCGGCAGATCGAGGAAGTGCGCACGGCCGGCTTCGTCGTCACCTACGAGGAAACCTATCCGGGCGTCGTCGGCATCGCCGTGCCGGTGCTGACGCCCCGACGGCAGCCGCTCGGATCAATCGCCATCGCCGCGCCGATCCAGCGGATGGACCAGGCCAGGATCGATGCCTACGCAAAGCTCCTCGTCGATGTCGGCCGGCGCAGCGCAGCGCGCGTCGCGGGCGACGCCAAGGGGGGAGAATGATGACTTCGGCCACCATGCGCGCCTGGCGCTCGACGACGCCGGGACTTGACAATCTCGCGCTCGTCACGGTGCCGCGGCCCGAATTCGGAGCCGGCGAAGCGCTGGTCCGGGTCGAGAGTGCGGCGCTGAACTTTTCCGATCTGCTGATGATCGACGACCGCTATCAGGTGCGCCCGCCGCGGCCGTTCACGCCGGGCCAGGAGCTCGGCGGCACGGTGGTCGCGGCCGGACCCGACAGCGGTCTCGCGCCTGGCGACCGGGTCGCCAGCAAGGTCCTCTGGGGTGGCTTTGCCGAATATGCGGCAGTGCGCGGCGACATGGCGATCCGCGTGCCCGACGGGGTCGCCACCGCAACGGCCACCGCGCTGCCCGTCGTCTACACGACCGCCATGGTGGCCCTGACCGAAAGCACCGCCGTCAAGCCGGGCGAGACGGTGCTCGTGCTCGCCGCCGCCGGCGGTGTCGGCCTCGCCGCCGTCGAGATCGCCCGCGATCTGGGCGCGCGCGTCATCGCGGCGGCCGGCGGCGACGACAAATGTGCCCTCGCCCGCCGCCACGGCGCGCATGAGGCGATCGACTACCGCCGCGAGGGCTGGAGCGCCGAGGTCAAGGCGCTCACCGGCGGCCGCGGCGCCGACATCATCGTCGATCCGGTCGGCGGCGAGGCGACACGCGAGGCCATGCGGATACTGGCCTGGGAAGGTCGCCTCCTGATCGTCGGCTTCGCCTCGGGCGACATTCCGCAGATCCGCGCCAACCACCTGCTCCTGAAGCGGGCGACCGCCATCGGCGTCTACTGGAACCACGACCATGACGGCGCCATGCTGGCGCGCGTCTCCGGGCGCCTCGCCGGTGTCCTCGGCAGCGGCGCCATCCGTCCGCATATCGGGGCGACCTTCGCCTTCGACGCTCTGCCTGACGCGCTCAAGTGCCTTGCCGGCCGCAGCAGCGCGGGCAAGCTCGTCCTCAACCTCGTCGAGGAGACAGCGCCATGATCCCGTCCCTGCCGAAGGGGCTGCTTGCCGGCCAGCGCGTGCTCGACCTCACCCGCGTCATGTCCGGTCCGTTCTGCACCGCCATGCTCGCCGATCTCGGCGCCGAGGTGATCAAGGTCGAAATGCCCGGCTTCGGCGACGAGGGCCGGCATTTCGCACCGCATGTCAATGGCGAGAGCACCTATTTCGCCCTGCTCAACCGCGGTAAGCGCAGCATCACCATCAACATGAAGTCGCCTGACGGCATCGCCCTCGTCCGCGACCTCGCGCGCCAGGCCGACATTCTCGTCGAGAATTTCCGCCCCGGCGTGATGGAACGCCTCGGCCTCGGCCACGAGGTGCTGCAGGCGGACAATCCGAAGCTGATCTATGCCTCGATCTCCGGCTTCGGCCAGGAGGGTCCGCTCGCCGACCTGCCGGCCTTCGACCTGGTGATCCAGGCGATGAGCGGCCTGATGAGCGTGACCGGCGAGGCCGGCGGCCGGGCGACCGCGGTCGGCGAAAGCGTCGCCGACATCACCACTGGCATGTTCGCCGCCTGGGGCATCGCCGCCGCGCTCTATGACCGCGAGCGCACCGGGGTCGGCCGGCGCCTGGAAGTGGCCATGCTCGATTCGGTCTTCTCCATGCTGCTGACCAATCTGTCGCGGCGCCTGTTCACCGATCAGCCGACACGGCGCGTCGGCAACCGGCACCCGGAGACCTATCCCGTCGACAGCTTTGCGACGAAGACCGGCGACATCGTGCTCGTCGGCTTTTCCGAAGCGATCGTGAAGCGCATCTTCGAAGCGATCGGCCAGCCCGAACTCAGCGCCGATCCGCGCTTCAAGACCAATCGCGACCGCAACGTCCATGAAGCCGAACTGCGCGCCATCCTCGCCGGCTGGGCCGCCGGCCTCACCCAGGACGAGGCGCTCGAGCGGCTGCGCGCCGCCGACGTGCCAGCGGCTCCGGTCTGGACCCTGGACGACGTGCTCGCCAGCGATCATGTCGGCGCGCGCGGCCTCCTGGTGCCCGGCACCAATGCCAAGCTCGGCGACATCCAGTTCGCGCCGCAGCCGGTCCGCTTCGCCGGCGCGCCGGCACCTGGCCCGATGCGCGCGCCAACCCTCGGCGAGGACACCGAACAGGTTCTGCGCGACGAACTCGGCCTCGACGACACCCGAATTGCCGGCCTCAAGGCGGCAAAGATCATCTGAAAGACCGACCATGCTGCGCCAGAACGATCGCATCATCCGCGCCCCGCGCGGCCCCGAACTGGTCACCGGAAGCTGGCAGACCGAAGGTCCGCTGCGCCTCCTCATGAACAATCTCGATCCCGACGTGGCGGAACGCCCCGGCGACCTCGTGGTCTATGGCGGCATCGGCCGGGCCGCCCGCAGCTGGGACGCCTTCGACCGCATCGTCCACGTGCTGAAGCGGCTCGATCAGAACCAGACGCTGCTTGTCCAGTCGGGCAAGCCGGTCGGCGTCTTCCCGACCCATGCCGGCGCGCCGCGGGTGATCATCGCCAACGGCAATCTGGTGCCGAAATGGTCGACCTGGGAACATTTCAACGCGCTCGATCGCAAGGGCCTGATGATGTACGGCCAGATGACCGCAGGGTCCTGGATCTATATCGGCAGCCAGGGCATCGTGCAGGGCACGTTCGAGACCTTTTCGGAAATCGGCCGCCGGCATTTCGGCGGCAGCCTCGCCGGCCGCTGGTTCCTGACCGCCGGCCTCGGCGGCATGGGCGGTGCCCAGCCGCTCGCCGCCACCATGGCGGGAGCTTCGATCATCGTGGTCGAGTGCCAGCCGAGCCGCATCGAGTTCCGCAAGCGCACCGGCTATCTCGACCGTTCGGCGGCGAGCCTCGACGAGGCGCTGGCGATGATCGACGAGGCGAAAAGGACCGGCAAGCCGGTCTCGGTCGGCCTCCTCGGCAACGCGGCCGAGGTCTTCAAGCAGGTGCTCGACCGCGGCCTCTTGCCCGACGTCGTCACCGACCAGACCTCGGCCCATGATCCCGCCCACGGCTACCTGCCGCTCGGCTGGACGCTGGAACAATGGACCGAGCGCCAGGAGCGCGACCCGGAAGGCACCGCTGAGGCGGCAAAGGAAGCGATGGCCGAGCAGGTGCGCGCCATCCTCGCCTTCAAGGCCAAGGGCGCGATCACCATCGACTACGGCAACAATATCCGCGCCATGGCGAAGGAGAAGGGCGTCGCCAATGCCTTCGACTATCCAGGCTTCGTCGAGGCCTATGTCCGGCCGCTGTTCTGCGTCGGCAAGGGGCCGTTCCGCTGGGTGGCGCTCTCGGGCGATCCGGAAGACATCTACAAGACCGACGCGAAGGTGCTGGAGCTGATCCCCGACGATCCCTTCCTGCACCAGTGGCTGATGAAGGCCCGTTCGCACATCAAGTTCCAGGGCCTGCCCTCGCGCATCTGCTGGCTCGGCCTCGGCGACCGCCACCGCGTCGGCCTCGCCTTCAACGACATGGTGGCGCGCGGCGAATTGAAGGCGCCCGTCGTCATCGGCCGCGACCACATGGATTCGGGTTCCGTGGCCTCGCCCATGCGCGAGACCGAAGGCATGCTCGACGGCTCGGACGCGGTCTCCGACTGGCCGATCCTCAACGCCCTGCTGAATTCCGCCTGCGGCGCCACCTGGGTCTCGTTCCACCACGGCGGCGGCGTCGGCATGGGCTACTCCCAGCATTCGGGCATCGCGCTGATCGCCGACGGCACGCCGGAGGCGCGCGAAAAGATCGGCCGCATCCTCTGGAACGACCCTGCGACCGGCGTCATGCGCCATGCCGATGCCGGCTATGACGAGGCGATCGCCTGCGCCGTCAGGCATGGCCTCGACATGCCGAGCCTCGCGGCGACACGGGCGGCGTGAGGCGGGCCGGGATCGGCCGCTGCAGCCGTCGAATCGGCCCGCGCGCCTTCTCCTCGCGCCTGGCGGAGGCCGACGCCCGCCGGCGGTCATCAGGAAAACACGATGGTCGGGCAACCCGTCGCTCTCGCCTGACGGCCGCCCGCCGGACGTTTCGCGCGGCGCCGGCCGCCCTCATGCCTCGTCGCGCACATATTGGGCAAGGCCGTCGCCGAACGACCAGTTCTCCGGCTTGACCTCGACGAGGTTGATGAAGACGTCCTGCGGCCGCAGCCCCGGATCGAGCGTCAGCTGCGCGACGATGGCGCGGTAGAGCGCCTTCTTCTGGGCGAGCGTGCGGGTATTGCTGACCGTCAGCTGGATGATGACGAGATCGTCGCTGCGGGCGATGCCGAGATAATAGGGGTCGTAGCTGAAATTGCCCTTGTCATATTCGTCGATCGTCATGAAGCGATCGTTTTCGGGCACGTCGAAGGTCTCCCTGAGCGCGGCATAGACGCCGTCGAGAATGGCCTTGCGGTGGGCGGGCGACTTGCCCCGGCGAAGCGATATGCGCGCGAGCGGCATGGCCGGCTCCTCTGTCTCGTGGCTCGATGGAGCGACAATAGGCCGGCCTTGATCATTTCAAAATCCCATGCATTCTTGTTTCAGTGATTTCACTATTGAATGGCTGGAGCGATGAAAGCCCTCGATGTCGAGGCCGTGCAGGCCTTCGTGCTGACCGCCGAACTGAAGAGCTTCACGCGCGCGGCCGAGGCCCTGGCGATGACGCAGTCCGCCGTCAGCCTGAAGATCAAGCGCCTGGAAGACGGGCTCGGCCGCCGGCTCCTGGAGCGCACGCCCCGCCAGGTGCGCCTTTCCGCCGATGGCGACCTGTTCCTGAAGCCTGCCCGCGACCTCGTCGCCGCGCACGAGGGCGCGATGGCATCGTTCGCGGGTGAGCGGCGCCGCCTCGTCGTCGGCCTCAGCCACCATGTCGTCGGTGCCGAACTTCCCGTGCTGCTCAAGCGCATGAGCGCGGCCGAACCCGGCCTCATCCTGGAACTGCGCATCAACACCTCGCGCGAACTGCTCGACGACCTCGACAGCGGTCAGATCGACGCGGCGGTCGTGCTCGACAGCGACAGCCGGCGGCTCGACGGGGAACCCCTTGTCGACGAGGTCTTCGGCTGGATGGCGATGCCCGACTTTGAACAGCGCCCGGGCGAACCGCTCCGGCTCGCGACCCAGGCCGACAATTGCAGCGTGCGCGGCATGGCGGTCGGGGCGCTCGATGGCGCCGGCATTGCCTGGACCGAGGTTTTTGTCGGCGGCGGCATCCTGACGATCGGCGCCGCTGTCGCGGCCGGCCTCGCCATTGCCGCGCTCGGCCGCCGCGTCGCGCCGGCAGGCGCGGTCGACAGGGGGCCGGAGCTCGGCTTGCCGCCCCTGCCGACGCGTTCGGTGGTGCTGCATACGAGCCTGACCGATGCCCGGGCCCGGCGCGCCCTGCGCAACCTTTCCGCCGCGGTCCGGGCCAGCGCCGGATGAAAACGCCGCCCGCTGGACGAGACCGGGAAACTTCCGCACTCTCGGCGCGGCCGGCTGCGATCGGCGGCAGGGAAGGAAAGACGCGCCATGAAGGTCATCGATCACGCAAAACAGCCGCTCGACACGTGGCGTGACGGCGTGATGACGCGGATGCGCGTATCGGCGACCGTCGGGGCCCGCCAGCTCTGCATTTTCGAGCAATATTGCGACCCCGGCCTCGGTGCGCCGGTTCACCTCCATGCGGTCGAGGAAGTGCTCGAAATCATCGCCGGCACCGCCGAGATCACCGTGCACGACGCCACCGTCACAGTCGGCGCCGATCAGTCCGTGCTCATTCCTGCCGGCGCGCGCCACAGCTTCCGGAATGTCGGCCGGGACATCCTGCATGTCCGCGCCACCCTCGCCGCCCCGATCTTCGAGGCGAGCTATGCCGACCGCAACGAGATCGCACGCCGCTATGTGCCGGACGAGGCCTGAAGCCTCGTCTGCCCGCCGACATGCCGCGCCGGCTCATTCCGACGGAGCGCCTGCCATGCCGACCTCGCCCGAAGCTGCCGCCCGCACCCGCGCCTTTGCCCGTGTCATCGGGCCCTGGCTCGCCATCGTGCCGGCGATCATCGCCGTGCGCGCGCCCGATCTCGGCGCCATGGCCGCAGGTTTCTTCCAGACGCCGATCATCGTCTGGATCACCGGTGCCCTGCTCCTGTTCTGCGGCCTCCTGATCATCGCCTTCCATCAATATTGGTCGGGCGCGTCGGCCATCCTGATTTCGCTGTTCGGCTGGTTCCTGGCGCTGCGCGGCTTTGCCCTGCTCGCCTTCCCCGACCTGTTCGAGCGGGCGGTGGACGATACCGCCGGCGCGACCTCTCTCGTACGGGCCGGCTTCGCCGGCCTCGTCCTGATCGGTCTCTGGCTCACCTACGAAGGCTGGCTGCGCAAGCCGCCCGCCTGAATCCGCCCCTACCGGTAGCCCGTCGCATCGGCGGCCCTGCCGGTTTCTTCGACCTCGACCAGATAGCGCCAGGCATCCGGACGCGAGCCGTCGAGATCGGTGAAACCATAGACCTGGGCGAGGCCGCCGCTCGACAGCGACTGGCCGTTCCAGCGCGCGCGGTCGGGATCGGCGGCCAGCGCCGCGACCGCGCGCCCGACGAAGCGCGGCGTCTCCGAGATGACGAAATGCGGCACTTTCGCCGTCGCCTCGCGCCAGGTCTCCTCGGTGACGCCGAAGGCCTCCAGCATCATTTCCGACCTCAGCCAGCCGGGCGTCAGCGAGACGGCGGTCGCGCCATGGCCGGCAAGGTCCTTGGCATGAGCCCAGGCCATGCGGTTCACGGCGACCTTGGCAAGGTCATAGAAGGGCGACAGCCGATAGTGGTCGCGGTTGTAGTCGGCCGTGCCGTCGGTCACCTCGACGAGCAGCCCGCCGGGCTGCTCGATCAGCAGAGGCAGCGCGTGATGGGCGGTGATCAGATGCGTATCGATGCCGAGCCGCAAGAGGCGCAGGCCATTGTCGAGATCGTGGTCCCAGACCGGCTTGTTCCATTCGAACAGCTTTTCGCCGCCCCAGATGTCGTTGACCAGAATATCGAGCCGGCCCGCTTCGCGGCGGATGCGCGCCACCAGCGCCGCGACCTCCGCGCTGACGAGGTGATCGACGCGGACCGCCATGCCCTTGCCGCCGGCGGCCGTGACGAGCGCGGCCGTCTCCTCGATCGTCTCGGCGCGGGCATATTCGGACGGGTTGCCGCGCGTCGACCGGCCGGTGACATAGACGGTCGCCCCGGCCGCGCCGAGCTCGACCGCGATGCCGCGGCCGGCGCCGCGCGTGGCGCCGGCGACCAGCGCCACCTTTCCTTCCAGCTCCATGATCGCCTCCGCATGCCGGATCGGCGCGAGCGGTCTTTTCTGCAGCGCCAGGATTATATATAAATGATCATTCGGTTATAAATGGATGTCAAGTTGCCCCGCCCCAAGACGCTTCCCGACAGCGACGTGCTGGAGGCCGCGCTGAAGCTGATCCACGCCGGCGGTCCGGAAGCGCTGACCTTCGCCGCGCTCGCCAAGGCCTCGGGCCTGTCGGCGGCGACCCTGGTGCAGCGTTTCGGCAGCAAGGACGAGCTGAAGCGCCGCGCGCTTCACGCGGCCTGGGATCACCTCGACGCCCGGACGGCTCGTCTCGGCGCCACCCTGCCACGCAGCCCTGAGGGGGCCATTGCCATGCTGGTGGCGCTGTCCGCCGACTATGGCGGCATCGACGCCTATGCCGAGGGGCTGCTGGTGCTGCGCGAGGATTTCCGCGACCCGGGGCTGCGCGCGCGCGGCGCTGCCTGGAAGGCGGCTCTCGCGGCCGCGCTGGAGGCCCGTTTCGCATGCGAGGCCTCGGCACCTTCGGGCATCGGCCTGATGATGGCCTCGCAATGGCAGGGCTCGCTGCTCTGGTGGGCCTTCGAGCCGGACACCGACGTCACCACCGCGGTCGAGGACGGCCTTCGGCGCTTCGCTGCGGCTTTCGCCTCCCCGTCACCCGCCGCGCCGGCAGATCGCCTCAGCGGCGGCGGCGCGCCTCGCCCGGCGTCCCGCCGAAGGCGCGCTTGAACGCGGTGACGAAATTCGCCGCGTTGGAATAGCCGGCGATGAAGGCCGCTTCCGCCACCGATATGCCGTCACGCCTGAGTGCATCGTGGGCTCGGTCGAGCTTGCGCGCCCGGACATAGTTCAGAACGGTGGTGTCGTGCGCGGCGCGGAACAGGCGCTGCAGCGTGTTGACGCTGAGCCCGACATCGCGCGCGATCGCCGTCAGTTCGAGCGGCTCACCGATATGCGCCTCGATATGGTCCATGATCCGGGCGAGCCGCTGGTGGTCCCGCGCGCCCATGCCGCGCCGCTCGGCGGGCAGGTGCTCGCGGGTGATCGCCTCCAGGCTCTCGGCGGCGATCTCGACGGCGCGGCTCTCCAGATAGAGCGGCAGGAGGCCGGGCCCGTAGGGCACCGGATTGAGGATCTGCTCGACCGCGCGGATCAGATGCGCGCTCGGCCTCCAGCCGATCATCTCGCCCGAGCGCTTGAGGAAACCGTCGACGGCCCCATAGCCCGGGATCTCGCTCAAGCCCCCGGTCGCGAGCCATTCCGGCTGCATCGTCACGACCACCTTGCGCACCCGCTCGCCACGCGCCGTATGCCGCGTGAAGCCGTCGGAATGCGCCTGCGAATAGACCACGCCCTTGAGGTCCGAGCTGCCCCGGTCCGCATCGTGCGTGCCGAAGCCGACATCGCGGTCGCCGATCACGACATCCGCGCCGCCGCTCAGGAACAGCACGGCGGTGATGCCGGGCGACTGGACCGACTGAAAGGCGAGGTCCTGCATTTCGATCGCGTCGGTCCAGTGCAGGAACAGGCCCTCGCGCAGGCGGACCTGCGCGATGCGGCCGCGCATGACGACGTCGTCCTCGGACCCGGCCGCCGCCCACCAGGTCGGCCACGCGGATCGGCCTCTCTGCTTGTTGCTGCTGCATCACCCTAGAACGACTTTAGAATACAGAACGTTGCAGGTATGATAGCAGCTCAATATCCAAAAATCGAGACTGAGCAATTACTAGATTAAACTCATTCCAATGTAAGAATCCGGAATGAATACAGGCATCGTCATCTTTCACAAAATAGAATGGCGATTGCGCAAAACTGATGTTCATGGCATGAGCCCGCGTCGAGCGATAGGAATGCGGCCGCGGGGCCGACGGCTCCAGTTTCCGTGCCGGCCGAGGACTTCATGGCATCGACTTCCAGCCTCTTTCTTTCCGTCCAGGCCCGCCATCGCCTTCACGCCACCCTGCTGGCCGCCGCCAGCGCCGCCGCGCTGAACGCCGGCTCCGCCCGGTCAGAGGAGGTGACGACGCTACCGACGATCACGGTCGAAGGTCAGGCCGAGCGGGCGAATGGTCCGGTCCAGGGTTATGTCGCGCGCCAGAGCGCCAGCGGCACCAAGACCGATACGCCGCTCATTGAAACCCCGCAATTCATCAGCGTCGTGCCGCGCGCCCAGCTCGAAGACCAGGCCGTCTCGACCGTCTCGGGGGCGCTGCGCTATACGCCCGGCGTCGTGCCGGAGGTCCGCCCGACCTCGGGGCGCTACGACAGCATCGTGCTGCGCGGCTTCGGCGGCGGCGGGACCGACGCCAACTACGTCAATTTCCTCGACGGCCTGAGGGTCGCACGCGGCATCAACTACCTCGTGCCGACCATCGAGCCCTATGGCCTGGAGCGCATCGAGGTGGTGCGCGGTCCGGCTTCGGTGCTCTACGGCCAGATCAATCCGGGCGGCCTCGTCAATCTCGTCAGCAAGCGCCCGACCGCCGAGCCCTACCGCGAGATCAACCTGCAGTTCGGCACGCAGGCGCGCAAGCAGATCGGCTTCGACCTGTCGGGTCCGGCCGATCCCGAAGGCCGCTTCCTCTATCGCCTGACCGGCCTCTACCGCGATGCCGACACGCAGGTCCACCACACCCACGAGCAGCGCATCTATCTCGCGCCCTCCTTCACCTGGCGGCCGACCGCCGACACCTCGCTGACCGTGTTCGGCAAATATCAGTACGATCCCGACGGCGGCTTCTACGGCCTGCTGCCGGCGCTCGGCACGGTGACCCCGAGCCCGGTCTTCGGCCGCATCCGCACCTCGTTCTTCGCCGGCGAACCGAGCTACGAGCGCTACAGCCGGCATCTCGCCTCGATCGGCTACGCCTTCGAGCACCGGTTCAACGACGTCTGGTCGGTGCGCCAGAACCTGCGCTATGTCGATGCCGCGCAGACCTTCGGCACCTCCTCGATCGCCTCCGTCGTCGGCAGCACCTTCAACCGTCGCTCGGTCTATTCCCAGGAGCGCCTGCGCTCGCTTGCCGTCGACAGCCAGGCCGAGGCGCGCTTTGCGACCGGCGCCCTCAGCCACACCCTGCTGTTCGGTACCGACTACCAGCAGGGCCTCTCCGACACCGGCTATGGCGTCGGCACGGCGCCGCCGATCAACTACCTCAACCCCGTCTATGGCCAGACGATCGCCATGCCGCGCCTCGACTGGACCGATCAGTACCAGCGCCAGCTCGGCTTCTACGCCCAGGACCAGATCAAGCTCGACCGCTGGATCTTCGTCGTCGGCGGCCGCTTCGACACCGCGCAGAACACCCTGACGCCGCGCGCGACCGGCCAACGCACGGTCCAGTCCGACACCGCCACCACCGGCCGCGCCGCGGTGCTCTACCGTTTCGACAACGGCATCGCGCCCTATGCCAGCATCGCGACCTCGTTCGAACCGACCGGCGGCATGACCTTCGCCGGCGAACCCTTCCGCCCCTCGACCGGGCGCCAGTACGAGGTCGGCGTCAAATATCAGCCGGACGGCTGGCGCGGCCTCGTCCAGGCCGCCTTCTTCGATCTGACCCGCCAGAACGTGCTGACGCCGGACCCGGCCCATATCGGCTTCAACCTGCAGATCGGCGAAGTCCGCGTGCGCGGCATCGAGCTCGAGGCGCGCGGCGAGATCACCGAAAACCTCCAGGTGATCGCCTCCTATGCCTATACCGATGCCCGCATCACCCGCACGACGAACCTGGCGAGCCTCGGCAAGCGTCCGGTCACCGTGCCCGAGCACACCGCCTCGCTCTGGGCCAAATATGCCGTGCTCGACGGCGCGCTGAACGGGCTCAGCTTCGGCGCGGGCATCCGTTACGCGAGCGCGACCGCAGGCGACGCCGCCAATACGCTCTCCGTGCCGGCCTATGCCGTGGTCGACGCCATGCTGTCCTACGATTTCGGCCGCAGCCGGCCCGAGCTGAAGGGCCTGTCGCTGCAGGTCAACGCCCACAACCTGTTCGACCGCGAATTCGTCTCCGGCTGCTTCGCCGCGATGCAATGCGCCTATGGCCTGAGGCGGACGGTCACCGCCGGCCTGACCTATCGCTGGTGACCGCCGTGTCCGGCAGCCCTGCCTTGCTTGCGCCGCAGCCGGCCGGGACCGGCAGGGTCACCATCGCCGCGAGCGCGGTTTTGCCGCTCGCCGGCCCGTCGGGTCCCTATGAAGTGCTGCTCGCCTGGCCCGACACGCCGCCGCCGGCCGACGGCTATCCGGTTCTGTATCTGCTCGACGGCAATGCCGATTTCGGCACGGCCGTCGACAGCATGCGCGCGCAGAGCCGGCAGCCTGCCTCGACCGGTGTCGGGCCCGGTGTCGTCGTCGGCCTCGCCTATCCGGGCGAGGCCACGATCGACCTCGTCCGCCGCACCCGCGACTACACGCCCGAGGTTCCCGACGGCCGGCTCGGCCTTCGGCCGAACGGCGAAGCCTGGCCGCCGAGCGGCGGCGCGCAAGCCTTCCGCGGCTTTCTGGTCGAGGTCGTGCGGGAGGCCGTCGCCGCGTGCCTGCCGATCGACCGCCGGCGCCAGGCCTTGTTCGGCCATTCCTTCGGCGGCCTGTTCGTTCTCGACACGCTCCTGGAAATGCCCGGGGCCTTCAGCGCCTATATCGCCTCCAGCCCGTCACTCTGGTGGGGCGAGAACCTTCTGCCCGAAAGGCTGGCGGCCCGGGCGCGGCCGGATCCACTTCCGCGCGTCCACGTCAGGATCAGCGCCGGCAGCCTCGAGGAGACGCCGCGACCCGGTATCGCCGAGCGCCTGCCCGCCTACCCGCTGTGGCTTCGGCGCAACCGTATGATCGCCAATGCGGAAGCCTTTGCCGCCCGCCTCCGGACGGACGGTTTCGACGCCGGCTTCCACCTGTTCGGCGGCGAGAACCATGGATCGGTCGTGCCGGCGGCCCTCAGCCGGGCCCTCGCCCTCGCCTTCAGCCTCGACCTGCGGGAACCGTCATGACCCTGCCGCGCATTCTCGCCCTCGCCCTTGCGCTGATCCTGGCCCCCGCAGCGGCGCGGGCCGAGCCGGTG
Source organism: bacterium YEK0313 (assembly GCA_000751295.2). Classification (NCBI taxonomy): domain Bacteria; species bacterium YEK0313. The sequence continues at coordinate 5,500,331 of CCMO02000001.1, forward strand.
ACGGCGACCGACATTCTCGGCCGCACCGTGAGCCTTGCCGCGCCGGCCCGCCGGATCGTGCTCGTCCAGGGCCGCCAGGTCAGCACGCTCGCCTTCCTCATGCGCGACCCGACCAGCATCGTCGCAGGCTGGGGCGGCGACTTCCGCCGCCAGGATCCGGCCGCCTATGCACTCTACCAGAAGGCCTTTCCGGCCATGTCGGCCATCCCGGTCGTCGGCGAGGGCACGGCGCCGACCACCTCGCTCGAACGGATCATCGCGCTGCAGCCGGATCTCGTCGTGCTCAGCCGCCTCGTCATCGGCGCGCGCACGACGACGCCGACCTCGGCCGACATGATCGACAAGCTCGAAGCGGCCGGCCTCAAGGTGGCCGTCATCGACTTCTACGTCCGCCCGCTCGTCGATACCGTGCCGAGCCTCAGGGCCCTCGGCCGGCTGACCGGCCATGGCCGCGAGGCCGAGGAACTGATCGCCTTCTATGAACGGCATCTCGCCCGCGTCAGGGAACGGGTCGCCGGCCTGCCGCGGCCGACGCTGTTCATGCTCGCCCATGCCGACGGCCGCGACTGCTGCTCCACGCCCGGCCGCGCCACCTTCAACGACATGATCGAGGCCGCCGGCGGCATCAATATGGGCGCAAGCCTCGTGCCCGGCGTCAACGGCCAGGTCAGCATCGAAAAGGTCATCGCCAGCAATCCCGACGTCTTCGTCGCGACCGGCGGTCTGCATCTCGCCGCCACCAACGGCCTGGTGCTCGGCCCCGGTGTCGACGCGCGGCGCAGCCGCGAGAGCTTCGAGCGCCTGCTCGCCATTCCCGGCATCGCCGCTGTCGGCGCGGTCCAGCGCGGCCGCGCCTATGGCTTCCACCATCTCTTCAACGACACGCCGCTGCATGTCGTCGGCATCGAGGTCCTGGCCAAGTGGCTGCACCCGGAGCGTTTCGCCGACATCGACCCGCAGCGGAGCTTCGACGAGATGAACCACCGCTTCCTCACCGTGCCGGTGACCGGCACCTGGTGGCTCGGCGCGCCGCCGCATTGAGCGCGGCGGCGTCCGCCCGCTCCGATCGAGAGAGAGCCCGATCATGACATTGACTGCAGTCGCGAACGTGCCGGTCGCCGATCCGCGCCGGCTGATGGAGGCGGTCTCGGACCACCTTGCCGAACACGGCACGCCGCTGCCGCCGGAACCGGACCGGCGCGGCATCGCCTTCCCGTTCGGCCAGGTCGCGCTCAGCGTTGCCGGGGCCGGGCTGGAACTGCGGGCGGAGGCCGCCGATCTCGAAGGCCTCCTGACCGCCCGTTTCGCCCTGACCAGCCACCTGCTCGAATTCGCCGAGGGCGAAGCCCCCGCCATCGTCTGGTCAGGCGACGGCAGCGACATCGTCCGGCCGCCGAACTACCGCGAGATCATGGTAACGGCGGTCGAGGACGTGACGCCCCACATGCGGCGCATCCATTTCTCCGGCGAGGACCTCGCCCGCTTCGCCGATATCGGCAACATGCATGTGCGGTTGACCTTCCCGGCGCCGGGCGAAGCCATGCCGGTGCCCCGCCTCGGCCCCAACGGCATGCCGGGCTGGCCCGAGGGCGCGGCACGGCCGGTCGAGCGCAAATATACGATCCGGACCATCGACGTCGCGCGCGGCCGCTTTGCCATCGACTTCGTGCTGCACGACGTGCCCGGCCCCGGCAGCAGCTTCGCAAAAACGGCAAGGCCCGGCCAGCGGATCGGCATGGCCGGGCCCGGCGGCCGAGGCCTGGTGGCCGCCGACTGGCACTTCTTCATTGCCGACGAGACCGGCCTGCCGGCAGTCGCGCGCATGCTGGAAAGCCTTCCCGCGGACGCCCGCGGCATCGCCATCATCGAGGTGGCCGATGCCGGCGAGCGGCAGGCCCTGCGGCATCCGCCCGGCATCCGCATCGACTGGCGCCTGCGCGCCGCGAACCCGCCGGCGCTGATCGACCAGGTGCGCGCCGTGACCCTGCCGGCCGAGGGCAGCGTTCGAGTCTGGGCGGCGGTCGAGTTCGACGACTTCAAGCGCCTGCGCAGCCATGTCCGCGACAGGCTGGGGCTTTCGGGCGACCAGCAGCTCGTCGTCAGCTACTGGCGGCGCGGTCACGACTGACGGCGCCCCTCACCGGTCCGCCGGGCGCGCGACGAGGCCCACGCCCGCCGGCGCGAGCCGGGCGCTGCGCAGCGCCACCAGAACGGCGGCCAACGGCGCCAGCGCGAGAACCGCGAACAGCCAGAAGGCGGCCGAGGCGGTGCCGGCGACGCCGCCAGGGCTGGTCAGGCCAGCCAGATTGACGATCATGCCGGCCAGCGCCGCGCCAAGCGCCGACGCAAAGAGCTGAACCGTCGTGATCGAGGCCGAGGCCAGATCCTGCTCGGCGGCCGGCGCCACTTTCAGGACGCGGGTCAGGAGATGCGGCCAGCCATAGCCGACCCCGAGGCCGGCAAGGGCGAGCCCCAGCACGAGGCAGACGGTGAACGGCCAGCCGCCGGCGCCCAGCGGCATGAGCAGGGCCAATAGTGCCATGCCCGTGAAAGTGACCATCGGCGCGGCGATCATGGCGCGTGCGACGGCGCGCGGCGCAATGCCGGAGCTGGCGATCGATCCGGTCGTCCAGCCGCCGGCCATGGCGGCGGCGAGATAGCCCGCCGCCAGCGGCGGCTGGCCGTGCAGCACCTGTAGGAACAGCGGCACGAAGACCTCCGCACCGGTCACCGCGACGGTGAGCAGCGTGATCGAGGCGAAGGCAAGGCCGAGCGGCGTCGCGAGACTGAAGGCGCCCCGCGGCAGCAGCCGGCTGCCGGCGCGCCGCTCGACGGCCGCGATCAGACCGAGCAGCAGGAACGCGGCGATCAGGCCTGCCGCGGTCCAGGCAAGGCCCGGACGGATGCTGCCGAGCGAGATGGCGAGGATCGCGAGGGTCAGCAGCGCCAGTTGGAGCAGCGGCAGGCCGGGCGGAGCAGCACCGGCCGCCTCCCGCCTCGGCAGGACGACGACGGCCATAAGGCCGAACAGCGCGGTGACCGGAACGACCGACCAGAAGGCCAGGCGCCATGCGCCGAGTTCGGCGAAGATACCGCCGACCGCCGGGCCGATCAGCGTCGCCACGCCCCACATGCCGGAGACCAGCGCCATGCCGCGCGGCCAGAGCGACGGCGCGAAGACGATGCGGATCATGGCGTAGGACAGCGCGAACAGAAGGCCGCCGCCGAGCCCCTGGACGATGCGGCCGGCGAGCAGGGCCGGCATGGCCGGGGCGAGCGCGCAGACCATGCTGCCGAGGCCGAAAATGAGCGCGGCGGCGCCATAGGCGCCGCGCGGTCCGAACCCCGGCAGCAGCCGCGCCGACAGGGCCGCGCCGACGATCGAGGCGGCAACGAAGAGGGTGGTGCTCCAGGCGTAGTAGTCGAGCCCGCCGATGTCGGCGACCACCGACGGCAGGATGGTCGTGGCAATGAACACGTTGACCGCATGCAGCGCGACCCCGCCGGCCAGCGCGATGGAGCGAATTCCATTGCGGCCGGAGAGCAGCGCTCCCCAGCCTTCGGGCCGGTCATCCATGGGACATGTCCTCGTCCTGCGACTGCTGCCGTCCAGGCGGCGCCGGGCGCGGTCGGATTGCGTCGTGCCGCCTTCGGCGATATATAACAAGCAATGACTTTGAATATCGGCCACCGGAGAATATGTCAATCATCGACTTGGAAAACCCCTCGGCGACCAAACGCCCGGCGGGCGACCGGATCCTCCTGCTCCTGAAGACGCGCGGGCCGCAGACCGCCGCCGATCTCGGCGCGGCGCTCGGCTCGACCGGAGAGAATGCCCGCCAGCAGCTGAGCAAGCTTGCGGCCGACGGGCTGGTGGAAACCGAGTCGGTGGTCCGGGGCGTGGGCCGGCCTGCCCAGTTCTGGCGCCTGACCGATCGCGGCCATGCCCGCTTTCCCGACGCGCATGCCGAACTGACCGTCAGTCTCGTCAAGTCGGTGCGCGACGTGCTCGGCGCCGACGCCCTCGACCGGCTGATCGCGGCGCGCGAGGACGACATGCGCGCCGCCTATCAGGCCGAACTCGACGGTCGGGTCGGCATCGAGGCCCGCCTGGACGGGCTCGCCGAGATCCGCAGCCGGGAAGGCTACATGGCCGAGTGGCGCCAGGCCGACGGCGGCGGGGGCTGGCTGTTCGTCGAGAACCATTGCCCGATCTGCGCGGCGGCGACCGCCTGCCAGGGCTTCTGCCGGGCGGAGCTTGCGATCTTCCGTGCCATGCTCGGGCCGGACTGTCGCGTGGAGCGCACCGAGCACATCGTTCACGGCGCGCGGCGCTGCGCCTATCGCATCCTGCCCCGATAGCGCTCCCTCGGCGACACCGCGCGGCCGCCGCGGCGCAGGCCCGTTCTCTCCCACCCGGGCACCGAAAGAATAGGTATCCCCAGCGTTTTCGCGCCGGAAAACACCGTTCTTTTCTCGAATCCCCCCGTTGAAAGCACCGCCGAACATGGTGTTGGCTTGCCTCTCGCGAGGGCCTGTGGCCTTGGCGAAAAGGTCGAATCCGGCCGGGGAGACATCCATGCAGTCCAAGCGCAGATTGCGCCGGTCGATCGACCTCGTGCTGACGGCCGGGGCCTTCGGGCTGGTGCTCTATACCGCGACCATGATGCGGCAGCCGGCGGCCGTTTCCGCCGAACCGACCCTGCGCCCGCTCGTCCGGGCGTCCAACTGACGGCGGCGGGCCGCCGCGCCCCGCGCCTCCCAGATCCCCCATCACAGCGAGCGAGAGATCCATGTCGGAGCGTTCCTTCAAGCCCGAAACCCTGGCCCTGCACGCCGGCTGGCGCGCCGACGAGGCCACCGGCTCGGTCGCCGTGCCGATCTATCAGACGACCTCCTATCAGTTCCGCGACACCGAGCATGCCGCGAACCTCTTCGCCCTGAAGGAGCTCGGCAACATCTATACCCGCATCGGCAATCCCACGACCGACGTGCTGGAAAAGCGCGTGGCCGCCCTCGAAGGCGGCGTCGCCGCGCTGGCGCTCGCTTCCGGCCAGGCGGCCTCCGCCGTGGCGATCCAGAATCTCGCCCGGGTCGGCGACAATATCGTCGCCTCGACCGATCTCTACGGCGGCACCTGGAACCTGTTCGCCAACACCTTGAAGGACCAGGGCATCGAGGTGCGCTTCGTCGACCCGGCCGACCCGCAGGCTTTCGCCCGCGCGACCGACGAGCGCACCCGCGCCTACTATGCCGAGACGCTGCCCAACCCGAAGCTGACGGTGTTCCCGATCGCCGAGGTCGCCGCCATCGGCCGCCCGCTCGGCATCCCGCTGATCGTCGACAATACGGCCGCGCCCCTGCTTGCCCGTCCGCTCGATCACGGCGCCGCCATCGTCGTCTATTCCAGCACCAAATATCTCGGCGGCCACGGCACCGCGATCGGCGGCCTGATCGTCGACGGCGGCAATTTCGACTGGGCCCACGTGCCGGCCCGCCAGCCGGCGCTGAACACGCCCGATCCGAGCTATCACGGCGCGGTCTGGGTCGAAGCGACCAGGCCGCTCGGGCCGGTCGCCTATATCATCAAGGCGCGCACCACCCTGCTGCGCGATCTCGGCGCGGCGCTCTCGCCGTTCAACGCCTTCCTCACCTTGCAGGGCATCGAGACCCTGGCGCTGCGGATCGAGCGCCACGCCGCCAATGCCGAGACGGTGGCGAACTGGCTCGCCCGGCGGCCTGAGGTCGCCAAGGTCATCCATCCCTCCCAGCAGCAGGGCGTCGCTCGCGAGCGCGCCGAGCGCTATCTCAAGGGCGGCTATGGCGGCCTCGTCGGCTTCGAGCTGGCCGCCGGCCGCGAGGCCGGGCGGCGCTTCATCGATGCGCTGGAACTGCTCTATCACGTCGCCAATATCGGCGATGCGCGGTCGCTGGCGATCCACCCGGCCACCACCACCCATTCCCAGCTCGCGCCCGAGGAGCAGCTCGCCTCCGGCGTGTCCGACAGCTATGTGCGGCTGTCGATCGGCATCGAGCATATCGACGACATCCTGGCCGACCTCGACCGTGGCCTCGCCGCGGCGGGCGAGCGCGCGAAAGCCGCCTGACCGCCCAGCCGGCTGCATCGGAGCCCGACCGCGCGGAGCCGCAGAGCCGGCTCCGCGCGAGGTCGTTCCGGGCCGCGGGCGGCGGCGCCGAAGCCGTCGGATTTGGGCCCTGCGACATTTTTGCCGAAAAAATCTTTGGTTCCCTTCACCGGCGATTAACCCAAACGCGGCCTTATGGAGGTCGATTATTTGTCAGTTTCCCCGTATAGGGGACGTCGCGGCCGGACGGTCCGCTCGTGACGGACCTTGCCGGGCCGGTCGGCGCGCATGCCGAAATCTGGCGGTACGGGATCGAGTAGCCGAGTATCGCGAGAGCGTAGCGCATGCGTTACATGACCCGTCGTCAGCATGGCTTCGCTCAGGCTCCCGGCTATCGCGTGCCGCGCAGCCGGGTGCCCCGTTTCATCGTCGGTATTGCGGGCCTCGGCCTCGTTGGCCTTGCTGCCGGCGCCTTGACGGGCGTGGCGATGCGCGACAACCGGCTGCCCATCGTTCTCTCGGGCTATGCGCCCTATCCGGCCCTGACCGCGCCCGAAACGGTCGGCTCGATCCGCCGCTACGAGCCGCTGCTCGATCCGAACTACGTACTCGGCCCGAGCCCCGCGCCCTTCGGCCACCGGCCGCCGCTGACCACCGCCATGCGGCCGCTCTCGCAGGCGATTGCCAGCGCGCCGCCACCGGTTGCCGAACCGGCCCCCGTGCCGAGCATCGTGACGGCCGCCCTGCCGGCCGAGCCGGTGGCGCCCGAGGAGGAGGAAACCCAGGCGGTGCCGACGCCGCTGCAGCGGCCTTCGCCGATCCTCGGCATGCCCATGCCGGTGCCGCGCCCGCCCGAATTGCGCGCGCCGCCGGTGGTCGCCGAGCGGCCCGCCGCGCCGGCGAGCCCGGCGACGCGCCGCGGCGGCGACGCGCCGCGGCCGCAACGAGGCCGTGGCCGCGGCGCCGCCATCCGACAACCGGAATTTCTTTGAGCGCCTGCTGAATCTGCGGCCGGTCGCGCCCAGCGGTCCGGTACTCGCCTATGCCCCCTCCAGCGGCGGCCTCGGCAATGGCCGCAGCCTGAACGATGCCGGCGGCACCGCCCCGCGCATCACCATGCCGATCCCGAACCGCACGCCGCCGCACGGCACGGCGATCTACGACATCCGCGCCCGCACGGTGTACCTGCCGAACGGCGAGCGGCTGGAGGCCCATTCCGGACTCGGCGAGCGCATGGACGATCCGCGCCATGCCCATGTCCGCATGCACGGGCCGACACCACCGCATGTCTATGACCTTACCGAACGCGAACAGCGCTTCCACGGGGTCCGGGCGATCCGCCTCAACCCGGTCGGCGGCAGTCGCGCCATCCACGGCCGCGCCGGCCTGCTCGCGCATACCTATCTCCTCGGCCCGCGCGGCGATTCCAACGGCTGCCTGTCGATCAAGGACTACGACCGCTTCCTGCAGGCCTATCTGCGTGGCGAGGTGCGCCGCCTGGTCGTCGTCGCGGGCACCTGACGGCGAAGCGCCGCTGAGCACCGGTCCATCTGTCGCGCCGGGCCGCTCCATGCCAAGCTGAGGCCGAACCTGCCCGCCTTGGAAAGCGCTTCATGCCCGTGCCGCGACCGACCATTCTCGTCACCGGCGGCACCGGCCGCCTCGGCCGGCTGATCGTCGCGGAACTGATCGGGCAGGGGGCGGCGGTGCGCGTGCTCACCGCCCGGCCCACCGAGGCGCGCGCCCTGCTCGGCGCCGATATCGACCTTGCCGAAGGGCGTTTCGAGGATGCCGACGCTCTTGCCGCGGGCCTTGCGGGCATCGAGACGCTGCTACTGCTGTCGCCAGTCAGCGACACGCTCGCCAGCGGCCAGACGGCGGCCGTCGCCGCGGCCGAACGCGCCGGCATCCGGCGCATCGTCAAGATTTCCGGCTCGACCTGGACGATCGACCCGCCCGGCGCGACTCATTCCGGCGACGCCCATGCGGCGGTCGAGGCGCGCCTCCTCGCCTCGCCAATTGAGACCGTGGCGCTCAGGCCGAACGCCTGGATGCAGACCTCGCTCGGGCCGGCGCTCGTCCGCGCGGCTGCGACCGGCACGCTCGCCCTGCCCCACGGCGACACGCCGGTCGCCTTCATCGATGCGCGCGACATCGCCGCCGTGGCGGTAAAGCAGCTCCTCGCCGAGGCGGTCGCACCCGGCCCCCTCATCCTGACCGGCCCGCGCGCCGTGAACGGCAGCGACCTCGCCGGCCTCGTCGCGCAGGCCTCGGGCCGGCCCGTGCGATGGGCAAGGCTCGCCTGGGCCGATCAGGAGGCGCAGCTTGCCGCCGCCGGCGTGCCGCAGGCCCACCGGGCCAATATCCGGCGCTTCGCAGTGCTGATGGCGGATGGCGCCGCCGCGCCCGTGACCGCGACGGTCGCGCAGATCCTCGGCCGGCCGGCCCGCGATGTCGCAGCCTTCGTGGCGGAAACGCTGGCGGCGGTCGGCTGATTCCCCGATCGGACAGGCGGCAGACATTGGTCCGGCCAAGAAAAAAGGCCGCAGGACATGCCTGCGGCCTGAAAGTTTGTTTCCAGAGGGGAACGCCCCTCGAGCCGAGGGGCAGCGAAAAGGGAGGAAGCCAATTTCGCGATGCAACAAGTACATTTGCAGTGCACAATGGTCAAGGATTAAGCACCTGTCTGCCTCGCATGACAGCACTGCCATGCCGCATGCCTCGGTCTTGAACCCGTCCCATTTGTCGCGGTGCGCCCCGACTCGCTGGACATTTGCCCGGCATCCCCTCAACAATCGGGCCGAAGCCCGAAGCGGCAGCTAAAACGCTGGAGAAGCACGGGATTGGGCCGCCTCGACGCGGGCCGGGGGAAAGGAATTGGCTCATGCCTCAGGGCGCGCGCGGCGGCATGGAGCGGCTTCCGGCCCTGCGTTCCTACCAGTCCTGGATCGCCAACGAGACGCTCGAGGACTACTCGCTGCGTTATGCCGCACGTGGCTTCCGCCGTTGGTCCCCCTTCGTCATCGCCAATACTGCCCTCGGCGGTATCGCCTTCCTGGCGCTGGAAGCCATCGGTGGCGCGATCACGCTCAGCTACGGCTTCGCCAACGCCTTTCCGGCCATCCTCGTCGTCTGCCTGTTCGTCTTCGTGACCAACCTGCCGGTTGCCTACTATTCCAGCCGCTACAATATCGACATGGACCTGCTCACCCGCGGGGCCGGCTTCGGCTATATCGGCTCGACCATCACGTCGCTGATCTACGCCACCTTCACCTTCATCTTCTTCGCCCTCGAAGGGGCCATCATGGCCCAGGCGCTGAACCTCTATGCCGACATCCCTCTCGTCGTTGGCTATGTCGTCTCATCGCTCGTCATCATCCCCATCACCTTCATGGGGGTGACGATGATCTCCCGCCTGCAGATGCTGACCCAGCCGGTCTGGATCGCCATGCTGCTGGCACCGTTCATCTACATCGCCGTCGGCCATCCCGACGTGTTCCGGCAATGGGTCGCCTTCCGCGGCAGCGACGACGGCGGCGGCGGCTTCGACGCGCTCGCCTTCGGCTCCGCGGTCGGCGTGCTCTCGGCACTGGCCATCCAGATCGGCGAGCAGGTCGACTATCTGCGCTTCCTGCCCGAGAAGACTCGCGAGAACCGCCTGCGCTGGTGGGCGGCGGTGATCGCCGCCGGCCCCGGCTGGATCATCGTCGGCGGCTTCAAGATCCTGTGCGGCAGCCTGCTGGCGGTGCTCGCGGTCGGCGCCGGCCTGCCGCGCGCGACCGCGCTCGAACCCATTCACATGTATATCAAGGCCTATGAGTTCGTCAGCGCCGATCCGCGCGTGGTGCTGGCACTCGCGGCGATCTTCGTGCTGGTCTCCCAGGTCAAGATCAACGTCACCAACGCCTATGCCGGCTCGCTCGCCTGGTCGAACTTCTTCGCCCGGGTGACCCACTATCATCCCGGCCGCGTCGTCTGGCTGGTGTTCAACATCCTGATCTCGCTGCTCCTGATGCTGCTTGGCATCTTCCAGACGCTGGAGCTGGTGCTGGCGGTCTATTCGATCATCGCCACCGCCTGGATCGGCGCCATCTTCGCCGATCTCGCCATCCTGAAGCCGCTGAAGGTCAGCCCGGGCTTCATCGAGTTCAAGCGCGCCCATCTCTACAACTTCAATCCGGTCGGCTGCGGCGCCATGCTGATCGCCTCGACCTGCGGGCTCGTCTGTTTCGCGGGCCCGCTCGGCCCGCTGGCGCAGGCCTATGCCGCGCCGCTCTCCTTCGCCATCGCGGTCGCCGGCGCCACCGTGATCGGCATCCTGACGAAGGGCCGCTACTATCTCGCCCGCCCGCCGAGCGCGGTCGGCGGCGGCACTGCGGGAAGTCTCCGCTGCGAGATCTGCGCCCATGACTATGAGCGGCCCGACATGGCCTATTGCTCGTTCTACGAGCGGCCGATCTGCTCGCTCTGCTGCAGTCTGGAGGCGCATTGCCACGACGCCTGCAAGACCTCGCCCACCGCGCTCGCCACCTCGCGCTCGCGCTATCTCGGCCGCTCGTTCACCGCCAAGATCGCGCCCGACATGGCGCAGCGGCTGATGAAGGTCATCGGCGTCATGGTGGCGCTCGCGGTCGTCACTGCCGCTGTCTTCCTCATCACCTATCGCCTGATCGAGCCGCGCCTCGACGGCCCGCATCTCGATAACGGCGCGCTGCTGCTGCGCGTCTTCCTTGCCGTGCTGCCGCTCCTGTGCATCGGTGCCTGGTGGATCGTGCTCTCGCATGAAAGCCGCGAGCTTGCCGAACGCGACCTGGTCACCTCGCTGGAACGGCTCGGCGCGACGCAGGAGGAGCTCGCCCGCAACGAGCGCCTCGCCGCGATCGGCCAGATCACCGCCACCGTCAGCCACGAATTGCGCAATCCGCTCGGCACGCTGGTGACCTCCGCCGACATTCTGCGCCGCTCGCTGAAGACGATCGGCGAGCCGGCCGCCGGCGAGTTGGCCCGTCTGCAGCGCAATGCCTGGCGCTGCGTGCGCATCATCGACGATCTCCTCGACTTCTCGCGCAAGCAGCCGCTGGTCCTGGCGCCGATCGCCATCGACCAGTGGGTGGCCCAGCAGGTCGCCGACCAGGAGGCGCTGAAGGCGGTCGATGTCAGGCTCGACCTGTCGGCCGATACCCACGTGCCGGCGGACGGCGAAAGGCTGCGCCAGGCCTTCGTCAATGTGCTCGTCAACGCCGCCCAGGCCTGCGAGAACCGGCCGGCCGGCGCTGCCGCCATCACCGTCTCCACGCGCCAGGACGGCGACGACGTCGTCCTCGCCGTGGCCGACAACGGTGTCGGCATGACGCCCGACGTGGTTCAGCGCGTGTTCGAGCCGCTGTTCAGCACCAAGGCCTTCGGCGTCGGCCTCGGCATGCCGCTGGTCAAGCGCATTGTCGAGCAGCATGGTGGTACGATAGCGATCGAGACCGCCGAAGGCCGCGGCACCACCGTGTCGCTGCGCCTGCCGCGTCGCCCCGCGAGAGCCGGATGAGCCGAGAACCCGACCCGATCTTCGCAGGCTCCGCCGCCATGCCGGCCCCGCCCCGGCGCGCCGTGCTGGTGATCGACGACGATGTCGATTTCGCCGCGAGCCTTGCCGGCCTGATCCAGCTCGACGGCTACGAGGTGGCGATCGCCCACGATGCCGAGGCGGCTCTCGCCGGCCTTGCCCGGCATCAGCCGGCGGTGGCGCTGGTCGATGTCCGGCTCGGTCGCGGCGACGGCATCGAGCTGGTGCGCCGCCTGCGCCGGCAGGATCCAGACCTGGTCTGCGTGACGGTCACCGCCTATGCCTCCATCGATACCGCGGTCAAAGCCCTGCAGGCCGGCGCCTACGACTATCTCTGCAAGCCGTTCCACAGCGAGGATCTGCTGGCGACGCTGGGCCGCTGCTTCGAGCGCATCGCTCTCTATGCCCAGAACCGCCGGGCGGCGGAGCGGCTCGAGCAGATCCAGCGCATGGAGGCGATCGGCCAGCTCACCAGCGGCGTCGCCCATGACTTCAACAATGTGCTCGCCGTGCTCTACGGCAATCTGCGCCTTCTGGAGGAGAAGGTCGTGGCCGAGCCGGCGCTCGCCGAACTCGTCGCCGACGCGCTCGACGCGGCGCGCGCCGGCACCGAGATGACCGAAAGGCTGCTCGCCTTCGGCCGGGTGCAGGCGGACAACAGCGCGGTGACGGATCTGCGCCAGCACCTGCCGCCGCTGATGCGCATGCTGCGCCGGACGCTCGGCGACCCGATCGCCGTCTCGCTCAGCGTCGATGCCGACCTCGCCCCGGTCGACATCAACCGCACCCAGTTCGAGACCAGCCTCATCAATCTCGCGATCAATGCGCGCGACGCCATGCCCGATGGCGGCAACCTCACCTTCGACGTCCGCAACCTCGCGGTCTCGGCCTCCGAGGTGCTCGCGCCGCCCGATCTCATGCCCGGGCGCTATGTCCGCGTCGCCGTCACCGATACTGGCCATGGCATGGCGCCGGCGGTGCGCCGGCGCGCCCTGGAGCCGTTCTTCACCACCAAGGCGCCGGGCCATGGCAGCGGCCTCGGCCTTGCCATGGTCGACAGTTTCGTGCGCCTGTCGGGCGGCCGCCTCGACATCGACAGCGCGCCCGGCTCGGGCACCACGGTCAGCCTCTACCTGCCGCCGGCGGCGACCGGCGTGACCGAAGCTTCCGGCGGCGCAAACATGTAGCCGACGCCGCGGATGGTCTTGATCATCTGGGCGTCGCGCACGTCGTCGTTCAGCTTGCGCCGGAGCTTGCCGATCAGCACGTCGATGCTGCGGTCATAAGGCGACCAGTCGCGGTTGGCGACGATGTCGAGGATCTGCTCGCGCGACAGGATGCGCCCGCGCCGGCTCGCCAGCGCCATCAGGAGCTGGAACTCCTGGCTGGTGAGCCGCACCTCGGTCCCATCAGGCGCCAGCAGCTGATGGCGGCGGGCATCGAGCCGCCAGCCGGCGAAGCTGAGCCCCTGCAGGCTGCCCGCCACGCCGCCGTCCGCCTCGCCGACGCGATTGCCGAAACGGCGCAGCACGGTGCGGATCCGCGCCAGCAGCTCGCGCGGCTCGAACGGCTTGGTGACATAGTCGTCCGCGCCCAGTTCCAGGCACACCACCTTGTCGATCGTGGTGTTCTTGCCCGACAGCATGATCAGCGGCAGGTCGTATTGCTGGCGGACCGCGCGGGCGAGCGAAATGCCGTCCTCGCCGGCCGGGAAGGTCAGGTCGAGGATGATCAGGTCGAAGGCCGCGTCGGCGAGCGCGCGCCGCATGGCCCGCCCGTCATGGACCGCGGCGGCGGCATAACCTTCGCCCGTGAAGAACTTGGCGAGGAAGCCGCACAGGCGCCGGTCGTCGTCGACGACGAGAATTCGTGCTTTGGCATCGCTGGCCGGCATGGCCGGTAGATAAGCGCAAATCGTCGGCAGGGTCGAGACGGCGGGCGGCACAGGAGAACGGCGCGCGCGGACGGATCGCGCTGCAACCGGCCGCCGGCAGCCTGCCCGGAGCCCGCCAGCGCTTCGGTCGCCGCCCGCGCTGCGCAATCCAACATATTGGAAAAGCCATGGATTTCGCATCAGCTTCCGAATGCCGGGAGCTGTCGGCCCGCGCCGTGTCGTTCACAAAAAATTACAATCCGCCCGGCACCCGGATTCATCCGGGTTACAGAGCCTGCCTAACCTCGCGGGCTCAGAGGGCGGTGGCGGCGGCGCCGGAACGACGGCCAGCCGAAGCCGATGAGAAGGAGCCGTCGCGTGCGGCCTTGACGCCCTCGGTGAGGGAGAACACGCCATGCCGAAGACCGCATTTTCCATCGACCTGAACAAGGCGCCCGAACAGCAGGCGATCAAGACCCACAACCGCTGGCACCCCGACATCCCCATGGTCGAGACCTTCAAGCCCGGCGACGTCTTCCGGGTCGAGTGCTACGACTGGACCGGCGGCCAGATCGGCAACAACGACAGCGCCAACGACATCCGCGACGTCGACCTGTCGCGCGTGCACTATCTCTCCGGGCCTTTCGGCGTCGAAGGCGCCGAGCCGGGTGACCTCATGGTGGTCGACATTCTCGACGTCGGCGCCCTGCCCGGTTCGGAATGGGGCTTCAACGGCCTGTTCGCCAAGGAGAACGGCGGCGGCTTCCTCACCGAGCACTATCCGGAGGCGCGCAAGTCCTGCTGGGACTTCAAGGGCATCTACACGACCTCCCGGCACATTCCGCGCGTGCGCTATCCCGGCCTGATCCATCCCGGCCTGATCGGCTGCCTGCCGGACCACAAGCTGCTCGCCGAGGCCAACCGGCGCGAGGCCGAGCTGATCGCCACCGATCCGAACCGCGTGCCGCCGCTCGCCAATCCGCCCCATCCCGGCACGGCGCTGATGGGCCAGATGAGGGGCGAAGCGGCGAGCCGCGCCGCGGCGGAAGCCTGGCGCACCGTGCCGCCGCGCGAGCATGGCGGCAATTGCGACATCAAGAACCTGTCGCGCGGCTCGAAGGTCTATTTCCCCGTCTATGTGAAGGGCGGCGGCCTCTCGATGGGCGACATCCACTGGTCGCAGGGCGACGGCGAGATCACCTTCTGCGGCGCCATCGAGATGGCCGGCTGGATCGACATCAGCGTCGACCTGATCAAGGGCGGCATGGCCAAGTACGGCATCACCAATCCGATCTTCAAGCCGAGCCCGATCGACCCGCATTTCGACGACTATCTGATCTTCGAGGGCATCTCGGTCGACGAACATACCGGCGAGCAGTATTATCTCGACGCCCATGTCGCCTATCGCCGGGCCTGCCTCAACGCCATCGAATATCTGAAGAAGTTCGGCTATACCGGCGAGCAGGCCTACATGATCCTCGGCACGGCCCCGGTCGAAGGCCGGATCAGCGGCATCGTCGACATTCCCAATGTCTGTGCGACGCTCGCCATCCCCACCGCCATCTTCGACTTCGACATCAACCCGAACGCGACGGGACCGACCATCCAGGTCAGCGGCGTCGACGTCGCGAAGACGAGCTGACGGCCCGGCCGACACCAGGACAGCGGCCGGGAGCCCTCCTCCCGGCCAGGGGACACGTCTTCGGGAGGCTCGCCATGCTGCTGGGCTTAAGTCTGCTCTATGTCGGCGCAGTGCTGTTCCTCAACGGCCTGTGGCTGCTCGGCAAGATCGACGACAAGGAGATCGTCGTCATCAATGTCGTCTCGGGATTCGTCACGCTTTCGGTCTCGCT
Organism: bacterium YEK0313; assembly: GCA_000751295.2. Taxonomy (NCBI): domain Bacteria; species bacterium YEK0313. The sequence goes on from CCMO02000001.1 coordinate 5,515,700, forward strand.
CTACTCGGCCTTCGGGCCGGGGGCGAATGCCGCCTCGATCAAGGCGGCCGCGCTGACGCTCCTGTTCACCACCACCTATCTGTGGGTGGCCTACAACCGGCTGGTCAATGTCGACGGCCGCGGGCTCGGCTGGTTCAGCCTGTTCGTCGCCATCACGGTGGCGCCGGTCTCGGCTCTGACCTTCGGCTCGGCCCAGTCGGGCATCGACATCTGGCTCGGCTTCTCCTGGGCTATCTGGGCCGTGGTCTGGTTCATGTTCTTCCTGCTGCTCGTGCAGAAGCGGCCGATCCAGACGGTCACCGGCCTGGCGACGCTCGGCGCCGGCGTCGTGACCGGCTGGCTGCCCGGCTTCCTGCTGCTGGAAGGCAAGCTCTGACGTACCGCCGGCGCGGCGGGCGCATGACCCGCCCGCGCCGGCCATTCTTTCCGGAGAAGGACATGCCGCTCTACAGCTACAGCTGCGAGGCCTGCGGGCCCTTCGAATCCTGGTCGTCCATGTCGGAGGACGGCAATGCCTGCATCTGCCCCGATTGCAGCGGCCTCAGCGAGCGCGAGGTCTCGGCGCCGCATCTCGGCCTGATGAACCCGACGCTGCGACGCGCCCTCGCCCGCTCGGAACGCAGCACCAGCGAGCCGAAGGTGGTCAAGCGCAGCCACCTTGCCGGCTGCGGCTGCTCGCTGTGCAAGGTCGGCAAGAAGGCGCCGTCCGTGCGCCGGCGCTGGATGATCGGCCACTGAGCCGCAAAGCCCGTCAGCCGCCGATGCGGATCTCGCCGCCGGCCTCGGTCACCGGCACCGGGTCGAGGCCGCCGGCGGCGTCGCCCGACAGGCATCCCCCGCTCGCCGCGTCGAACATGGCGCCATGCGCCGAGCAGAGCAGGCGCGTGCCGTCGGCCGACAATACGTTCGCCGAGCGATAGTCGAGCGGCAGATATTGGTGCGGGCAGGCATTGACATAGGCCTTGAGCCCGTCTCCGGTCCGCACCAGGAGCAGCGGGAAGGCACCGGCTTCCGAGGTCACCGACAGGCAGCGCGCCGCGCCTTGCGCCACCGCCTCGGACGGACAGACCAGCGCCCCGTCCGGCGGGGCGCTCGCATAGGCGCGCCAGGCATCGCTCATCTTGGCCGCCCGGCCATCGTCGTCGGGACCGCGATCATGCTCACTCGGCCGCGGCCGGCTTGAGCACGCCGCGCTGGATCTGATCCTCCTCGATCGACTCGAACAGGGCCTTGAAATTGCCCTCGCCGAAGCCATCGTCGCCCTTGCGCTGGATGAACTCGAAGAAGATCGGCCCGATCACCGTCTTGGAGAAGATCTGCAGCAGGATGCGGGTCTGGCCGCCGCCCACCACGCCTTCGCCGTCGATCAGGATGCCGCGCTGCTTCATGCGGTCGAGCGGTTCCTGGTGGCCTTTCACCCGGGCCTTCGACTTCTCGTAGTAGATGTCGGGCGGGCCCGGCATGAACGCGAGGCCTGCCGCCGCGATCGCATCGGTGCCGGCATAGATGTCGTTGGTGGCGACCGCGATATGCTGGATGCCCTCGCCCTTGTATTCGCGCAGATATTCCTCGATCTGGCTGTGCTCGTCGGCGCTTTCGTTGATCGGGATGCGGATCTTGCCGTCGGGCGAGGTCAGCGCCCGGCTGGTCAGGCCGGTCATCTTGCCGGAAATGTCGAAATAGCGGATCTCGCGGAAATTGAACGTGTCCCGGTAGAACCGGTACCAGGTGTCCATATTGCCGCGCACGACATTGTGGGTGAGATGGTCGAGGTAGAAGAAGCCGAAACCTTTCGGCTTCGGATTCACTTCGCCGAGCCAGTCGAACTCACGCGAATAGGCCGAGCCCGTCTCGCCATAGGTGTCGACGAAATAGAGCAGCGAGCCGCCGATGCCGATCACTGCCGGCACGTCGAGCGACTTGCCTTCGCCGGTATATTCGGTGGCGCCGAGGTCGAGCGCGCGCTGCAGCGCCTTCTGCGCGTCGACGACGCGCCAGGCCATGGCCGGCGCACAGGGCCCGTGCTCGGCAACGAAGGCCGAGGCGTGGCTGTTCGGCTCGCGGTTCAGCAGATAGTTGATGTCGCCCTGGCGGTAGAGCGTGATGTCCTTGGTCCGGTGCCGGGCGACCGGCGCGAATCCCATCTGGCGGAACAGCCGGTCGAGCTTTTCCGGCTCCGGATGGGCGAATTCGACGAATTCGAAACCGTCGGTGCCGGCCGGATTGCTGTCGCTGATGGTGGCCTTGGGCGCGTCATGTGGAAAGGGACCCATTGCCATGTCCTCCCGCATCCTGATGGTCGATGCTGGAAGACTACGCCCACGCCGGTGCGAAAGGGCTGCAAAGCGCCGTCGCCACGCCAGGGGCCTGCACGTTCCATGCGCGTTGGGGCGTCGTGATACACGAAATCGGCGCCGTCCTTTTTGACCGCGCCGATCCCTGCTCATCCCGGCCGCTCTCCGTGCGTGCCCGGATCGTGTCGTTCCGGCGCCGTCAGGCCGCGTTGGCGCGCTGGGTCGCGAGCGCCCCGATCGCATCGGCGGTGGCCGCCGACAGCGTCCAGCCGAGATGGCCGTGGCCGGTATTGTAGAAGACCCGCGGGTTCCGCCCGCGCATCACCCGCGGCATCATGTCGGGCATCATCGGCCGGAGGCCGGCCCAGGGCACGACCTGGCGCGTGCTCATGCCGGGGAAATGGGCGCGGCACCAGGCGATCAGGGGGCCGATGCGCTCGGCCCGGATGTCCTTGTTGACGCCGTTGAACTCGGCCGTGCCGGCCACACGGAACCGGTCCGCGCCGAGCCGGCTGGTGACGATCTTGGCGCGGTCGTCGAGCAGGCTCGTCCAGGGCGCGGCCTCCCGGTCGGCCGCGTCGATCAGATTGACGGTGATCGAATAGCCCTTGACCGGATAGACGTTGACCCGGTCGCCGGCCTGGCGGCCGATGCTGCGCGACATGACGCCGCCGCACACCACCACCTGGTCGAAGCTCTCGATCCGCTCGGGCTCGGCGGCGCCGTCGAGCGTCGGCTCGACCGAGCGGCTGGAGATCCGCACGGCGAGATCGGTCGGCACCACGCCGGTCACCTCGGTGGCGAGCCGCATCGCGACACCCAGCCTTTCGCAGGCCCTGGCGAGGCCATTGGTGAATTTGTGGATGTCGCCGGTGAAGTCCGACGGCGTGTAGAAGCCGCCGTAGAACGTGCCCCTCAGGGCCGGCTCGATGGCGCGGATCTCCTCCGGCGTCACCGCGCGCCGCTCCAGGCCGCCGCGGGCGAGCAGCTTCGACACCCGCGCCGCGGCCTCGAAATCGCTCCTGGTATGATAGAAATGCAGGATGCCCCGGGTCTCGCAGTCGAAATCGATGCCCTCGTCCCGGGCAATGCGGGTGAGATGGGCCCGCGCCTCGACCGCGAGCCGGGCCGTGGTCACGGTGTTTTCTTCATATTTCGGGATCGCCGCGATGAACTCGGCCATCCACGACAGCTTGTGCCAGGACGGCGTCGGGTTCACCAGCAGCGGCGCGCCGGGCGTGAACATCCATTTCACGCCCTTCAGCACGGTCGCCCAGCTGTTCCAGACCTCGGCATTGGACGCGGAAAGCTGGCCGCCATTGGCGAACGAGGTCTCCATCGCCGCATAGGGATGGCGGTCGAAGACCGTGACCCGGCAGCCGCGCTTGGCAAGATTGTAGGCCGTGGTGATGCCGGTAATGCCGGCGCCGATCACGGCGACATGGGAGGGTTTGGTCGAGATCATAGGCGCTCCTTCCCGCATCTTGCGGGTTCGAACGCCCCCTCTGTCATTGGCCTGAGAGCTTCACCGGCGCTCATGCATTGAGCAGCGACTTACACCATCGGCGGGAGCATGCGGCTCCACTTTTCAGAGTCTGACTTCGGACACGGTCTTTTTGCCTGAGAGTTTCCGGGGCGGTTGCTCCGTCGGCGCCGTCCCGCCGAGGCGGGTCGATCTCTTCCGTGTTGGCGACAAGCAATGCCGTCGTCGCGGCATGGCTGTCAAGAGCGTCCCGGCGCGGTTCCGCGCGACATGCCTAACAGTCGTCTGGCCGATGGACCGCGGCGTCATATTCTGCCAGATGGGACCGGGGCACCGGCGGCATCCGGCGCGGGCGCCCGGATTTTTTGCGCTCGCCGCGTTGCGGGTTCGGCCGTCAGGCACATGCCGCGACCGAAGGCATCGGACGCTGCGAGCATCATTGAAGCCCGCTCTTTTCATCCGATCCGCGGCATCACGTCAGCCATCGCCAACTCGAAAGTCTCCCGCATGTCCGCCCTGGCCACCGATCCCGACCTCGTCTTCCCCGTGCCGACGCCCCCCGAGCCGGGTGCGGTGCTGGAGATCGCGCCGGGCATCCTCTGGACGCGGCTGCCGCTGCCCTTCCGGCTCAATCACGTGAACATCTATCTGATCGAGGACGGCGACGGCTGGGCCGTGCTCGATACCGGCATTGACGACCAGGTGACCCGCGACGCCTGGGAGGCGCTGGTCGCCGGGCCGCTCAAGGGCCGGCGCCTGACGCGGCTGATCGTCACCCATTTCCACCCCGACCATATCGGGCTCGCCGGCTGGCTCGCCCGGCGCTTCGACATGCCGCTCCTGACCAGCCAGACCTCCTATCTGAGCTGCCTGAACATTTCGCTGAAACCCAATGCGCTCGACGCCAAGCTTTACCGCGACTTCTATCTCAGCCACGGTCTCGGCCAGGAGCTGACCGAGCTGGTCGCGACCCAGGGCAGCGAATATCTGCACATGGTCTCCGACCTGCCCGGCACCTTCCTGCGCCTCGTCGCGGGCGACCAGCTGAAGATCGGCGGGCGGGTCTTCGCGGTCCGGTCCGGCGACGGCCACGCCGCCGAGCAGATCATGCTGCATTCGGCCGAGGACAAGGTGCTGTTCGTCGCCGACCAGGTGCTGGCGAAGATCACGCCCAATGTCAGCGTCTGGGCGGTCGATCCGCATGGCGATCCGCTCGGCCTGTTCCTGCGCAGCCTGCGGCTGCTGAAGGCCGAGATCCCGCCGGATACCCTGGTTCTGCCCGGCCATCAGTTGCCCTTCATCGGGCTCGACCTGCGCAGCCAGCAGCTCATCGCCCACCATGAATCGCGTTGCGCGGCGCTAATCGACGCCTGCCGCGACAAGCCGCGCTCGGCCGCCGAGCTCATCCCCTTCATGTTCACGCGCAAGCTCGACGCCCACCAGACGAGCTTCGCCTTCAGCGAAGTGCTGTCCCACGTCAACTACACGCTGAACCAGGGCGAACTGGTGCGCGCCGGCCTCATCCGCGGCGTCGAATATTTCGCCGCGCCGCGCTGAACCGGGCCGCGACCGGCGGCGCTCGCGACGGCCTCTGCGTCGGTCCCGCAAAGCGCTGGCCTCGCTCGGCAATTTGCGGGAGCTGCGGCGGCGCGGGGCGTCGGCGCCCGCGAACGCCGGCGGGCGGCATGGCAGCCGTGCAAATCGGCGCCTTCCGCCGCGGCTTCGGAACGCCTTGGTCTGTCGGACCATGAGGCTTTCGCAGATGTTGGGCCGGCCATGACGGCATCGTCGGACACCATGCCAGCGGCGCGCCGGGGCGAGGCGGCGCTGCTGACGCGCGTCTCGATGGCCCATCTGGTCAGCCACTTCCACATCATGACGCTGCCGGCGCTGATCCCGCTCCTGCCGGCCTATCTCGGCGTTGGCTTCGTCGAGGTCGGCGTCGCGCTCGCCGTCTTCAACATCGTCTCGCTCTTCGTGCAGACGCCGATTGGCTTCCTGGTCGACCGGCTCGGGCCGCGCCGCCTGCTGGTCGCGGCGCTGGTGCTCGGCGGCCTCAGCTTCCTCTCGGTCGCCGCGACCGGCAGCTATCCGCTGCTGCTCGTCGCCATGGCCGCCGCAGGGCTCGCCAACGGCGTCTATCACCCCGCCGACTATGCGCTGCTCTCCGCCGGCATCGACGGCGCGCGCATGGGCCGCGCCTTTTCCGTCCATACCTTCGCGGGTTTCCTCGGCACCGCCATCGCCCCGGCCGTGCTGCTCGGCATTGCCGCGGTTTCGAATGTCGCAGCCGCCTTCGCCGCCTCCGGCCTCATCGGCCTTGCCGTCGCGGTCCTGCTCCTGACCGGCCGGTCGATGCAGCCGGCGCCGGCCCGGCCCGCACCGGCCAAGGCCGGCGACAGGGCGGGCGGCGGAACCAGCCTGTTCACGCCGGCCGTCCTGTCGCTCACCGCGCTCTTCGTGCTGCTCAATCTCAGCATGGGCGGCGTCCAGAACTTTTCGGTCGCCGCCTTCGTCGCCGGCTACGGCCTCGAACTGGCGCTCGCCAATACGGCGCTGACCGCCTTCCTGTTCGCGAGCGCGCTCGGCGTGCTGGCCGGCGGCACGCTGGCCGACCGCACCAGCCGGCACGGCCAGCTCGCGGCGATCGCCTTCCTGGCGACCGCCGCGCTGGTAGCCCTGGTGGCCCTCGTCCGCCTGCCGCCGGTGCTGCTCGTCGCCGTCATGGGCCTTGCCGGCTTCCTCGCCGGCGTCATCACGCCCTCGCGCGACATGATGGTGCGCGCCGCCGCCCCGCCCGGCGCCGAAGGCCGCGTGTTCGGCATCGTCTCCACCGGCTTCAATGTCGGCGGCGTGGCCGGGCCACTGCTCTACGCCGGCCTGCTCGACCACGGCTATCCGCGGGCGGTGTTCGCCACCGCCGTCGTCTTCATGCTGCTGACCGTGGCCCTCGCCTGGGTCCAGGAACGCGGCGGCTGGCCGGCCGGACGCTGACCGGCCGGCCTGCGCGCTCACGCATGCTCGGCGGCCAGCGCCTGGACGAACTGCCAGGCGGTCCGCCCGGATCGGGCGCCGCGCTGCATCGCCCATTGCAGGGCCTGGCGGTCGAGGTCGTCCTCCGCGATCCGGATGCCGTGATGGGCGGCATGGCTTCGCACCATGTCGAGAAAACCGTCCTGGTCGACGACATGGAAGCCGAGCGAGAGGCCGAACCGGTCCGACAGCGACACCCGCTCTTCCACCGCCTCGCCGGGATTGATTGCGGTCGCCCGCTCGTTCTCGACCATTTCACGGGCCAGGAGATGCCGCCGGTTGGACGTTGCGTAGAAGACGACATTGTCGGGCCGGCCGGCTATGCCGCCGTCGAGCACGGCCTTCAGCGACTTGTAGGCCGCCTCGCCGGCGTCGAACGACAGGTCGTCGCACAGGATGATGAACCGGCGCGGCGCGGCCGCCTCCAGCAGGCTGAGCAGGTCGGGCATTGTGCCGACATCCTCGCGCTGCACCTCGACCAGCGCGATGGCGGGCGTGCCTTCGGGCCGTTCCGCATTGACCTGGGCATGCGCGGCCTTGACCAGCGACGACTTGCCGGTGCCGCGCGCGCCCCAGAGCAGGGCATTGTTGGCGGAGCGCCCGGCGGCGAAGGCGCGCGTATTGGCCAGCAGAGCCTCGCGCTGGTGCTCGATCCGCTGCAGCAGGCCGATATCGGTCCGCGAAATGCGCGGTACGGGCTTCAGGCGGCCGGCGCCGGCCAGCCAGAGATAGCCTTCCGCAGCCTGTTCGAGACCGGTCGCAGGGGCCGGCGGCGCCAGGCGCTCGAAGGCCTCGGCGATGCGCAGGAGGAGATCACGGTTGCTGGGGTCGTTCATCGCGATGGAGCCTGTCTTGTCGGATAGCCACCGCCGGAGGCAGGCGTTGAGGCGCAGGCGTCCGGCGGACTTGGCGCAATAGCCCGTCGCGGCGACGTCCGTCTCTCGCTAGAATGACATCGACTATCGCGCTTGGGACATGATGGACACACGGGAAACACGCCATCTCGGCTATCACGCCACGGAGCGGCCGGTGGCGGCGATGGAGATCGACTATCCCGCGGGCAGTTCGACCGGCCTGCATTCGCATCCGCGCGGCCAACTGCTCCATGCCATCGAGGGCGTGATGATCGTCCGCTCGGCCGCCGGCTCCTGGGTGGTGCCGCCGAACCGCGCCGTCTGGCTGGTGCCGGATCTCGAGCACGAGGTGCGGATGTGCGGCGCCGTGAAGATCCGCACGCTGTTCGTCGACCCCGGCGCGGCGCCGCATCTGCCCCGGGCGAGTTGCGTGCTGGCGGTCTCGCCATTGCTGCGCGAACTGATCATCGCCGCCATCGCCGTGCCGATCGACTATGCACCCGGCACCCGCGACGAGCGCCTGCTCCAGCTCCTGCTCGACGAGTTGCGCGAGGTTGCGGTGCTGCCGCTGCATCTGCCGCTGCCACGCGACGCGCGGCTCCGGACCATCTGCGCGGCCCTGACCGCGCACCCTGCCGACACGACCACGGCCGGGCAATGGGCCGGCCGGCTCGGCATTGCCGCCAAGACGCTGCACCGGCTGTTCGCAAGGGATACCGGGCTTACCTTCGGCCAATGGCGCCAGCAAGCGCGCCTGATCTTCGCCCTGGAACGGCTCGCCCAGGGCGCCAGGATCATCGATGTCGCCTTCGACGCCGGCTATGCCAGCCAGAGCGCCTTTACCGCCATGTTCCGCAAGCATTTCGGCCAGCCGCCGAGCGCCTTCTATCAGTCGCCGGAGGCGGTGGCAGGCTAGCCGCCCGCCGCGAGACGATCTGGCACGATTCCAGGCCCGCCCGCGGAGCACATCCCCCGTCAGATCGGCGCGACCCCGACCGTCATGCCGCCGCAGACATAGAGGACCTGGCCGGTGACGAAGGAGGCTTCGTCGGAGAGGAAGAACTCGACCGCATGGGCGATGTCCTCGGGCTGGCCGAGCCGGCGCACCGGCACGCCTTCGATGATCGCCCGCGTGCGCGGGCTGTTGTGGGGATTGGCGCTGCGGAACAGCTCCGTCTCGATCGGCCCCGGCCCGATCGCATTGACGGTGATGCCGAGCGGGGCGAGTTCGAGAGCCCAGGTGCGCGTCATGCCGATCACGCCGGCCTTCGTCGCCGAATAGGCCGTGCGCAGTTCCTTGCCGAGCGCGGTGCGGCTCGAAATGCTGACGATGCGGCCCTTGCCAGCGTGTTTCATGGCCGGCAGTGCCGCCTGGGCGCAGAGGATGTTGCTGCGCAGGTTGATCGCGACGACGCGGTCGAGATCCTCCGCCGTCGTCTCCTCGAGCGTCGCCGGCGCGGCGATGCCGGCATTGTTGACCAGCCAGAGAATGTCGTGGCGCGCCGTGATCTCGGCGAGCGCCGCACGCGTCTCGTCGAGATCGGTGAGGTCGGCCTTCACCCAGCGCGCCGGCGCGTCCGCCGCCCCGGGCTGCCGGTCGAGATTGATGACGGGGATGCCACGCCGGGCGATGCGCGCGACGATCGCCGCACCGATGCCCTGGCTGCCGCCGGTGACCAGCGCTGCCGCGCCTCCATGGCCTGTCGTCATGCGTCTTTCCTCCCGGCGGCCCGCCGTCGCCGCCCGTTCTTCATTGTTCGCCATAGTTCAGCGCAAGGCCCGGCCGTCGCCAGGGCAGCGCGACGAGCCGACCGGACGAGGACAGGGTGACAAAGGCGGTCCTCAGATCCTTGCCGCCGAAACAGATATTGGTGGTCCAGCGGTCCGGCATGGGCACGTGCTGGATGGCGCCGCCATCCGGCGCGATGATGGTGATGCCGCCCTCCACCAGGGTTGCGACGCAGATATGGCCCTCCGCGTCGACCGCGAGCGAATCGAACATGCGGTAGCCGCCGAGGCCGGCGACGAGGCGGCCGCCATGCGGCGAGGGAAAGGGCTGGCGCCGGATCTTGCCGGGCGCGACGAGGTCGAAGGCCCAGAGCCGCGCCGTCTGCGTTTCCGCGACATAGAGCGTCGCGCCGTCGGGTGACAGCCCGATGCCGTTCGGGGTCATCAGGGGAAAGGCGAGTTCCTGGATGGCACTGCCGTCGGCGCGGGCGTAATAGACCGCGCCGCGGTCCATCTCGCGCGCCCGGACCTTGCCGAGATCGGTGAAGTAGAAGCCGCCATCGGCATCGAAGACGATGTCGTTCGGTCCCTTCAGCGGCCCCTTCTCAGTCTCGGTATAGAGTACCTCGACCGCACCGGTCGCGAGATCGACCCGCTCGATCCGGCCACCGCTGTAGTCGTCGGCCTGGGCCACCGGCCGATAGCCGCCGGGATCGCCCGGCTCCGTCCATTTGAAGCCGCCATTGTTGCAGACATAGGCATGGCCGTCAGGCCCGAGCGCCAGCCCGTTCGGGCCGCCGCCCGGCGTCGCGACGATGCTGACGGTGCCGTCCGGACCGACCCGGGTCAGCGTGCCCCGACCGATCTCGACCAGCAGGATCGAGCCGTCGGCCATGGCCACCGGCCCTTCCGGGAACATCAGTCCGTCGGCAAGCTCGCGCACAAGCTCGGTCATGAGGCGCCTCCCTGGCAGATCGTCATCGCAACACGAAAGCCGGAGACGGCCTAGGCCGGATTTTTCATGGCCGTCATGGCGCGGCCGCCCGCGGCGCGCGACGGTGCAGCGGAACGCCAGCCGCCGCACCTTGGAATGATTATAATTCAATAGATATTTCAATAACTTGCCTCACAGATTGCGAGGCCATAGGGTGCGCCATCCGTCTGCCGGCCATGGACAGTCCCGTGATTGAACTCGATCATCCCGCGCCCCTGAAACCGCAAAACGCGGCCGCCGAGCCGGTGCTCGCCGTGGCCGGTCTCACCACGGCCTTCCGGCGCGATGGCGAGTGGCATTCCGTCGTGCGCAACCTCTCCTTCGAGGTGGCGCCGAAACAGACGGTCGCCATCGTCGGCGAGTCGGGCTCCGGCAAGAGCGTCACGGCGCTCTCGATCATGCGCCTGATACCGCCGCAGAGCGGCCGCATTGCCGGCAGCATCCGGCTGGCCGGCCGGGACCTCCTGACCCTTTCCGACAAGGCGATGCGCCAGGTGCGCGGCAATGACGTCGCGATGATCTTCCAGGAGCCGATGACCAGCCTCAATCCGGTGCTGACCGTCGGCTTCCAGATCGCCGAGGCGCTGATCTATCACCACGCCATGCCGCGCGCGGCGGCCGAGGCCGAAGCGATCAGGCTGCTCGACAAGGTCCGCATTCCCGCGGCCGCGAGCCGTTTCCACGAATATCCGCACCGCCTGTCGGGCGGCATGCGCCAGCGCGTGATGATCGCCATGGCGCTCGCCTGCCGGCCGAAGCTGCTCATCGCCGACGAGCCGACGACCGCGCTCGACGTCACCATCCAGGCGCAGATCCTGGAGCTGATCAAGCTGCTGCAGGAGGAAGAGGGCATGTCGGTCCTCTTCATCACCCACGACATGGGCGTGGTCGCCGAGATCGCCGACCGCACCGTCGTCATGTATGGCGGCGAGGCCGTGGAGGCCGGCGACACCGCGCAGATCTTCGCCGCGCCCGGCCATCCCTATACTAAGGCGCTGCTGTCGGCGGTGCCCCGGCTCGGCTCGATGACGGGGCGCGCGCGGCCGATGCGTTTCCCCGTTGTCGACAAGACGACGGGCGAATCGGACGTTCCGACCGAAACGCCCGACACGGTCACCGCCGCCGCCCGGCCGATCCTCGAAGTGGCCGGGCTCACCACCCGTTTCGACATCACCTCGGGCCTGTTCGGCCAGGTCACCGGCCGCGTCCATGCGGTGGAGAACGTGTCGTTCAGCCTTCAGGCCGGCGAGACGCTGGCCCTCGTCGGCGAGTCCGGCTGCGGCAAGTCGACCACCGGCCGCTCCATCCTGCGGCTGATCGAGCCGAACAGCGGCTCGGTCCTGGTCGACGGCGAAGATGTCCTGGCGATGGATTCGAAAGCCCTGCGGGCCATGCGCCGGCGCATGCAGATTGTCTTCCAGGATCCTTTCGCCAGCCTCAATCCGCGCATGTCGGTGCGCGCGGCGATCGCCGAGCCGCTGCACGCCCATGGCCTTGCCAACCGCGCCGAGGCCGATGCGCGGGTCGCCGAACTGCTCGAGCGCGTCGGCCTGGCGCCGGCCATGGCCGACCGCTATCCGCACGAATTTTCCGGCGGCCAGCGCCAGCGCATCTGCATTGCCCGAGCACTGGCGCTGGAGCCGAAGCTGATCGTCGCGGACGAGGCGGTCTCCGCGCTCGACGTCTCGGTCAAGGCACAGGTGGTCAACCTCATGCTCGACCTGCAGGCCAGCATGGGACTCGCCTATGTCTTCATTTCACACGACATGGCGGTCGTCGAGCGGATGAGCCACCGCGTGGCGGTGATGTATCTCGGCGAGATCGTCGAGATCGGGCCACGCGCCGCCGTCTTCGGCGCCCCCCAGCATCCCTATACGCGCAAGCTGATGGCTGCAGTGCCGATCCCCGACCCGGCGCGGCGGACCGGCCGGCGCATCGTGTCGAACGACGAGATCCGCAGCCCCGTGCGGCCGGCGGACTATGTGCCGCCCACGCGGCAATATCGCGAGGTCTCGCCCGGCCATGTCGTGCAGGTCTGGGGCGAGGAATGGGACAGGCGCTGAGCCTTCCCGCCCCGTGCCTCAGCCGCGCCGGCGATTGCCCCCATGGGCCGGCAGGCCGGTCTGCTCGAAGCAGATGCGGGCAAGCTCGGCGACGCCTTCCCGGATGATCTCTTCCGTCGGCAGCGCGAAACAGAGCCGCATGTAGCTTTTCGCCGCCTCCGGCGCGCAGGCCCATTCCGGCCCAGGATTGAAGGCGAGGCCGGCATCGAGCGCGGTGCCGGCGAAACGCCGGACGTCGACATGATCGGGCAGCTTCAGCCACAGGAAGATGCCGCCCTCCGGCACGAACAGCTCGGCAGCCGTGCCGAATTCCTGGCCGAGCGCATCGATCAGCACGTCGAGCTTGCGGCGCAGCGCGGTCCGCAGTTGGTCGAGATGAGCCGCAAAATGGCGCTCGACATATTCGGCTACGACCATCTGCTCGAGCGCGCCGGATCCGGCATCGGTCTTGGTCGCGAGGATGCGGCTCAGCACCTGCCAGTCGGCGACGATGTAGCCGACGCGCAGGGCTGGCGCGAGCGACTTGGAGAACGAGCCGATATGGACGACGCGCGTGGGATCGAGCGCATAGAGCGCGGGCGGCCGCGCGCCTGCCCAGACCAGGTCGGCATAGCATTCGTCCTCGAAGATCGGCACGCCGAACGCGCGCGACAGCGCGATGAGCGCATGCCGGCGCTCGAGGCTGAGGATGCTGCCGGTCGGGTTCTGAACGGTCGGGATCGTATAGATATATTTCGGCGTGACGCCCTCGGCTCTGAGGTCCTCCAGAACCCGCCGGAGCGCGTCGATTCTCAGCCCGCCCTCGTCGAGCGGCGCGCCGACCACGCGGGCGCCGAGCTTCTGCACCTTGGTGATCGCCCCGCCATAGGTGAACTCCTCGAGGATCACCGTGTCATCGGGCGCGACGAACAGGTTGTTGACGAGATCCATCGCCTGCAGCGAGCCCGAGGTCATCAGGACGTCGTCGGCATGGCAGGCAATGCCGCTGAGCCGCTTGAGCTTGCCGGCGACGAAGGCGCGCAGTCGGGCGTGGCCCTGCGGCGCCTCGCCGAGATTGTACATGCCGAGCAGCCGGCCGTTGTCGCGCAGCACCTTCGCCGCGGCTTCGGCCAGCGCTTCCGCCGGCACCTCGCTCGGGTCGTTGTGGCCATAGACGAAATTGTAGCGCGGCAGGCCGGCAAAGCGCGGCGCAGGATCGGGAAGGCCCGGCCGGAACAGGCCGGTCAAGGCAAAGGGCCGATCATCCATCCAGCTGCTCCTCCCCTGTCGTGCCAGGCGTCTCGCGCGCCCGCTGCGACGATTTGCGGCCGGGGAAAGCTGCGAAGCAAGGCCGCTGGCGCGGCAGCCGCCCTGCGGCGGGCGCAGGCTCAGGCCGGCCCGACCCTCAGCCCGTCGAGCAGCGCGCGGAAGGCGCGGACCGCCTTGACCGAGGTGGCCTCCGGATCGGCGGCATTGGCGATCCACAGCGCCGCCTGCAGCATCGCGCCGTTGAGCAGGCGCGCGGTCGCCTCCGGATCGACCGGCCGGATGACGCCGCTCGCGGTCAGCTCCGCCAGCCCCGCCGACATGGACCGGATACAGCCGCTCTGGCCGGGCCAGGTCGAGGGATCGCCGAGCACGGCCGGCCCGTCGCGCAGCATGATGCGCTGGATCTCCGGCTCCAGCGCCATTTCGATATAGGCGATGCATTCGGCGGCGAAGCCGCTCCAGGGATCGGGCGCATCGTGCACGACCTGTTGGAGCCGGGCGTTCATTTCGGCGTCGATCTCGGCGACCACCGCTTCGAGCAGGCCCTTCTTGTCGCCGAAATGATGGTAGAGCGCGCCGCGCGTGAGGCCGGCCTCGGCGGTGAACTGGTCCATCGATGCCTCGGCATAGCCGACGGCGCCGAAGGCCCGGCGCGCGGCCGCCACCAGCTTCGCGCGCGTTTCCGCGATCATTTCCTTGCGTGGCCTGTGCGCCATCACGACCTCCGGGCGGAGCGCGCCGCCGCCTTTCCCGCCGCGGCCCGATCTCGCACATACGCCACGTATGTGAATTGACATACGCGACGTATGCTACTAACTAGTTCACATACGAAGCGTATGCAACTGCCCATACCTCGATCGAGGCGTCCGTCATGGCCAATCCTTACGTCGATATTTTCCGCGCCCCCGGGACGCGGGCCTTTTCGTTCGCCGGCTTCATCGCACGCATGCCCTTTGCGATGATCACGCTCGGCATCGTCACCATGCTGTCGCAGGCCCAGGGCGGCTATGGCCTCGCCGGCGCGGTGGCGGCGACCTTCGCGCTGACCAGCGCCCTCATCGCGCCGCAGATCTCGCGCGCGGTCGATCGCTACGGCCAGAGCCGCATCCTGCCGCCGGCCACCGCCATGGCGGTGATCGGGCTCGGCGCGCTGATGCTCGCCACCCGCTTCGAGGCGCCGGCCTGGAGCTTGTTCGCCTTTGCCGCGCTCGGCGGCTTCATGCCCTCGATGAGCGCAATGGTGCGCGCCCGCTGGACCGAGCTCTACCGGGATACGCCGCGCCTGCGCACGGCCTTCGCTTTCGAATCCGTCGTCGACGAGCTCATCTACATGACCGGCCCGGTCATTTCGATCGGCCTGTCGGTCGCGCTGTTCCCCGAAGCCGGACCGCTGGCGGCGGTGCTGTTCCTGACCGTCGGCACCCTGCTGTTCGTGCCGCTGAAGGCGACCGAGCCGCCGGTCCATCCCCAGGGCCGGAGCGCCGGCGGCTCGGTGATCCGCCTGAGCGCGATCCGCATCATCACCCTGATCCTGATCGCGATCGGCGCGATCTTCGGCACGGCCGAAGTCACCGCCGTGGCCTTTGCCGAGCAGCAGGGCCAGACCGCAGCGGCCAGCATCGTCCTGTCGATCTATGCGGCCGGCTCGCTGATCGTCGGCCTCGTCTTCGGCGCCCTGAAGCCGCGCCTGCCGCTCGCCCGCCAGCTCCAGCTCGCCATCGCGCTCGCCGCGCTGACGACGCTGCCGCTGCTCGTCGTCGGCAGCATTCCGGCCCTGGCGCTCGTGCTGTTCCTGGCGGGCGCCGCGGTGTCGCCGACCCTCATCATCTCGATGGGGCTGATCGAGCGGATCGTGCCTCCGGCCAAGCTGACCGAAGGCATCACCTGGGCGATGACCGGCGTCGGCATCGGCATGGCGGTGGGGTCTGCGGCTTCGGGCTGGGTCATCGACATGTTCGGCGTCGCCAGCGGCTTCTGGGTCTCGATCGCCTCGGGCCTGGTCGCGCTGGCGACCGTCGTCCTCGGCTATCGGCAGCTCAGCGACGAGGGCGGCCCCTGCGCCGCGGATCCCGCCGCGGCCGGGGCCTGACGACAAAGGCGCGGCGCCGCCTGCCGGCGGCGCCCGTCCCGTCAGCTGCCGAGCTCGGTGAGCCGCGCCAGCGCCGGGGCGAAGCCGTCGAGCGAGACGTTGAACGTCGCGGCCTCGCCCGAGCTCAGCGTCGTGCCTGTGACGATCAGGCGCGTTCCCTTCTTCATCGCCTCCGTCGCGACGGTCGGCAGCGAGATCGGCACCAGGCAGCCGGTCGGGACGCAGGTCGAGAAGCGCGCGCCCTGGCCGAGATCCTGCTCGTCGATCTTCAGCTTGACGCCCTGGTCGAGATTGAGACCGAAGGGCATGAGCAGCAGGCCCTCGGTGCGCATCGTCTGGGGAACGCGCAGCTCGATGGCGAAAGAGCGCTGTCCGGTCTGCTGGTTGCCCTGGCTCTGCTGCATGATGCAGCCCTTGCGGCCCTCGACGATCCGGCAGTCCACCGTCCAGTCGCCGAAGGTCTCGTTGATCGCCGTTGCGCCATTGGGCAGTTGCGCCACCGGCGCGGCACCGATCGGCGCGGCCGGCGCCGCAGCGGGGGCC